>JAJUJD010000223.1 GCA_029267315.1 Alcaligenaceae bacterium
AAAAGCGACGCGTGGCTGAGGCTGATTCAAACCGTATCCAACGTCGAAGCCGACTTGGGCAAGGTGCTGCAAGCCCGCCATGGGCTTGGCCTGTCGGAATACCGCGCCCTTGAAATTCTCGCGCGGTCCCCAGATTCCGAACTACGCATGCAAGACCTGGCTGCTCATCTGCGTCTGAACCAGAGCTCAGTGTCGCGCATGGTGGAACGCCTGGAACGCGGCGGCCTGACTGTGCGTGACGTCTGCCCGGACGACAAACGCGGTGTGTATACGGTGCTTACCGACGCGGGACGCGCTCGCTTGAAAAGCGCGAGGCCGAACTACGAGAAAGCCTTGGAAGCCGCATTGAAGGAGCATGGCGGCGAGAAACTCCTCCCTGCAAAGTAAGCCGTTCTGCCCCTTGTCCTGGATCACGACGGCAGGTTCAAGGCCACCTTGCGACGTTGCTTGGTCTGTTCGGTGCTTTCCTGCACCAGCTGCCAGAGCCTTTCGGCGAGGGGTGCGAGCGTCTTGTTCTTCGGACGCGCGAGAAGAATCTTGCGCGTCGCAAGGGGACTGAGTCCGACCACTTTCAAGCCAGGTAGCCCCACTTCGGGAACGGCAAGGCCGGGCACGACACTTATCCCCAAACCGGCACGAACCATTTCAAAACCCGTGGTGACGTGCCCGACCTCCTGCACGATCTGACCCGAAAATTCATGCTTGGCCAGGACGCGGTCGATCAGTGGTCGGCTTCCTGACGCCTGATCGAGCAGAATCAGGTCATATGGGCTTAGCTCGCGCCAATGCACGGACTGCTTCAGCCCCTGTTCCACCAAGGGATGGTCCTGCGGACACACCGCCACAAACGGGTCGGTCATCAGAGTCTCATGATGCAGTTCGCGCGACACGGCAGAACCCGGCTCAACAATCAGACCGAAATCCACTTCGCCCGACAGAATGCCCTGCAACACATCTTGCTGGACCCGATCAAACAAAATCACCTGCAAGCCAGGCTCGTGATAGGCGCAATAAGCCAGACATTGCGGCACCAGGGCCGCGGAAAGCGTGGGACTGCTGGCAATACGAACTTTGCCGGTCTTCGCGCTTGCCCAGCTGTGTATATCGTTAAGCGTGTTGTCGAGCTCGTCCATCCAGCGCGGCAAACGCTGCGCCAGTATGGCACCCGCTTGGGTGAACCTGACCTCGCGCGTAGTGCGGTCGAACAGGCGCAGGTTGATCTGGCTTTCGAGCTCATTGATGGCACGACTTACGGCCGGCTGCGTCAGGCCAACCTTCTCGCCTGCCCGACGAAAGTTGCGTTCTTCGGCTACCGCGCGAAACACCAGAAGCTGTTTGAGAGTGACATTCATGCAAAGAAATTATAGCTCTATGCGATAAATTAATTTCAGTTTTTACTGAGTTCGTCGTCCAATACGGTTTTACAGTTTTTCAAGCACCATGAAGCGCCTTCTCCCTGACACCTACACCTTATTGCTGATCGGCACGGTCGCATTGGCCAGCCTGTTGCCGGCATCCGGCGGCTTTGCTGTGGCACTTAAGTACATCACTACCGCTGCCATTGCTTTGCTGTTCTTCCTGCATGGGGCGAAGCTTCCGCGCCAGGCGATTATCGACGGCCTGCTTCATTGGCGGCTGCATGCACTTATTCTTAGCTGCACGTTTGTGTTCTTCCCGATTATTGGCTTTGCGCTGCGACCCGTACTCACACCGCTGGTCAGCCCGGAGCTGTACTTAGGGGTACTGTATTTGTGCATGTTGCCTGCCACCGTACAGTCTGCGGTTGCGCTTACCAGTATTGCCGGCGGCAATGTGTCAGCATCGGTGTGCAGCGCATCCGCGTCCACCCTGCTTGGAGTGTTGATCACGCCCTACCTGGTGAACTCGCTGGTGGTGCAAACCGGCGATACCTCGATGCTGGAGTCGGCAGGCAAGATTTTCATCCAGTTGATGCTGCCATTTTTGGCCGGCCATTTTCTGCGCCCCTACTTTGACGGCTTCTTCCGCAAGGCGGGAAAAGCCCTGTCCTTTGTCGATCGCGGCTCCATTCTTCTGGTGATTTACAGCGCGTTCAGTGCCGCCGTGGTAGGTGGCCTGTGGCAACAGGTTTCTGTTGGCATGATCGGTGGAGTGGTGGTGATCAGCCTGCTATTCTTGGCCTTGTCGATGGCATATGTGTATGGGCTCGCGTCGTGGCTGGGGTTTGCGCACGAAGACCGCGTTACCGCGCTATTTGGCGGTGCGCAAAAGAGTCTGGCCAGCGGAGTTCCCATGGCCCAAGTACTGTTTGCAGCCCCTGCTGTCGGCATGATGGTTTTGCCCCTGATGATTTTCCACTTGCTGCAGCTGATTATCAGCGCAGGCATCGCACAAAACTGGAATCGCCATCGCAAGCAGCAAGCGTCCATGGCTTCAACCTAACGGATCCCGCACATGACCACCGACTGGAAATCGCTAAGCGTTGCCGAGCTCGAAAAACGTTACGATCAGGGCGTGTACGCCGCCAATGCCAAACAGGTAAATGGCTGGTATACGGAACAAAGCCAACTGGTAGAGTCACGCCTGGGCGGACAAAAATTTCAGTATGGGTTGAATGCCTCCGAACATGGCTACTGGTTCAAGCCTGAAAAGGCCGACGCGGATATTGTCGTGTTTATCCACGGGGGTGCCTGGCGCATAGGCAGCGCACGCGATTACCTCTTCCCCGCGCCATGGCTGGTTGAACACGGCCTGAATTATGTTTGCCTGAACTTCGACAATGTAGGCGTTCACGGCGGACGACTGTTCCCGATGCTTAACCAGCTGGTTTCGGCAATTACATGGATAAGCCGGAACTACCAGCAGTTCGGCGCCAACCCGCGCATTCACATCTCCAGTCATTCATCCGGGTCCCACCTGGCCGCCTGCTTGGCGTCGCTAGATTGGGACACCCTGCTACCCCACGCTCCGCGTCTAATTCAGAGCGTATTCCTGTGCAGTGGAATTTATGATCTGGAGCCGGTTGTTCACTCCAAGCGGCGCCACTACCTGGAACTTAGCCCATTGGAAGTCCACGCGTTGAGTCCGATACGTCATAGTGCGAACCAAGGGCCAAAATACCTGGTGGCGCGCGGTGAACTTGAATCGCCCGAGTTCATTCGACAACATGATCAATACGTGGCCAAGCTGCAAAAAGACGGTTTGAACCCAAGCGAACTGGTGGGCCCAGGGCTGAATCACTTCGAGATTCTTACCACGTTTGCAGACGCCAAAGGCCTGCTCGCGCAAGGCCTTCTGCAGCTAATCAAACAATAGCGCCTACTGGGACGGCAGCTTATATATCGCGTGCAGCAACGCTGACCCTGTATGCTCATTCCCACGTCGCGGGCCATTCGTTTCCTCGCTGGCAGGATCGACTGCGGCTTCACCACAGGCTACGCCGGCCCGCTGCACCGGGGTGGACATCTGAGGCAATACGAACGGCATCGACATGTCGAGTCATACTCCTTCTCGTTCGGTCCTTCGCCGTTTAACTTCTGGCCTCCTCGGCCCCGCAACTCCGGCTACTACGACCTCTGCTGACTTCTCGCTGCGGCTCAACGCCGTTGCCCTTTCAGGCATAA
>JAJUJD010000066.1 GCA_029267315.1 Alcaligenaceae bacterium
CCAACCCATTCCCTGGAGTGTTTCCGCAGCAGTTTCCATCTCTGCCATAATCCGGGGAATCTGCTGAGTCGCCGGTAAACGGACAATTCTATTGGACATGAAAAAAACCTTGTTACTTGTTGATGGGTCCAGCTACCTGTATAGGGCCTTCCACGCAATGCCAGATTTGCGCAATGCAAAAGGCGAGCCCACGGGCGCCCTGTACGGGGTCATCTCCATGTTAAGGAGACTGATTTCCGATTACAAGGCAGACTATGCAGCCTGCGTATTTGACGCAAGGGGCAAAACCTTCCGCGAAGAACTGTATCCCGATTACAAGGGACACCGTCCTTCCATGCCTGAGGACCTTGCAGCACAAATCGAGCCCATCCATACGGCAGTCGCCGCCATGGGGTGGAAAGTGATCTCTGTACCGGGCGTGGAGGCCGACGACATCATCGGGTCGCTCGCCTGCCAGGCAACAAAACTGGGTGTGCACACCATTGTCTCTACAGGTGACAAAGACCTTGCACAGCTCGTGAACGAGCATGTAGAGCTGGTGAATACCATGAATGGTGAACGGCTGGATGTGGAAGGCGTGCGCCGAAAGTTTGGCGTTGAGCCTTCACAGATCGTTGATTATCTCATGCTTGTGGGCGACAACGTCGACAATATTCCAGGGGTGCCGAAGGTCGGGCCCAAGACTGCCGCAAAATGGCTGAATGAGTACGGCTCGCTTGAGCATTTGATAGAAAAAGCGGACAAAATCAAGGGGGTGGCTGGAGAGAACCTGCGAAACACAATTCCGCATTTCGCCCTGACCCGTCAGCTGGTCACCATAAAAATTGATTGTGAAACCGACATCAACGGCGGGCTGGAGTCCCTGGTGCCGGCAGCGACTGATACGGAAACCCTGGTTGCACTATTTGAACGTTACGGCTTCCGGAGCTGGTTGCGCGAGCTGACTGGTGACCCTGAACGCGTCCCGGAACAGGACGCCCGGGTGGCCGCGGAGCCTCCACCCGCGCCGCCGGTAGATTACGAAACAGTCCTAGACCCGCAAAGTCTCGATAAATGGGTATCTGCCATCAGCAATGCTGAGCTGGTGGCCATGGACACTGAAACCACCTCCCTGGACCCGATGTTGGCGCGCCTGGTCGGCATTTCTCTGGCCACGGCAGGTGGTGTGGCTTGCTACATTCCGGTGGCGCATCGTGGGCCTGACGCTGTTCAGCAACTCGACAAACGCATGGTGCTGGATCGCCTGCGGCCCTGGCTGGAAGATGCACAAGCCGCAAAACTTCTTCACAACGCTAAGTATGACACCCATGTACTGGCCAATGAAGGCATACGGCTGGCTGGCGTTACCGAAGACACCATGCTGCAGTCATATGTTCTGGAGTCCCATCGGCGAGTGAGCCTGCAGGAACTGGGTGAGCGCTGGCTGGGGCGTGGCGGAACCAGCTACGAAGAAATCTGCGGCAAGGGTGCAAAGCAGATTTGCTTCGACGAAGTTGAAGTGCACAAGGCAGCGCATTACGCCTGTGAGGATGCCGACTTTACCTGGCAGCTGCATCAAATACTGCGCCCGCGCATTGCTGCCGAACCGGGTTTGGAAAGAATCTATCAGTTGGAGATACGGTGTTCCGACGTTCTGACCACGATTGAACGCAATGGGGTGCGGCTGGACGCGCATGCTCTGGCCATGCAAAGCCATGAACTGGGTCAACAGATGCTTGAGCTGGAACGGAAGGTATACGAAATTGCCGGGCAGCCCTTCAATCTGAATTCGCCCAAGCAGTTGGGGGAGATTCTCTTCCAGCGCATGCAGCTGCCTGTAATACGCAAGACGGCTAGCGGCGCTCCTTCTACCGACGAAGAAGTTCTCAGCAAGCTGGCTCTCGACTACCCCTTGCCCGCACTCATTCTTGAGTACCGGGCTCTGGCCAAGCTGAAGTCCACGTACACCGACAAGCTGCCCAAAATGATCAACCCCAGCACCAACCGTGTTCACACGCGTTATGCCCAGGCGGCGGTGATCACGGGCAGGCTGGCGTCCTCAGACCCCAACTTGCAGAATATTCCGGTGCGCACTGCGGAAGGCCGGCGCGTGCGCACTGCCTTCGTTGCCAGCGGGGGCGCCATAGTTTCCGCGGATTACTCCCAGATCGAGCTGCGGGTCATGGCGCATATGTCCGACGATGAAAACCTGAAGCGGGCTTTCACTGAAAACCTCGACATCCATAGAGCCACGGCGTCGGAAGTGTTCGGGGTGAAGCTCGAAGAAGTCAATTCAGACCAACGACGTGCCGCCAAGGCCATCAATTTCGGACTGATCTACGGCATGGGGGAATTTGGTCTGGCGGCCAACCTCGGCATCACTCGCGATGCTGCGAAAGCCTATATTGGCCGCTACTTCATGCGTTACCCGGGGGTTGCCCGCTACATGGAGGACATTCGCGGCCAGGCCGCCGAAAACGGTTATGTGGAAACGGTGTTTGGGCGGCGCATCTGGCTGCCGGATCTGCGTGGGGCCAAAGGCCCTCGAAAGGCCGCTGCAGAGCGGGCTGCCATCAATGCGCCGGTGCAGGGTACAGCCGCCGATCTGATCAAGATGGCCATGGTAGCGGTCGATGATTGGCTGCGGACCGAAGGCATGCAGGCCAAGTTGGTGATGCAGGTGCACGATGAGCTGGTCCTCGACGTACCCAACGATGAAGTGGAAGCGGTCGCGGCCACCCTGCCCAACCTCATGTCATCAGTGGCACAGCTGAGCGTACCACTACTGGCTGAAGTCGGGGTAGGCGCGAACTGGGAGCAGGCGCACTAGTCGCTACGTTTTCTGCACGGCGGGCGCTACGGATCTGCCCGCCGGCCGATGCTGACCTGATCAAGGTATCAGTCGCGATCTTGCTTTCTGGCTCAGCATGTCGAGCAGAATGGCGTCTCTGTCCCCAACGATATCCTCCAGTTGCGCCGAGCCAATTTCCTCGTCCACCCCTTGTGCAAAACGGGCAATCATTTCGGGAGTGAGGCTGACTTCACCAAGGTCTTCCCACCATTCTTCGATGGGCGGGCCTAAATGCTCAAGTACATGCTTGATCCCGCCTTCCCCTCCAGAAAGATGCAGGTTCATGAAGGGCCCTAACAATGCCCACCGCAGGCCTGGGCCGTGGGCAATGGCCGTATCGATATCGTTTACGCTGGCAACGCCTTGTTCGACCAAGTGGAAGGCTTCCCGCCATAGCGCGGCCTGCAAGCGGTTGGCAATGTGCCCCTTCACCTCCTTCTGAAGCAGTATGGGTTTTTTGCCGATCGCGCTGTAGAACTGCATGGCGTGTTCAATGGCCTGAGGGGAGGTTAGGCGGCCGCCGACCACCTCGACCAGCGGAATCAAATGCGGCGGGTTGAATGGATGCCCAAGAAGAATGCGTTCCGGGCGGGTGGCAGCGTCCTGGATGTCGCTGATGCGGATGCCGGACGAGCTGGTGGCGATCACGGTATCGGCGGGCGCGGAGGCGTCAATCTGCTGCATGGTCGCGCGTTTGATGTCTACGCGCTCAGGCCCGTTTTCCTGAATGAATACGGCGCCCTCGACTGCAGCCCCAACTTGCTCATGGAAACTGAGTCGTGCGGGGGAAGCGCCTTGTGCCAGGCCCATGCGTTCCATGGCAGGCCAGAAGTCTTCCACCCGTTTGCGCAGACGCGCTTCCGCACCCGGCGCCGGATCGGTGGCTGCCACTTCATAACCTTGTGCAAGAAAGCAGGCGGCCCAGCTGATGCCGATAACCCCCGTTCCCACGACTGCGATCCTGCCTTCTGGAGTAACCATATTGCGATCCCTGACCTTGTTGAGACGATGCGGCGCTCAGTTTACCTGCTGGTCAGGAAGCAGATTTAAGGGTGTTTTCCCTGAGCTTGACCCGTTCAGTGAGATCGGCCTTTAATTAAACGCATTGCGAATACTGACCTCCAGCGTGATCGATTCTGGCGTGGTGGAGGTCGCGCCCCTCGTTAGAACGAATTGAAGCCGGCCCATGGGTCGAGATAAAAATCAGGAGACAAACTTGAGGCATTCGAAGAAAGTCATCATCACATGTGCAGTCACGGGGTCCATTCACACACCCTCCATGTCCCCGTATCTGCCCATTACTCCGGAGGAAATCGCTGCCAGTGCCGTTGAGGCTGCCAATGCGGGGGCGGCCATGCTGCACTTGCATGCCCGTGACCCGCGCACTGGCGAACCCAGGCAAGATCCCAAGCTATTTGCCGAGTTTCTGCCGGTCATCAAAAGTCAGACAGACGCGATTCTTAACATCACCACCGGCGGCGGCCTGGGCATGACGCTTGAGCAAAGACTCGCTCCTGCACTGACGGCTGAACCTGAAGTTGCCTCCATGAACATGGGGTCGTTCAACTTCAACATTTCAGGCGCGGGCGACCGCATCGAAAATTTCAAACATGACTGGGAGAAGCCCTACCTGGAGATGACCAAGGACTTCATCCTGTCCAATACCTTCAGTCAGATCGAACGTGGGGTGCAAGAACTCTCCGCCCGGGGTACCCGCTTCGAATTTGAGTGCTACGACCTCAGCCACTTGTATAACGTGGCACATTTCGCCGACCGCGGTCTGATCAAGCCACCATTCTTCCTGCAATGCATCTTCGGCATTCTGGGCGGCATCGGGCCGCACCACGAAAACCTGCTACACATGCGCGCCATTGCCGACAAACTGTTCGGCAACGATTACTACCTTTCCGTCTTGGCTGCGGGCCGTCATCAGATGCCCTTCGTCACGCTCAGTGCCCTGTTGGGTGGCAACGTACGGGTCGGTCTGGAAGACAGTCTCTATCTGTCCAAGGGCAGGCTGGCCACCTCCAATGCCGATCAGGTCGCGAAGATCCGGCGCATCCTCGAAGAGCTTTCCCTGGAGATCGCCACTCCTGAAGAAGCGCGTGCCATGCTCGACACCAAGGGCAAGGACAACGTCGCGTTCTAACCACCACTATTCGAATAGAGAGGAGCAGTAATGAAAGTTCGCGTTTTGAGCGTGATGGTCGCTGGTGCGCTCGCAGCCATTGGCATGCAAGCGTCTGCACAAGGAATTACCGATGACGTCATTCGCATTGGCTTCATCACCGATATGTCGGGTGTTTATTCCGACTACGACGGTCCGGCGGGAGCAGAAGCCATCCGTATGGCCATAGAGGACATGGGGGGCAGCATTCAGGGCAAGACGATTGAGTTGCTGGTGGCAGATCACCAGAACAAGGCGGACGTCGCGTCCGCGCGTGCACGTGAATGGTTCGATACTCAGAAGGTTGACCTTCTCATTGGGGGTACGAATTCAGCTGCAGCGTTGGCAATGTCGGCGGTCGCCGCCGAAAAGAAGAAGCTCTTCATTTCCGCGGGTGCAGGGACATCGGCCCTGACGAACGAGCAATGTTCCCCCTACACCATCCAGTACACCTATTCCACCAGCGGGCTGGCTAAAGGTACCGGCGCGGCTGTGGTCAAGGCTGGCGGGGATTCCTGGTTCTTCATTACCACCGACTACACCTTCGGTCATGCCCTGGAACGTGAAACTGGTTCTGTCGTAGAAGCCGCGGGCGGCAAGGTCGTCAATGCGGTACGCGTACCCCTGGGTTTGGCAGATTTTTCCTCTTTCATTCTGCAAGCTCAGGCGTCTGGCGCAAAGATTTTGGGCCTGGCCAATGCGGGCGGCGACTTTGTCAATGCCATCAAGGCGGCCTCCGACTTCGGCCTGACACAGACCATGAACCCTGTGGGCCTGACCGTTTTCATGCAGGATATCCACTCCTTGGGGCTTGATGTCACTCAGGGCATGTACTTCACCACGCCCTGGCATTGGAACCAATCCGACGAGGCCACGGCTTGGTCCGAGCGCTTCGAAAAGCGCGTAGGGCGCAAGCCATCTTACATTCAGGCCGGCGATTACTCGGCGGCGACCGCTTTCCTGAAGGCAGTTGAGCAGACCGGTACGGACGACTCAGACACCATCATGGCTTGGCTGAAGGACAATCCGGTGAACGACTTCTTCGTGCAGAACGGGGTGATCCGCGACGACGGCCGCATGATGAACGGTATGTCGCTGCTGCAGGTGAAGACCCCCCAGGAAAGCAAAGGCCCCTGGGACTACCATAAAGTCATTTCCACCCTGAGCGCGGAAGAAATTTATGGGCCCTTGAGCGAATCGACCTGCGCCCACGTTAAGAAGAGTTGAGTGCGCCTCTGCATCGGAGTGACGCTTTCCGGGCCGATGTCATGTCGGCCCGGTGCACTGAAGCGGTTCACTGCTGGTGAAGTCAGCCGTGGGAGCCTGCGGCGCTGCAGGCAGGTTTCTTCTGGTGCAATTCGCTCCAGAGGGGATTGCTCCTAATGGACTAAGCTGCAATATGTTGCTACGTTGTGTCGGAATGCGCCATGGCTGATATGGCGCCGGCAACAATGGAAGGGAAGCTCATGACGTATTCGAAGATCACCGGTAATGGCGGCACCACCATACTGACCAACACCGACGGCTTGCGCCAAGGCATGGCCGAAATCCCGGTACCGGGGGGCACAATGCCTGCGTACTACGCGGCGCCGGCTGTCATGGAGCGCCCAGCGCTCATTCTGGTGATTCAGGAAATCTTCGGCCTGCATGAGCACATCAAGGATGTTTGCCGCCGTTTGGCCCATGAAGGCTATATGGCGCTTGGCATGGAACTCTATCAGCGGCAGGGCGACGCCAGCCAATACACGGATATCGGCGAACTGATCCAGGACATTGTTTCCAAGGTACCCGACGATCAGGTGCTGGCCGACCTCGATGCGGGGGTGGAATGGGCGGCCAGCCAGGGCGCCAACGTCACGCAACTGGGCGTCACCGGTTTTTGCTGGGGCGGGCGCCTGACCTGGATGTACGCCGCGCATAATCCGGCCTGCAAGGCAGCAGTGGCATGGTATGGCAAGCTGGTCACCGGCCACAGCCCGCTTCAGAAAGAACACCCTATCGATGTCGTAGGCCGTCTGCACGCACCGGTATTGGGTCTTTATGGGGAGCAGGATGCCAGCATTCCGATGGAAGACGTGCGTCGCATGCAGAAAGCCCTGGAGCAGGGCAGTGAAGCCGCCCGCGCCTCGCGTATCGAGGTCTACCCCGATTCCGGTCATGCCTTCTACGCCGATTATCGTCCGAGCTACAACGCGCAAGACGCTCGCGACGCCTGGAGCAAGGCGGTCCAATGGTTTGACCGCCTGCTGGATTAACCCGGAAACGGTAAAAATAAAGGCGCCGGCCCTCGCTGGGGGTGCGGCGCCTTCACTATGGGCTTACGCTTTTTGAAAGCTCAGATGCGTTGCATGGCTTGCAGCGCATAGATGCGCGATTCGATCGGCGGATGCGAAGCAAACAGCGCGCTAATCGCTTTGCCGCCGGCGATGCCTGAGGATTCGAAATTTTTCGGCAAGTCGCCCGGTTGCATATTCCCGAGGCGCGCCAGAGCGTTGATCATGGGCTGACGGGAACCTAACAGGGCGGCGGAGCCGGCGTCTGCGCGGTATTCGCGCTGGCGTGAGAACCAGGCAACGATAATGGACGCCAACACACCAAAAATAATCTCGAAAACGAAGGCCGTTACATAAAAGCCAATGCCGGTCCCGCGCTCATTCTTCAACAGGACTCGGTCGACAAAGTAGCCCACGACGCGCGACATGAAGATGACAAAGGTGTTCACCACGCCCTGAATGAGGGTGAGGGTGATCATATCGCCGTTGGCGATGTGAGCCACTTCGTGGCCCAGCACGGCAGCCACTTCCTCTTCACTCATGGATTGCAGCAGACCGGTCGACACCGCGACCAGTGCATCGTTCTTGAATGCGCCGGTGGCAAACGCGTTGGGTGCACCCTCGTAAATGGCCACTTCCGGCCGACCTATGCCAGCTCGGTCAGCAAGCTGGTGCACGGTGTCTACCAGCCATGCTTCGCGAGCATTGGAAGGAGCCTGCGGGTCGATCACGCGAGCGCCGGTGCTGGCCTTCGCCATGGGCTTGCTAATGAGCAGGGAGATAATGGAACCCGTGAAACCGATAATTGCCGCGAAGATGAGTAACTGGGTGAGATCCAGCCCTTGAGCGGTGAGGTATCGGCCGACGCCAAGTACGTTCATCGTGGCGCTCAGCACGAGCATCACGGCGAGGTTGGTCATCAGAAAAAGGATGATGCGCTTCATAATTTGGAGAATCTCCGATTGCGAGCAAGAAGGTCTTATAGGTATGTTGGGGCGATTTCCCCGCTGAAAAGAGTCTGACCGCCACGGAATCCGTTGGTTTCCTGCAAGCACGGCCAAATGCCCCAGGCAGGGGAGTATAGTATTCATTTTCCAGGTTTTCACGGGCGCCTGCACCTCAGAAAGCGTTGAACTAGTCGGGTGCCGAAGTTCGCGTTCAGCGCTTTTCCCCTCGATTCCGGTTCTATCAATGCAGTCTTTATGGATGCTCCTGGCCAGCCTTATGTTCGCGGCAATGGGAGCCTGTATCAAATTCGCATCCGACCTGCAGGCCAATCTTTCGCAAATCGTTCTGTTTCGCGGCACGCCTTCGGTGGTGCTTCTCTTGGGCTGGGCGCTGCTCACGCACCGCTCGCTGCGGCCCAAAAACTGGCGGCTGCACGTAATGCGCAACGTGACGGGCGTCTCGTCAATGTGGATGGGCTTCTTCGCCATCTCCGTTCTTCCGCTGGCGACGGCTGTCAGCCTGAATTACACCTCGCCCTTGTTTATTGCCGGATGGATGCTTGCCCGCGACTGGAAACAGCGTGACGGGGTCCGGACGCTCGCCGTCTTGTTCGGTTTTGCTGGTGTGCTGGCCGTACTGCGGCCCAGCATTGGTGCCGAACAGATGGCAGGCGCCGTGGTCGGATTGCTGGCAGGAGCTTTTTCCGCGGTGGCGATGATGCAGGTTCGCTCACTCGGCCGGATTGGTGAGCCAGAATGGCGTACCGTCCTGTTTTTCTCATGTTTCGTCTGTGTGACGGGTGGCGTGGGTGCGACGGTCGAAGGCTGGCCCATGCTTCGTCTTGAGGGGTGGCTGGCCCTTACTGGCGTCGGCCTTTTTGGGCTGGTCGGGCAGTTGGCAATGACCCGGGCGTTTGGACTCGGCTCGGCACTGCTTACCGCCGCGCTGCAATACAGCACTATTATTTTTGCAGCCCTCTTGTCGGCTGCCCTCTGGAATCAAATTCCCGATTGGTTGGCCTGGGGAGGGATGGCTCTTATCGTCGCCTCAGGGTTGTTGTCGACTTGGCGCACTTACAGCGAAACCCGCATCATGCAGGGCAGCACGACGACAGTGACAAGCACGGCCGAGGCGGGAGAGCGACGGGTTTGATGATCGGGCGCAAACAAAGCTGGCCCAAATTGCACTAAAAAAAATCGCCCGGCAAACTGGCCGGGCGAATAGTAAAAAGCGTGATCCTGGAGCCGGGGCCTATTTCTAGGACTCCGCGGTTTCTGCGGGGCCGACGGCAGACCCCATGGTGCGTCGATACCATTCATGGAAGTGCTGCATGCCGTCTTCCATGGGTGACTGATAAGGGCCGGCCTCGCTGACACCGCGATGCATCAGGGCGCGACGGCCGGCGTCCATGCGTTCCGCGATTTCGTCGTCCTCAACGGCGGTTTCCATGTAGGCAGCCTGCTGCGCTTCCACAAATTCCCGCTCGAAAGCAGCAATTTCCTCTGGGTAATAGAACTCCACCACATTCAGTGTTTCTTGCGGACTGATGGGATGCAAGGTGGAAAGGACCAACACATGCGGGTAGACCTCGATCATGTGGCCGGGGAAATAAGTCACCCAGATCGCTCCGAACTCGGGCTCCTGGCCGCCGCGATACGCCAGCAGGCGTTCATGCCATTGCCGATAGACCTCGCTCCCGGGCTGGTTGAAGGCCTGGTTAATACCGACATGTTGAGCGCTGTACCAGTTCGAGAACTCCCAGCGCAGGTCATCGCACGTGACGAAGTGGCCCAAACCCGGGTGAAAGGGCGCAACGTGGTAATCCTCTAGGTAGACCTCGATGAAGGTCTTCCAGTTGTAATTGCAGTGGTGCAGCTCGACGCGATCAAGCACGTAGTCGGAGAAGTCGAACTCCGGCCGCTTGAACAGTTCCGCCATGTCATGCGCCGGGTCGCGTGCTCCTTCAAATAGCAGCCCATGGCAGTTGCGCAGCGGGAAACGATCCAGTTTCAGGCAGGGCTTTTCGGGAAATTCCGGTGCACCAATGAGGCGGCCGTCTGTCTCATATGTCCAGCGGTGTATGGGGCAGACAATTTTGCCCCCTGTGTCGCGCAAATTGCCGCTTGCCAGCCCTGGGTCAGTAACATTGCCCGCACGCCCCCCCAGCATGATGGCCTGACGGTGGCGGCACACATTGGAAATCAGCGACACACCTTGTGCATCGCGTAGCAGTGCGCGCCCAGAGCGCTCGTGAACCAGGGTACGCCAGTCACCTGGCTCCGGAACCATTTTTTCATGGCCGACGTATACTGATGACTGCTTGAAAATCAGGTCGCGCTCTTGCGCGAACACGGTTTCATCAAAATAGGTATGTACCGGAATCTGGGTCAACGCAGGCGTAACGTGTGCGTGGCGACCGATATCGGTCATGATTCTTCCCCCCGCAGTGAAAATACCGGAAGACATGGCCTCCCGGTGCGAAGAAACGGACTGGCCGATGTGAAAGGTCCGAAATTGTACCCCACTTAATCATGCGGCTTGCGGCAAGAGCCCGGGCCTTGTCGACCGGATTCCTTGATAAATTACAATAGTCTGGTGGCGCCACCGGCCGCCCGTCTGTTACCCATCCATTGTGCGGCCATCGGCCGGTCTCATTCTCAGTTTTCAGGAAAATTACCGCATCATGTCAGCTGATCAATCGCTTCCGCCAGGCAAGAAAGAAGAGCACGCGGCGGACCTGCCCCGCGATTTCGAATCCGCACTGGCTGAACTCGAGGCGCTGGTCGTTAAGATGGAAGACGGTGCGCTGTCCCTGGACGACTCTCTGATCTCTTATCAGCGCGGAGTTGAGCTGGCCCGCATCTGTCAGCAACGCCTGGATGCCGCAGAGGAGCAGGTTAGGGTGCTGCAGGGAAGCATGTTGAAACCATTGGACGGCGCCAATAACGAGGAAGACGCATGAGCTCGCAAGCGGCCACGCTCGAAAGCACTGATTTCCAATCCTGGCTGCGTTCGCGCATTCAGCAGGTCGAAGAGACCCTCGACCAAACCCTTGTCCCCGCCGATGTCGTGCCGGGCCGCCTGCACGAGGCCATGCGTTATGCCGTACTGGGCGGTGGAAAGCGCATACGCGCCGCACTGGTGTATGCCGCAGGCGAGGCCTCTTTGCAGTCGGGCAGTGCAGCGCCGGCTCAGCAAATTGCATTGGATCAAGCCGCAGCGGCCGTCGAGCTGGTGCACGCATATTCCCTTGTCCACGACGATCTTCCCTGTATGGATGACGACACGCTGCGTCGTGGCCGGCCAACCGTACACGTACAGTTTGACGAAGCCACCGCCATGCTGGCGGGCGATGCCCTGCAGCCGCTGGCCTTCGAGGCACTGGCGTCCATGCCCATTGCGCCCGCACTAGTCGTACAGGCCATCCAGCTGTTGGCCGGTGCCATCGGCAGCCAGGGTATGGTGGGCGGCCAGGCCATTGATTGCGACAGCGTCGGCCGGGTGCTTGCGCAGAACGACCTGCAACAGATGCATCGCATGAAAACGGGTGCACTGCTCGAAGCGTCCGTTCTGCTTGGGGGTATTGTGGCCGGCGCCAGTTCCAGCACGCGGGAAGGGCTGACCCGCTACGCGGCCGCCATCGGTCTTGCCTTCCAGGTCGCTGACGACATCCTCGACGTCACCGCCGATACCGCCACGCTGGGCAAAACAGCGGGTAAGGACGCGGCCGAAAACAAGCCCACCTATGTATCGACCCTGGGCCTGGAAGGGTCGCGCGAATTCCTTCAAGCCCTGAGGGACGATGCCCGCAGCGCGCTATTGCCGCTCGGGCCATCAGCCGCCTCGCTTTCAAGCCTTGCCGAGTACATCGTCGGGCGCGACCGTTAAATTTGTTTACGGTTCAAAGAACTGCATTAGCGCACAGCGAATACAATGCCTTTTGAACCTGGACCAAGAATGTAATGAGCAACGTCTGCCTCGAACAGATTCAATCTCCCGCCGATCTGCGCCGGCTTGACCGCCGTGAGCTCAAGGAACTTGCCGATCAGCTCCGCCAATACGTACTGGAATCCGTTTCACGTACGGGTGGGCATCTGTCGTCGAACCTTGGTACGGTGGAACTGACCATCGCACTGCATCACGTTTTCAATACACCGGACGATCGTCTGGTGTGGGATGTTGGCCATCAATCTTATCCACACAAGATTCTGACTGGACGCCGCGAAGCAATGGCGCGACTGCGGCAGGCTGGCGGCATCTCCGGCTTCCCCAAGCGCAGTGAGTCCGAGTACGACGCGTTCGGCACGGCTCATTCCTCCACATCGATCTCTGCCGTGCTGGGCATGGCCGTGGCATCCCGAAACACCGGGCGTCGCCAGCGACAGCATATTGCCGTCATCGGTGACGGTGCCATGACCGCCGGCATGGCCTTCGAGGCGTTGAACAATGCCGGGGTAACGCCAGACGTGAATGTCCTGGTGGTTCTGAACGACAACGATATGTCGATATCGCCGCCCGTCGGCGCGCTGAACCACTATCTAGCGCGCTTGATGTCGGGGCGCTTTTACGCCGCCGCAAAGAATGTGGGCAAGGCGGTCCTGCAACGTGTTCCGCCGGTCCTGGAAATCGCCCGACGCATGGAAGGGCACGCAAAGGGCTTGATGTCGCCCGCTACGCTTTTCGAAGAACTTGGCTTCAATTATGTCGGGCCTATCGATGGCCACGATCTGGATGCCCTGATTCCCACTTTGGAAAACCTGCGTGAACTCGGCGGGCTGCAGTTTCTGCATGTGGTCACGAGGAAAGGTCAGGGCTACAAGCTGGCTGAGGCCGACCCCGTGCTTTACCACGGGCCGGGCAAGTTTGATCCAAGCGTCGGTATCCAGAAGCCGGCCACGGCGCCGCGCAAGACATTTACCCAAGTGTTCGGCGAATGGTTATGCGACATGGCGCAAAACGACACGCGCCTGTTTGGCATCACCCCCGCCATGCGCGAGGGCAGCGGGCTGATCGAATTCGAGCGGCGCTTTCCCAACCGCTATTTCGATGTCGGCATTGCCGAACAGCACGCACTGACTTTCGCAGCCGGTTTGGCGTGCGAAGGCCAGAAACCCGTGGTGGCCATTTATTCCACCTTCCTGCAGAGAGCGTACGATCAGCTGATTCATGATGTCGCCTTGCAGAACCTGGACGTCACCCTGGCGCTGGACCGCGCCGGGCTTGTAGGGGCTGACGGCGCCACTCATGCAGGCAACTACGACATTGCCTACTTGCGCTGTGTGCCCAATATGGTGGTCGCCACGCCTTCCGATGAAAACGAGGCGAGGCTGCTTTTATCCACCTGTTTCCAACACCCTGGGCCGGCATCCGTTCGCTATCCACGCGGAGCGGGCAGGGGGGCGCAGGTGGTGGCCGGGCTGGAAACCGTGCCGCTGGGCAAAGCCGTGGTCAGGCGCGAGGGCAAGGGTTTGGCGATTCTCGCTTTCGGCACCTTGCTTACGGCGGCACTGGAAGCCGGCGAGGAGCTTGATGCCACGGTGGTCGACATGCGTTTCGTGAAGCCCCTGGACGAGGCGCTGGTGCGCGAGCTGGCTTCGAGCCACGAGGCCTTTGTCACGATCGAAGAGGGTGCAATCATGGGCGGCGCGGGCAGTGCTGTGCAGGAATGCCTCAGCGCCCACGACATTTTGCTGCCCGTATTGCAATTGGGGCTGCCAGACCGTTTCATCGATCACGGTGAACAGGCAGCTCTTCTGAGTGAGCTGGGCCTGGATGCCGCAGGCATTCTGAAATCCGTTCAGCAGCGCTGGGGAAACCGCTTTGCCGCCTCCACCAAGGTGGTGCAGCTGAGCGGTCAGAACCGTTGAGGAAATTGAGAACCGAAATGAATACCGTCACAGATCCTGTCGTCGCCATGCCGGATGTGCAGAGCAGCGTCGATACACGCAGCATTGCCATCCAGCGAGTGGGTGTGCGTGGTGTCAGGCACCCCATGCTTGTCGCTGCGGGTGAAGAGAACCAGCCTACTGTGGCTGAATGGGAATTGACTGTTGCGCTGCCGGCGCATGAAAAAGGCACGCATATGTCGCGCTTTGTCGCCCTGCTGGAAGCCTATCGTCGCAAGGCCATGACGCCTACTCTGTTTTGCGAAATGGCACAGGAAATGCTGAAGCTGCTGGGCGCTGAGCGGGGCGACATCCATGCCCGTTTTCCGTATTTCCTCAACAAGGTCGCCCCCATTTCTGAAGTCAGCAGCCTGATGGACTACGAAGTATCCTGGAAGTGCGTCGCGCAGGCAGATGTCGGCAATATTCCCCGGGGCGAAGAATTTGAACTGACGGTTCTGGTGCCGGTGACCAGTCTTTGCCCGTGTTCCAAGGCGATTTCCGAATACGGTGCGCACAACCAGCGCTCCCATGTCAGTGTTACGGCAGTCTTTTCCCAACCCGCGCTGGTGGATGTCGATGCGCTGATTCGCAGCGTGGAAGCGCAAGCGTCGTGCGAGCTGTGGGGCCTGCTCAAGCGCACGGACGAAAAATTCGTCACAGAGCGTGCTTACGAGAACCCGAAGTTCGTGGAAGACCTGGTTCGCGATGTTGCCCAAGCAGTGCGCGCTTTGCCAGGCGTAAGCAGCTACCGGATCGAAGCGGAGAACTTCGAATCCATTCACAAC
>JAJUJD010000187.1 GCA_029267315.1 Alcaligenaceae bacterium
CCTGTATCGACTTTAACGGGCACATGGAAGAAATGTCGGCGTTCGGGTGAAATGGAGAGGTTCCCGCAACAGCTATCTGCAGATTCGTTGACGCGGTGGTGTAAAAGATGGTTGTGCAGCCGGGTAGCGATATCTGCGCGCTGGAAGAGCCCTTAGTACACCGTGTTTGTTTCACGTGAAACACAGAGTGCCGAGTATCTGTCAGTAAGCCAAAACGCCATACACGGAGTGTTGCTGTCTGTGCTGCACGAAACCGTGAAAATTTTTTCCTCAAGGCGGATACTACCTGTCTACCGGTCCAACTTCGCGTGGCAGTCACAAGCTACCTTCCTGTTTCACGTGAAACAAAGAAGAGGGATCATTGGTAAGCTCATTTCGCCCGCAATCAGCGTCATCACATGTTTCACGTGAAACCTTATTATTCTTACACTTACCGCTGAGCCTATGACCCTACGCGTCATTATTAGTGAGGTAGGTATCTTATATACTGCTGTTTCACGTGAAACACGCGGGGCGGACCCTGGTTACGAAATTGGTCGCTGCGCAACGGACCACTGCAGGGGAGGGCAGTATAATATCGAAATCTTCCTCGTCTTGACCTAGCTTGGGACACCCTTTTATCGTCGATTTTTCCACTCTCGTGGAGTCGAGTCGCGATACTATGCCTCCGCAACCAGAGCGGAAATACCTCTTTTTTGACCAGATGATCTACCCAGACGAATTCGACGTAATTGTGGTGGGTGGTGGCCATGCCGGCACTGAGGCAGCATTGGCTGCAGCCCGCATGGGTACACGCACCTTACTGTTAACCCATAACATGGATACTCTTGGACAGTTGTCTTGCAATCCGTCCATCGGTGGGATTGGTAAAGGACATTTGGTGAAAGAGGTTGATGCTCTGGGTGGCGCGATGGCCAGAGCCACTGACCAAGCGGGTATTCAATTTCGTATATTGAACCGCTCGAAAGGGCCAGCTGTCCGCGCAACGCGCGCGCAAGTCGATCGCTCGCTTTACAGACGTGCTGTTCGCTGTATGTTGCAGAGCCAGCCGAATCTCACGATTTTCCAGCAAGCCGTTGAAGACCTGGTCCTGGAAGGCGACAAGGTAGTGGGTGCGAAAACCCAGATCGGTTTGATATTCCGAGGCAGGACTATTGTCCTCACGGCCGGTACTTTTCTGAACGGTAAGGTGCACGTAGGCCTGGAAAATTATTCGGCCGGCAGGGCAGGGGACCCACCCGCAATTTCGCTAGGAAATCGTCTCAAGGAACTCAAGCTTCCCCAAGGGCGACTCAAGACCGGGACACCTCCACGCATAGACGCTCGCAGCATCAATTTCGATGTGCTGGAAGTACAGCCTGGCGATATGGATCCAGTGCCCGTGTTTTCCTTTATGGGCTCGGCAGGCGAACACCCGGAACAATTGCCATGTTGGATCACACATACCAACGAACGCACCCACGAAATAGTGCGCTCTGGGCTTGATCGCTCTCCAATGTATAGCGATGCCGGCACCATTGAAGGGGTCGGCCCACGCTACTGCCCGTCAATCGAAGACAAAATTCACCGTTTTGCCGATAAGGCTAGCCACCAGGTATTTCTGGAACCGGAAGGATGGAGCAGCAAGGAGATCTATCCCAACGGGGTCTCCACCAGCTTGCCCTTCGATATTCAATTGGAAATGTTGCGGTCCATGCCTGGCCTTGAGCAAGCGGTAATCATGCGTCCCGGTTATGCCATTGAGTACGACTATTTCGATCCTCGCGCACTGCATCCAACGTTGGAAACGCGAGCTATCAGCAATCTGTATTTTGCTGGCCAGATCAATGGCACTACCGGGTATGAAGAAGCCGCCGCGCAAGGGCTACTGGCCGGGCTTAATGCTGCACGCCGTGCAAAAGAAGAAGAGGGCTGGTATCCATCGCGAAGTGATGCCTACTTGGGGGTGTTGGTTGATGACTTGATCACACGAGGTGTGACGGAGCCATACCGGATGTTCACGTCTCGAGCGGAATACCGTCTTAGCCTTAGGGAAGATAATGCAGATCTTCGACTGACAGAGATTGGTCGAGAGCTCGGCCTTGTGAATGACGAGCAATGGGATGCCTTCTGCCGCAAACGCGACGGAATCCAGGCTGAAATTCAACGTTTGCGCACCGCTTGGGTGAATCCCAAGGTGCTGGACGCACATGCAGCGGAGGAACTCCTAGGTCAGCCGCTGGAAAAAGAAGCGAATGCCTATGACCTGCTGAAGCGCCCCGGGGTCGGTTATGCCGCGCTAATGAAGGCGCCAGCAGCTGAAGGTGGCTTGCTTTTCGGCCCAGGTGTTGAAGACCAGAAAGTTGCCGAGCAGATCGAAATTCAAGTTAAATATTCTGGATACATTCAGAAACAGCTTCACGATGTTGAGCGGCAACGTGCTCAAGAGGACCTGGCTATCCCAGACGACTTCGACTATGACGCAGTCCCCAGCCTCTCTATGGAAGCGCGTCATAAGCTTAAACAGGCACGCCCTGCAACGGTAGGCCAAGCCGCGCGCGTCTCGGGTATTACTCCGGCGGCCATTGCGCTGATACTCGTCCAACTGAAACGCATGCAAGCTGGCGCCAAGGTACTGCAATGACGGACAACCGGGATTTCCTGCCGCGCCTGCGGGATGCGGCTCGTTCCTTACGCTTATCGCTAACGGAAGATCAGGAAAGCAGGCTGCTGGAGTATCTTGGCCTGCTGCAGCGCTGGAACCGTGCATACAACTTGACGGCCGTGCGCGACCCCAGCCAGATGCTGGTTCAACATATTTTCGACAGTCTGGCCATTGTGCCGCCTGTAATTGATGAACTCGGTCGAAAAACAGGCCCCGCGAAAATAGTCGATGTCGGATCCGGCGCAGGTTTGCCAGGCGTGGTCCTAGCCACTTTGCTCCCTCACGTTGCCGTGCATTGTGTGGATACAGTAGAAAAGAAAGCCACATTCATACGCTACGCGGCTGGCGTCCTGCGGCTGGCGAATTTGCAGTCCCATCATGCTCGGGTCGAAGAGCTTGCCCCTTTCGAAGCGGATATTGTCGTCTCACGGGCCTTTGCTTCTCTGGCAGACTTCGCGACACTGGGGGGAGCACATGTGGCTGAACATGGCTGGATGCTGGCTATGAAAGGCCGCGAACCTCAGGAAGAAATCGCAGAGTTGTCAGCGGCAACAAAGTGGCGGGTCGACCGTATACAAGGGTTGCAAGTGCCAGAACTAGACGCGCAGCGCTGCCTGGTCTGGCTCAAGAACAAGGAATCTCATGAGTAATAAGAACACTTCGATGGGTGCCTACGTTTTTTGCATCGCCAACCAGAAGGGCGGGGTAGGTAAAACGACGACGGCGATCAATCTTGCTGCGTCGCTGACTCTTTTGAAAAAGAAAGTTCTGCTGATCGACCTCGATCCACAGGGTAATGCCACCATGGGAAGCGGGGTGGATAAGAACGCCGTGGAAAGCAACTTGTATGAAGTGCTCTTGGGCGAAGTATCCATCAGCGAGGCGCGAGTCCGTTCGGAAACTGGCAACTACGATGTCTTGCCGGCCAATCGCGAACTTTCCGGTGCAGAGATAGACCTGGTTCAGATGGAATCTAGGGAAGCCCGCCTGAAGCAGGCAATTGACGCGGTCCGGGATGAATACGATTTCATCCTCATTGATTGTCCGCCGACGCTCTCCCTATTGACGCTCAATGGCCTGGCATCGGCTTCGGGCGTCATCATTCCCATGCAGTGTGAATACTTTGCGTTGGAAGGTCTGTCTGATTTGGTCAACACCATCAAGCGGGTATACAGCAACATCAACCCGGACCTCCAACTCATTGGTCTGTTGCGCGTCATGTTCGATACGCGTGTAACGCTTCAGCAGCAGGTATCCGCGCAGGTGGAAGCTCATTTCGGCGATAGGGTGTTCAAGACGGTCGTGCCGCGCAACGTGCGCCTGGCTGAAGCGCCCAGCCATGGAATTCCCGGCGTCCTCTATGACAAGAATTCCCGTGGGGCCAAGGCCTATACGGCTTTTGGCAAGGAACTCGTCCAGCGTATGCGGAAAGAAACTCTAAAGCAGAGTGCACGCGCTGGCGTTTGACCTATTCAGGAGATTTAAGAAAATGGCAACTAAGAAGCCCAGGGGGCTGGGAAGAGGGCTGGATGCCCTGTTGGGCGCCGACGCCCAGGTCATCGGCACACTGGGCAAACCCCAGGCGGAAGAGCAGCCCTCCACCCTGAAGGTAAAGCAGTTGCAGGCCGGCAAGTATCAGCCTCGCACACGCATGGATGAAGGCGCACTTAACGAACTGGCGGATTCCATCCGTACGCAGGGCGTTATGCAACCCATTCTGGTGCGCCCTGTTGAGACAAAGGGAAAGGCTAACGGCAAGTACGAAATCATCGCGGGTGAGCGCCGTTTCCGGGCTGCCTGTCTGGCAGGGCTGGAAGAAGTGCCCGTACTCGTGCGAGAGGTCGCGGACGAGAATGCTGCCGTCATGGCGCTCATTGAAAATATTCAGCGGGAAGACCTTAACCCCCTGGAAGAGGCCCAAGGCGTTAAGCGTCTGTTAGACGAGTTTGGGCTCACGCATGAACAGGCCGCGCAAGCCATTGGCCGGTCGCGTTCAGCCACCAGCAATCTGCTGCGCCTGCTCAACCTAGCCGAACCGGTCCAGACAATGTTGTTGGCGGGGGATATCGACATGGGGCATGCCCGTGCGTTGCTGGCCGTCGACGCCGCCAAACAGATCATGCTCGCCAACGAAGTTGTTGCCAAGGGCATGTCCGTTCGGGAGACCGAAAAACTCGTGGGTCGCAGCATTCGGGAGAGTGAAGAGGGCGCGATCACTCGCAACGCAAAAAAAGAAAGCGCCCACAGTGGCGATGCTCGCCGGTTGGAGGAAGCGCTTTCTGACCACTTGGGCACCAAGGTCACGCTTAAGGTCGGTTCTGGCAAACGAGGCCAGCTGGTTATCGATTTCCACGGTTGGGATCACTTGAACGCCTTGCTCGAACAGCAGGGGCTGGCTGCGGTGCTCACGGACAAATAGCCCTTTTTTGAGTTATGATGCGGCACGGCGTGTTTTTGTTCTGGAAAGAGCTACCCAGGCAGAAACACACCGATGTCGCCAGGCGACAATGTTTTAACTGAATTTCCCATGCGCGCTTGACAAGCAAAAAAAAACTGCGCATAATACGAAATTCGCTGTTGGTGGGATGCCCGAGTGGTTAAAGGGGGCAGACTGTAAATCTGTTGGCCTTGCGCCTACGTTGGTTCGAATCCAACTCCCACCACCACAGTTTTTCAGCAGTTGCACGCCTGTGGTCTGTTATTCACATGGGTGTACGGCAGGTGAATCGTTCCTCGCGGGTGTAGCTCAATGGTAGAGCAACAGCCTTCCAAGCTGAAGATGAGGGTTCGATTCCCTTCACCCGCTCCAGATAAC
>JAJUJD010000181.1 GCA_029267315.1 Alcaligenaceae bacterium
GCCTGGTTACCCATGCACAGCGAGCAGCCCGGCATTTCCGTGCGGGCGCCGGCCGTACCGAACACACCATAGTGACCTTCTTCCGTGAGCTGCTGAGCGTCCATCTTAGTGGGCGGGGCCACCCACAGCTTAGCCGGGATGTCGCGCTTGCCTTCCAGCAGCTTGGAAGCGGCACGGAAGTGACCGATATTGGTCATGCAGCTGCCGATGAACACTTCGTCGATCTTCGCGCCAGCCACATCGGACAGCGTCTTGACGTCGTCCGGGTCGTTCGGGCAGGCAACGATGGGTTCGATGATCTCGTTCATGTCGATCTCGATGATTTCGGCGTAATCGGCGTCGGCATCGGGCTCCAGCAGTTGCGGGTCGGCCAGCCAGGCTTCCATGGCCTTGATACGGCGAGCCAGGGTGCGCTCGTCTTCGTAGCCGTTGGCGATCATCCACTTCAGCATCACGATATTGCTGTTGATGTATTCGATGATCGGTTCCTTGTTCAGGCGTACCGTGCAACCTGCAGCGGAACGCTCGGCCGACGCGTCGGACAGTTCGAACGCCTGTTCCACCTTCAGGTTGGGCAGGCCTTCAATTTCCAGAATACGGCCGGAGAAAACGTTCTTCTTGCCTTTCTTCTCGACGGTGAGCAGACCCTTCTTGATGGCATAGTAGGGGATGGCATTTACCAGATCACGCAGGGTCACGCCCGGTTGCAGTTCGCCCTTGAAGCGCACCAGAACAGATTCGGGCATGTCCAGCGGCATCACGCCGGTGGCAGCTGCGAAGGCGACCAAACCGGAACCGGCGGGGAAGCTGATGCCGATCGGGAAGCGGGTGTGGGAGTCGCCGCCAGTGCCGACGGTGTCGGGCAACAGCATGCGGTTCAGCCAGCTATGGATCACGCCGTCGCCGGGACGCAGGGATACACCGCCACGAGTGCTGATGAAATCAGGCAGTGTGTGGTGAGTCTTGACATCGACAGGCTTCGGATAGGCTGCCGTGTGGCAGAAGGACTGCATGACCAGATCGGCGGAGAAGCCCAGGCAGGCGAGGTCCTTGAGTTCGTCACGAGTCATGGGGCCGGTGGTGTCCTGGCTACCCACGGAAGTCATGCGGGGCTCGCAGTAAGTGCCCGGACGGATGCCTTGGCCTTCCGGCAGACCGCAGGCGCGACCCACCATCTTCTGGGCCAGCGTGTAGCCCTTACCATTGTCTTCCGGATTCTTGGGCAGACGGAAGAGGGTAGAGGGGGGCAGACCCAGGGCTTCGCGCGCCTTGGCGGTCAGACCACGGCCGATGATCAGCGGAATTCGGCCGCCGGCGCGCACTTCGTCGAACAGCACTTCCGATTTAACGGTGAATTCGGCAATAACTTCGCCGTTCTTCAATGCCTTGCCTTCGTAGGGGCGCAGTTCGATAACGTCGCCCATTTCCATATTGGAAACGTCCAGCTCAATGGGCAGTGCGCCGGCATCTTCCATGGTGTTGTAGAAGATGGGGGCAATCTTGCTGCCCAGGCACACGCCGCCGAAACGCTTGTTCGGCACGTAGGGGATGTCCTGGCCGGTAAACCACAGCACGGAGTTGGTAGCGGATTTGCGGCTGGAGCCGGTGCCGACCACGTCGCCCACGTAGGCGACCTGGTGACCCTTTTGCTTAAGGGATTCGATAAACGCAACCGGACCGCGCTTGCCGTCTTCTTCGGGCTCGAACGCTGCGCCTTCACGCTTGTTCTTCAGCATCGCCAGCGCGTGCAGCGGGATGTCGGGGCGAGTCGTGGCGTCAGGAGCGGGGGACAGATCATCAGTGTTGGTTTCACCGGGCACCTTGAAAACCGTAATGGTCAGGCTTTCGGGCAATTCTGGACGGGAGGTGAACCACTCGGCGTCAGCCCAGCTTTGCAGCACAGCCTTGGCGTGCTCGTTGCCCTTGTCGGCCTTTTCCTTCACGTCGTGGAAGGCGTCGAACATCAGCAGCGTGTGTTTCAGACCGTCGGCGGCGACGGGAGCCAGCTCAGGGTGATCGAGCAGCTCGAGCAAGGCGCTGATGTTGTAACCACCCAGCATGGTGCCGAGCAGTTCGGTGGCACGCCGAGGCGTGATGAGAGGACAGGTCTCCTTGCCCAGCGCCACGGCGGCCAGATAGGAAGCCTTTACCTTGGCGGCATCGTCAACACCAGCGGGAACGCGATGGGTGAGGAGGTCCACCAGGAACGCTTCCTCGCCAGCGGGCGGGTTCTTGAGGAGCTCGATGACGGCGGCAGTCTGCTGGGGAGATAGAGGCAGGGGAGGGATGCCCAACGCGGCGCGTTCGGCAACGTGTTGACGATATTGTTCCAGCATTGCGTGTCCTATTTACGGAAGTTGTAGAAAGCTAGCCCGGATTGTACGAGCAAACCAGCTGCGGAGGCAAATGTCTTATATCTTATATAAGACTCAATTTGCCGAACAAAGTTCCCTTGGGGTCGGGACTCAGTCAAACCGACCTAAGAACACACATTTGGCGCTGCAAAATGAGGGCTGTTCAGCCCGCCAGCAGATCGTCATACGCACCACGCTGGCGGCGCATCCAGGCGTCTACGTACGAGCAGAGCGGGCGTACTTTCCAGCCTTTTTCCCGAGCTGTGTCCAGGGCAGTGCGCGCCAGATCGGCCGCTATACCTCGCCCGCCAACGGACGAAGGCACGCCAGTATGTGTAATCGCCATGACGCCGTCGCGCAGTACGTAGTCCAGCACACACAGTTGCCCGTCTTCGGTCCATTCAAAACGGCTGTGGGCTTGATTGTGTTGAATCTCGCGAGTCATGAATCACCTCTTCAGGTTCGGTTGCTCGGCTGGGAATGCTCGGGTACTAACCCATGATGAGCAGCACGGTCCACACCACGAGCATGGCGATAATGCCGAGGAAGACTCCGCCCCAGAAGCCGACGATCGGCCACCGAAGACGCATGGAGACTTCCGTCGGTTCGACGTGTGCCAACAGGCGGTTTGCCTGGCCGAGTATCCACCACTTGCTGCGCGGAAAACTCAGGCGCAGAAAGTAGTCCAGGGTGATGGTGAGCTTGACCGTGGCCGGCAGCTGTTCCCAGCGATATTTGTCCAGATAGGGGTGGCGCATGGCCAGGTTGATGCGTCGAATGTTCAGATAGACAAACAGCGCTGACACCAAAAAGCACATGATGCACGCCACGAGAATCGTGAACGAGAAAGATAGGATGTAGGGAGTGACTGATTCCATAATAGGCGCAATTAGACCACGGGCCGAGGGACGACATAAAGTCCGACATAGTCCCGCACCGGCATGGCGCGCAGCCGTTCGAAGTCGGCTGACGCAGCGAGAATGCGCTCGCTCTGCTCAACCGGGAAACGTCGGGCAAGGTTGCTGCGGAATTTTTCCTGAAGGAGTGGCAGGCCTTCTTCCCGCCGGCGGCGGTGTCCAAGCGGATACTCACAAACCACTTCCGGAAGCACGGTACCGTCCTTCAAACGTACTGTGAGGGCGTTGGCAATGGAACGTTTTTCAGGGTCTAGATAATCGGCAGTGAAGCTGGGGTCTTCAACACAGTGTATGCGGGCTCGCAAGGTATCAATCCGAGGGTCGGCGGCGACATCGTCTTCATAATCCTCGGCTGTCAGCCGGCCAAATAACAACGGTACTGCCACCATGTATTGCACACAATGGTCGCGATCGGCCGGGTTGCGCAGCGGGCCTTGTTTGTCGATGATGCGCAGGCAGGCTTCGTGAGTACGTAAGGTGATGTGCTCGATGTCCTCGGCGCTGCGGTTCATGGATTTGAGCAGCTGGTGCAGTTGCATGGCGCATTCAACCGCAGTCTGGGCGTGAAATTCGGCGGGCCAGGAAATCTTGAATAAGACATTTTCCATGACATAACTGTCGTAGGGCCTCTGAAAACGAAAGGGGCGGCCGCCGAAGTGCACATCATAGAATCCCCAGACAGGGGCACTCAGGGCACGGGGGTAGCCCATTTCGCCCTTGCCGGCCATGAGGGCGAACTGCACTGCGCGGCTGGTGGCGTCTCCCGCTGCCCAGCTCTTCCGACTGCCCGCATCCGGTGCCTGGCGATACGTGCGCAGGCTTTGGCCGTCTACCCATGCAAGCGATATAGCGTTGAGCAGTGCGCCGCGATCCAGGCCCAATAAGCGGCCGACCACTGCCGTGGAGGCGACCTTCACCAGGACCACGTGGTCCAGTCCAACCCGATTGAAAGCGTTCTCGAGTGCCAGACAGCCCTGAATTTCGTGCGCTCTGATCATGGCGTCCAGCACCTGGCCCATGGTGGGGCCGACTTCGCCACGGCGCCCGGCTTGTCGCGACAGCCAGTCAGCTGCAGCCAGAATTCCGCCCAGGTTGTCGGATGGGTGTCCCCATTCCGCTGCGAGCCAGGTATCGTTGAAGTCAAGCCAGCGAATGCTTGCTCCAATATCGAAGGCGGCCTTGACTGGGTCAAGCTCAAAATCGGTGCCCGGCACTCGTGCGCCGTCAGGAACTCGGGTACCGGGTACGATAGGCCCCAGCAATTTCGTGCAGGCGGAAAAGTCTAGTGCCGCCAGGCCACAACCTAACGTATCGAGCAAACAATGATGCGCAGTTTGGAACGCGAGCTCGGAATCAATGCGGTAGTTCAGGACATAGTCCGCAATGTCCGTCATTTCGGTGTCCCACTGCGGGACGCCTGATTGCGTCATGGTGATCTCCTTGCCGGGTAAGCTGGATCTTCCCGACAGGGAGCAAATGCCGGGCCCTCTCAGGGGCCCGGATTCCCGCTCAAGCGGGAAGCACGTCTCCGGGGACGCGGACACTACCTTCCATCAGGATGCGCGCACTACGGCTCATGATGGCTTTAGTGATGGTCCACTGGCCGTCCTGCTGATGTGCCTCAGCGCCCACTCGAAGGGTCCCGGACGGGTGACCGAAGCGAACCGCAGAGGGTTGACCCCCACCGGCCGCCCGGTTGACCAGTGTGCCGGGAACGGCTGCTGCCGCGCCGATGGCGACGGCGGCCGTACCCATCATGGCATGGTGCAACTTACCCATGGACAACGCCCGGACAAGCAGGTCGATATCGCCGGCTTTGACCTCTTTGCCGCTGGAAGCGGTGTAATGTTCCGGCGGTGCCACAAACGCGATCTTGGGAGTGTGCTGGCGTTGTGCGGCCTCTTCCAGAGTTGAGATCAGGCCCATACGCAAGGCACCGTGCGCGCGCAGCGTTTCGAATTTCGCCAAGGCTGCAGGGTCACCGTTGATGTCGTCCTGCAATTCTGTGCCCTTGTAACCCAGGGCCGAGGCTTCAAGAAAGATGGTGGGAATGCCGGCATTGATCATTGTGGCCTGGAAGCGGCCAATGCCCGGAACGTCCAGCTCTTCAAGCACCTTTCCGGTAGGGAACAATGCGCCGCCGCCGTCCTCGTCATCTGCAGCCGGGTCCATGAATTCGATCTGGATTTCCGCTGCAGGGAAGGTGACGCCGTCCAGCTCGAAATCGCCGGTTTCCTGCACTGCGCCAGCGATCATGGGCACTCGTGCCACGATGGTCTTGCCAATATTGGCCTGCCAGATATTGACCGTGGCCACGCCATTGGTGGGCAGTTTCTCGGCTGGAATCAAGCCCATGGCAATGGCACAGGGCCCTACCGCCGCCGACAGGTTGCCACAGTTGCCACTCCAGTCGATGAAGGGCTTGTCGATGGAAACCTGGCCGAAAAGGTAATCCACATCATGGCCGGGGCGTTGGCTGGGAGAAAGAATCACCACCTTACTGGTGCTGGACGTTGCTCCGCCCATGCCGTCAGTGTGCTTGCCGTAAGGGTCGGGGCTGCCGATCACCCTCATGAGCAAGGCGTCCCGCGCCGGACCGGGTTCGCGGGCAGCATCGGGCAAGTCTTCCAAGCGGAAAAAC
>JAJUJD010000094.1 GCA_029267315.1 Alcaligenaceae bacterium
GGTATGGCGATGAATGATGGAACGCAGAAGGCTGAAATCAGCGCCAGCAGCGATTTCCAGCACCGCTGAAGACGAGAGCTTCCCTTCCCCATCGCCAAGTTGTTTGTTGTGTTCTTCCAATGAGGCGTAATCCAGGGGGCGGGTTTCGCCTTCAGCAAGCTCCACCTCCAGCAGCCGGTCCAATCCGAGGAGAGATGGCTGAGCCCTGAGCGCCTCACGGGCAAATGCCCAGGCGGGCCTGTGCCCCTGCTGACTGCGGATTTCGCGGAATACAACATTGAATACGTCCAACGATGGGTGCCGCGTGTAATGTTCCCGCAGTAGCGCCAGCCCTTCGGATGCTTGCCCCAGCTTGCGATATGACTCGAGCACTTCGGCCGCAACCAGACTCGCATACGCCGGTGCTATGCCCAGCACTGAGACCAAGTACTTGCGTTCACCTTCCGCACTACCCTGCAAAGCAGCTAGCTTGGCGCGCAATATGGCAATTCGCACCTCGGACGCCACACTGCCGTTGTCCTTGCGCAGTTCCCGGGCGGCATTGTCCGCTTCATCCAGGGCCTGCTCTGCGTGATCAATCTTCGGCGGCTTAGCGGCCATGGCAGCAGCGGCAAGCTCGCAGTGGTAATGAACCAGTTGCGGCACGGGCTCGTCCACCAGGGCGCGGAGCCGTTTCACGGATTCAATGGCGCGCGGCCAATCATGCACGGATTCGTAGATGCGGATAAGGGCGCGAACGGCCGGTACGGCATAGCGCGTATCCAGAACAGCTTCAAAAGCTTGCTCGGCCCGATCCAGCATGCCGGCTTTCAAGAAATCTTGTGCCAGTTCATGCTGTGCTGCTTCGCGGTCGGCCTGGGCCAGATCGGACCGCGACAGCAAACTTTGATGCACGCGGATCGCGCGCTCCATTTCGCCGCGCCGGCGAAATAGGCTGCCAAGCGCGAAATGCAGCTCCGTCGTTTCCGGATCAAGTTTCGCAACTTCTACGAAGGCGTCAATTGCTCGATCCGGTTCTTCATTAAGCAGAAAATTCAGGCCCTTGAAATAGGACTTGGGCAAGGAGCGGGTCTCGGACAGCATCTGCCGAAAATCGACCCTTGCGGCAATCCAGCCCAGGGCGAATAGAAGCGGCACGAATATGAGCCACCACGGTTGAAAATCCACGTACGACCTCTCTTTGTGGCGGCGGGTTACAGAGGAGCGAGGGGTGCAACCGTTTCAGGTGCGACAGCCGCCTCCTGAGGCTGCACCGGCTGACGTGCTTTTTCTTCAAGACGGGCGAGCTCACGACGAAGCCGTGCTGCCTCACGACGCCGTCGAAGGATAACCGGTGCGGTAATCAGCAAGCCGAACACCGCTCCCAGCACAAACACCGCCAACATGACGACGATCAGCGGTACATCGGTGACGACGTAATCAGCAAAGAAGTTGACGTCGACCGGGCCCGTGTTCTTGAGCGCGAACAGCAGTACGACGACAAACACAACCAGCCGCAGAATCCAGACCAGATACCGCATGTGACACTCCAGGAATGCAGAATTCCACAATTGTACGAGGAAAAGAAAGCCCCCGGCCCCGAAACCGGCTCAATGCCGGAAGGTGGGGAACGGGGGCTTTGGACTGTGCGGGACCGACTGCGTCAATAGTTGATCGTATCGCGATCGTAATTCGAGCTTTCGTTGGATTCTTCCGAAGGCTCTTGCCTTGCGGCAGAATCAACGCGCTCACGCAGTTCCTTGCCGGCCTTGAAGTGAGGTACGTGTTTGCCCGGCACCATCACTTTTTCCCCGGATTTCGGGTTACGCCCGATGCGCGGGGAACGCGCCGACAGGGAAAAGCTGCCGAAGCCGCGAATCTCGATACGCTGGCCCGAGACCAAGGCCTGAGTCATGGCCTCGAGCATCGTCTTGACAGCAATGTCCGTATCGCGAACCGCGAGCTGCGGGTAGCGGCCCGCGAGTATCGCAATCAACTCAGACTTGGTCACGCCATTAACCGTCGTCGCGAGCTTGGTCCAGCTTGGCCTTCAACAGTGCACCCAGGTTGGTGGTACCGGAGGAGGCACTGGCTTCGGACATACGCTGAATGGTGCTTGCCGTCTCGGCGTTGTCACGTGCCTTGATGGAAAGCTGGATCGAGCGGGCCTTACGGTCCACGTTGACGATCATGGCTTCCACTTCGTCACCAACGTTCAGCACGGTGGTTGCATCTTCAACACGGCCAGCGGAGATTTCGGAGGCACGCAGGTAGCCTTCGACGTCAACCGACAGAGTGATGACGGCGCCCTTGGGTTCAACCGACTTCACCACGCCCTGAACAACGTTACCCTTGTCGTAGGTAGCAACGTAGTTGTTGAAGGGGTCGCCTTCCAGCTGCTTGACGCCCAGGGAGATGCGCTCTTTCTCGGTGTCGATGGCCAGCACAACGGCTTCGATCTCGTCGCCCTTCTTGTAGTTGCGAACGGCTTCCTCGCCGGATTCGCTCCAGGACAGGTCGGACAGGTGAACCAGTCCGTCGATACCGCCAGGCAGACCAACGAACACGCCGAAGTCGGTGATCGACTTGATGGCGCCGCGAACCTTGTCGCCACGCTTGAAGTTGATCGAGAACTCTTCCCACGGGTTCGGGCGGCACTGCTTCATGCCCAGGGAGATACGACGACGGTCTTCGTCGATTTCCAGAACCATGACTTCGACTTCTTCGCCCAGGGTCACAACCTTGCGCGGGTCGACGTTCTTGTTGGTCCAGTCCATTTCGGACACGTGAACCAGGCCTTCGATGCCGTCTTCAACCTCAACGAACGCACCGTAGTCGGTCAGGTTGGTTACCTTGCCGAACAAACGGGTGCCTTGCGGGTAGCGACGTGCCAGACCGATCCAGGGATCTTCGCCAAGCTGCTTGACGCCCAGGGAGACGCGGCTCTTTTCTTGGTCGAACTTGAGAACCTTGGCTTCGATGTCCTGACCCACTTGCAATACTTCGGAGGGGTGACGGACACGGCGCCATGCCATGTCGGTGATGTGCAGCAGGCCGTCGATACCGCCCAGGTCGATAAACGCACCGTAGTCGGTGATGTTCTTGACCACGCCCTTGACGATGGCACCTTCGTGCAGGGTCTCGAGCAGCTTTTCGCGCTCTTCGCCCATGCTGGCTTCCAGTACTGCGCGACGCGACAGAACAACGTTGTTGCGCTTGCGATCGAGCTTGATGACCTTGAATTCGAGGGTCTTGCCTTCGTAGGGGGTGGTGTCCTTGACGGGACGCAGGTCCACCAGCGAGCCGGGCAGGAACGCGCGAATGGCGTTGGTCATGACAGTCAGGCCGCCCTTCACCTTGCCGGTGATGGTGCCAGTGACGAGCTCGCCAGATTCCAGTGCCTGCTCAAGCTGCAGCCAGGCAGACAGGCGCTTGGCGCGATCACGCGACAGGATGGTGTCGCCATAGCCGTTTTCCAGCGAATCAATGGCGACGGAAACGAAATCACCTGCTTCGACTTCGAGTTCGCCCTGATCGTTCAGGAATTCCTCGAGGGGGATCAAGGCTTCGGATTTGAGGCCGGCATTGACGACGACAAAGTTGTGATCGATGCGCACGACTTCAGCCGAGATCACCTCACCGGACTTCATGTCCTGGTTCTTGACGGTCTCGTTGAAGAGTTCGGCAAAGCTTTCGCCGCCCAGCGCGGCTTCGAGATTGATGGTGGACATTAAGTGATCCATTGGCCAGGATGGCCGGTAAAAACACACCGGGATACCCCAGTGGAGTTGACAGAAAACGCCTTGGGGGGCGGGCTCATGCCCGTTTGGCGCCCCCACAAGACACCTTGCAAAAAAACGTTCCAGCCCGCTGCATGCGAACCGTTTCAACCACGGCGGCTCGACCAGTGATCGAGTACCGCCTGTACCGTCTGGTCTATGCTTAAACCCGATGAATCGATTGTTATAGCATCAGGTGCCGCAACAAGCGGAGCGCTCGCCCGGCTGGCGTCGCGTATATCGCGTGCGCGCATATCATCCAGAAGGTCGGTTAGATTAACAGAAAAGCCCTTTTCCTTCAACTGCTTATACCGCCGCTCGGCCCGCGCTTCAACAGTAGCAACCAGGAAGATCTTCAGGGGCGCATCGGGGAAGACAACTGTTCCCATATCACGGCCATCCGCCACCAGGCCGGGGGAACGGCGAAACGCACGCTGACGCTCCAGCAAGGCCTCACGTACTTGCGGATAAACAGCCACCCGTGAAGCGAGGTTGCCGATATCCTCCTGCCGAATGCGCAAACTAACGTCTTCTTTTCTGAGGTAGACAGCATCGCCTCTGAAGCTGACATCCAGTTCTCGGGCAACCCGTGCAACCGATTCCACATCCTCGGCGTTGACCCCGTCCTGCAGCACAGCCAATGCCGTGAGCCGGTAGAGCGCCCCACTATCAAGCGTTGCCCAGCCCAACTGTTGCGCCACCCGGCTGGCAATCGTTCCCTTGCCTGAAGCGGTGGGACCATCAATGGTAATGACCGGGACAGCGCCCTCAGAACCTTCAGGTTTTGTCATGTTGCACCAAGCTGGAGTAAACGGAAAAATATTCCGGAAAGGTCTTGCCAACGCAAGCCGGGTCCAGAATGGTGACCGGCACCCCGCCGAACGCTGCAAGAGAGAAACACATGGCCATGCGGTGGTCGTCGTAGGTTTCGATTTCGGCTTCGCGCCAGTCGGCCGTCTGCAAGGGGTGGACCTTAAGCCAATCGGGGCCCGACTCCACCTTGGCACCCAGTTTGGCCAATTCCGCATGCATGGCTTCAATGCGATCGGTTTCCTTAACCCGCCAGCTTCCAATGTTGCGCAGCACGCAGGGCCCGTCCGCGTACAGCGCAAGTGCTGCTGCAGTCATCGCCGCGTCGGGAATCAGGTTGAAATCACGATCGAAGGCGCGCAGTCGCTCACCAGCGGCCACCTTGACGCCCAACACCTCGACGGAATTGGCGTCCAGCGTCACCTGGGCGCCCATGTCCTTCACGACTTGGGCAAAGCCTATATCACCCTGAATACTTTCCGCACCTGCGCCGCGAATGCGCACCGGCCCACCACCTATCGCCCCCAGAGCCATGAAGTAGGACGCCGAGGAGGCATCGCCTTCGATGAGGTAAGTGCCCGGCGACCGATAAGTTGCACCGGCCGGGATGGTGAAACGCTGCCAATCTTCTTGCTGCACTTCCACGCCAAAGCGCGCCATCATGTTCAAGGTGATCTGTATGTATGGCTGCGAAATCAGTTCGCCATCCACTTCGACCGTAACGTCAGAGCCCGCTCTCTTGGCAACTAACGGCGCTGCCATCAGCAAGGCAGTGAGGAACTGGCTGGAAACGTTTCCCTTCACCTTCACCGGGCGGCCGGCCTGCAGGTCGCCTCGGCCTATGTGTAGCGGCGGGTAACCTGCGTTGCCCAAATAATCCACGCTGGCACCCAGCATTCTCAGTGCGTCGACAAGGTCGCCAATGGGGCGCTCGTGCATGCGGGGCACGCCGGACAATGTGTAGTCGCCTCCCTGCACAGCCAGTGCTGCCGTCAGTGGCCGGATAGCAGTTCCTGCGTTCCCCATGAACAGTTCAGCCTGCTCCACCGGAAAGCGCTGCGCGCCTTGCACCACCACGGATTCGCCTTCTTCCATCAGGCTGATTCCCAAGGCTCGCAAAGCGCCTAGCATGACACTGGTGTCGTCAGAATCCAGAAGACCCTGCAGCCTGGTGCGCCCTTCCGAGAGTGCCGCCAACAACAGGGCCCGATTCGAAATACTTTTGGAACCGGGCAGTTCGATAATGCCCCGCGCGCTGATGGCAGGATTCAGAACCAGTCTTTCTGGTCGATTCGTCATTTGAGTCCACTCCGGCTGCCCCAGAAACGGCGCGCAAGCGCAGCGCGTTCCAGGAAATCATGTAACTTGGCCCCGTCCCCTTCCTGCAAGGCCTGCTCCGCACGGTCCAAGGCCTGGCGGACCTCGGCGATCTCTGAAAGTATGGCATTTTTGTTTGCCAGAAAAATGTCGCGCCACATTTCCGGAGACCCCGCGGCAATGCGCGTGAAATCCCGAAAGCCGCTGCCGGCCAGTTCAAGCCGCAAATCAGAGTTCTCTGCCGTGGCAACCTGCCACATGAACACCGAGGAAAGGAAATGAGGAACGTGGCTGACGGATGCCAGAACAACATCGTGCGTGTCTGGCTCCATCGTCACCACGCGTGCACCGCAGGCTTCCCATAGCCGAGTGATGGTCAGGCGCGCTGTCGCGCTGTTCTCATCCAGGGGCGTAAGAATGACGGTGCGCCCTTCGTAAAGGTCTGCGGTGGCTGCACCCGGGCCGGTTCTCTCGGCACCGGCAATGGGGTGACCAGGCACGAATTGGCCAATGCGGTCACCCAGTGCAGCCCTTGCGGCTTCCACGACACTCAGTTTGGTGCTGCCGGCGTCTGTGATGAGGGTATCTTCGCGCAGATGCGGCAGCATGGTGGTGAGTACGCTATGGGTCGTTCCCACGGGTACGGCCAGCATGATTACATCGGCCTGCCGGGCCGCTTCTTCGAGAGAAACGGCTGCGTCAATCAGGCCGAGTTCAATGGCTTCCTGAAGTGAACGGCGATTGCGCCCTACCCCCAGTACTTTGCTCACCCGCCCTTTATCACGCAGCGCGGCTGCAAATGAGCCACCGATCAGTCCGACACCCACCACCGCGAGCACGAGAGACGCCGACTCTGTGCCCGGCTGAAGTCGCTCCTGCATTGCCGCCCTACTGACGCGGATAGGAGCCGAGCTCCTTGAAGAATGCCACTTCCTGTTTAAGCTCGTTCAGTGCTTTGCCCACGTTGGCATCATTGCGATGGCCCAGCATATCCACGTAGAAGTAGTACTCCCATTGACCCGTGCGGGCCGGGCGCGATTCAAAACGCGTCATGGAAACCCCATTGTTCGCCAAGGGCGCCAACATGGAATACACAGCCCCGGCACGGTTTGGAACGGCCAAAATAATGCTGGTCTGGTCATCTCCGGTAGGCAGAGTTTCAATCTTGCCCACGGCCAAGAAGCGCGTACGGTTCTGCGGGTCGTCCTGAATACCCGAGGCTACGGCCTGAAGATCCCAGGCATGCGCCGCTTGATTGCCTGCAATCGCTGCGATGCTTGGATCTTGTGAGGCCATGCGTGCAGCTTCGCTGTTGCTGGAAGCCGCATCCAACGGCATGGCTGGGTAATGACGAGTCAGCCAGTCGCGGCACTGCGCCAGGGCTTGCGGGTGCGCCACGATACGCGTGACCCCTTCCATGGTGCCGGACTTGGTGAGCAGGTTATGATGGATTTTGATGGAGCGCTCGCCGATGATTCTCAGCGGCGAATTCAGCAGCAAGTCGAGAGTGCGGTTGACGGCGCCTTCAGTGGAGTTTTCCACGGGCACCACGCCGACATCGGCTTGCCCGGCCTCAACCGCGCGGAACACTTCATCAAAAGAGTCGCAACGCACCGGCTCGATGGCATGCCCGAAATGTTCGAAGGCCGCTTGCTCGGAAAAAGAACCCTGAGGGCCCAGGTAAGCCACGTTAAGTACGCTTTCCAGGCCCCGACAGGTGGAAATGACCTGGGTCCAGACCGCGTCAATGGCCTCTGCTGTGAAGGGCCCGGTATTGCGGGCCTGCAAGGCGCGAATGATTGTGGCCTCGCGCTCAGGCTTTAGCACCGGGCCGTCGACATCAAACTCTTTTTTGATGTCGCCGACCTGCTGGGCTGCACGGGCGCGCTCATTCAGCAGCTGGAGCAGTTGTTCGTCGATCTCATCGATTCGTTGACGCAGGGGCTGCAAGCGGGCGAGCAAATTATTATCCATTTTGACGTTCGAATTCCTGCAAGAAGCTGATCAGTGCCTGCACACCTTCGAAAGGCACGGCGTTGTAGATGGAAGCACGCATGCCACCCACACTCTTGTGCCCCTTCAGCTGCAACAGCCCGCGCGACTCGGCCTGTGCTAGAAATTCAGCGTTCAGGGACTCATTCTTGAGGAAGAACGGTACGTTCATGCGCGAGCGCACGGATGGATGGATAGTGCTTTGGTAAAAATCAGAGGTGTCCAGAACGCCGTAGAGTGCTTCAGCCTTGCGGATGTTCTCGGCCTCGATTGCCTGAATGCCACCCTGGCGCTTGAGCCACTTGAAGACCAGCCCTGCGATGTAGATCGCGAAGGTAGGGGGCGTGTTGAACATCGAGCCCGCTTCTGCCACGTTGGCGTAGTCGAACGCGGATGGGCAAATGGGCAAGGCATGGCCGATGAGGTCTTTGCGGACCACTACCACCGTCACGCCCGCCGGACCGGCATTCTTCTGGGCGCCAGCATAGACCATCCCTACTTTGGAAAAGTCGATGGGCCGTGACAAGAAATTTGAGGAGACGTCAACGACCAAGGGGACATCTGGCGCCCCAAGTGCCGCCATGTCCGGCCAGTCCATGAACTCCACCCCGCCGATGGTTTCGTTCGCGCAGAAATGCACGTACGCGGCATCTTTACGCAGCTGCCAGGTTCCTGGGGCCGGGAACCAAGTCCAGGGAGTTTGTTCTCTGCCTTCTACAACAGACGACTCACCACTGCTTCCGGCGATATGAATATCGCCGTAGCGTTGAGCCTCTTTCCAGGACTTGTTCGACCATGAACCAGAAAGAACGTAATCCGCCTTGCCGGACTGATTTCGGTTGATGAGGTTCATGGGCACGATGGCATTCTCCGCCGTAGCCCCGCCCTGCATGAACAGAATCTCGAAGTCATCCGGAACAGCAAGCAGCTCGCGCAGGTCGGCTACCGCTTCGTCGCGGATGCGGGTGAAGTGTTTACCGCGATGGCTCATTTCCATCACGGACATACCACTGCCCTCCCAGTCCGTCATCTCACGGGCGGCTTGTTCAAGCACCTCCAGCGGCAGAGCCGACGGCCCGGCCGAAAAATTCCAGGGACGCGTCATTCTTCGTCTCCGCTGCCTTCTTCGTCTTCGTTGCCAGACCCGGAGGAAGGCTCATCGCTCTCATTCTCGACCGCGTCCTGCTCTCCTGCCGGCTCATCACTGCCAGCCGGCTTTTCTGAGATCACTTCAATCGCTTCGGGCTCGTCGTCCAAGTCGCTTTCAACAACTCGACGCACCCCGGACAGCACACTGCCATCATCCACGCTGATCAGCGTCACACCTTGTGTGGCCCGGCCCATTTCACGGATCTCGGACACGCGGGTGCGAACCAGTACGCCCCCGGTCGTGATGAGCATGATCTCGTCTTCGGGATCCACCAGCACGGCGCCAACCACCCGCCCATTGCGAGCCGTGGTCTGAATTGCAATCATGCCCTTGGTGCCGCGCCCGTGGCGCGTGTATTCAATAATTGGAGTACGCTTGCCGAAGCCGTTCTCTGTGGCGGTCAGCACCGACTGCGTTTCGTCGCCGGCCACCACCATGGCGATGACGGTTTGCCCGTCTTCGAGCGTCATACCGCGCACGCCGCGGGCGGGTCGGCCCATTGGCCGCACATCGTTCTCATCGAAACGCACGGCCTTACCGGCATCGGAGAAAAGCATGACATCGTGGGAGCCGTTGGTGAGTTCGGCACCAATCAGGAAGTCGCCTTCATCCAGAGCTACGGCAATGATGCCGGCCTTACGCGGGTTGGAGAAGTCCGAAAGCGGTGTCTTCTTCACCACGCCGCGGGAAGTGGCCATGAAGACGAAGTGATCTTCGCTGAATTCCTTGACGCTCAGTACAACAGTGATCTTCTCACCGTCGACCAGGGGGAACATGTTGACGATCGGGCGCCCGCGCGAATTACGCGAGCCCGATGGGACCTCCCAGACCTTCAGCCAATACACCCGGCCGCGATCCGAGAAGCAAAGCAGGTAGTCATGGGTATTCGCAATGAAGAGCTGGTCAATCCAGTCATCTTCCTTCATTGCCGTGGCCTGCTTGCCCCTGCCGCCACGCCGTTGCGCCCTGTACTCTGACAGAGGCTGGCTCTTTATATAGCCGGAGTGCGACAAGGTCACCACCATATCCATTGGGGTGATCAGATCTTCTGTATCGATCTCCGCGGCGTTGAATTCAATCTCCGAGCGGCGAGTGTCCTTGGCGGCTGTCGAATATTCAGCCTTCAGTGCCTGAAGCTCGTCACCGATGATTTGGGTGATGCGTTCCGGGCGAGCAAGAATATCCAGCAGATCGGCAATGGTTTCCATGATGTCGCGGTATTCGCTGACGATCTTGTCCTGTTCCAGGCCTGTCAGGCGTTGCAGGCGCATGTTCAGGATTTCCTGCGCCTGCACATCGCTCAAACGGTACAGGCCATCCGGCTGCATGCCGAAGTGGTCAGGCAGGGCGTCGGGGCGGTAGGCCACGCGCCCGCCGACTGTGCTGCTTTCATCGGCACGCTGCAACATTTCACGCACCAGGGAAGAATCCCAAGTGCGCGCCATCAGCTCCTGCCGAGCTACCGGCGGCGTAGGAGCCGCTTTAATGATTGCGATGAATTCATCAATATTTGCCAGCGCAACGGCCAGGCCTTCGAGCACATGGCCACGTTCGCGAGCCTTGCGAAGCTGGAACACGGTGCGGCGGGTAACCACTTCCCTACGGTGATACAGGAAGTACTCCACCATCTGCTTCAGGTTCAGCAGGCGCGGCTGGCCATCGACCAGCGCAACCAAGTTCATGCCGAAGGTATCCTGAAGCTGCGTATTCTTATAGAGGTTATTGAGAATGACCTCGGGCACTTCGCCGCGCTTCAGCTCGATGACCAGACGCATGCCGTCCTTGTCGGACTCGTCACGGATATCCGAAATGCCTTCAATGCGCTTTTCGTTCACCAGCTCGGCAATCTTTTCCTGCAAGGTCTTTTTGTTGACCTGATACGGCAGGGAATCGACCACAATAGCCTGGCGGTTACCCCGGTCGATGTCCTCGAAATGCGTGGTGGCTCGCATCACGACACGGCCGCGCCCGGTGCGGTAGCCTTCACGCACACCGGACATCCCATAAATGATGCCGCCGGTGGGGAAATCGGGCGCTGGAATCACTTCCATCAGTTCATCGATGGTGCATTCCGGGTTGTGAAGCACCAGCATACAGCCGTCGACCACTTCCGCCAGGTTATGAGGCGGAATATTGGTGGCCATGCCCACGGCAATGCCCGAGCTACCGTTCACTAATAGGTTAGGCAGACGCGAGGGCAACAGCAGCGGTTCCTGCTCGCTGCCATCGTAGTTGGGGCCGAAATCAACCGTTTCCTGGTCGATGTCGGCAAGAAGTTCATGCGCAATCTTTGCCAGGCGGACTTCCGTGTACCGCATGGCCGCTGCACTGTCACCGTCGACTGAGCCGAAGTTGCCCTGGCCATCTACCAACATATAGCGCAGCGAAAAATCCTGGGCCATGCGGACGATGGTTTCATAAACGGCGGAATCACCATGAGGGTGATATTTACCGATGACGTCACCGACGATACGAGCCGATTTCTTATACGGCCGGTTCCAGTCGTTGTTCAGTTCGTGCATGGCGAAGAGCACACGCCGGTGAACCGGCTTCAGGCCGTCCCGTACGTCGGGCAGCGCACGCCCCACAATCACGCTCATTGCGTAATCGAGGTAGCTGCGACGCATTTCCTCTTCGAGCGATATCGGAAGCGTTTCCTTGGCGAAGGAATCCATGGAGCTTGAGTCTCTTTCTCTTGAAAACGTGAAA
>JAJUJD010000074.1 GCA_029267315.1 Alcaligenaceae bacterium
AATTGGGTGAAGGATGTCCAGATAGGCGAATGCCACAATATACGTGGGTACCGCCAACGGAAGCAGCAAGGCCCAGGAAAGAATGGATCTGCCAGGGAACTGATAGGCTGTGATCAGCCACGCAGCGCCGACACCCAAGGCGGTGACAAGTATCGCTACGCCCGACAAGAGCAGCGTAGTGTTCAGAAACGCCTGGGGCAGAACGTGATCGAACAAATGCTGCCAATGTTCGAAGGAACCACTGCTCGCATGCAACACCAGGGTAACCAGCGGGGCCAGTACACCCAGCGTGATCAGCACTGCGCCGATCAGCCAGCCAGAGCCCGCTTCAGAACCAAGGAAACGCTTGCTTCCGCCTTTAGTGTTGGCCGAAGCAAATGCCGTCTCCCTGGCATTCATAGAAGAAGATTCAATTGTTGAAGCCAACCTTGTCCACCAGTTCGCTTGCTTCGCGCCTGTGTTTGGCAATTTCCGTCAGGGGCAGGGTGTCGACATTCAGTTCACCGAAGCTGGCGACCACAGGGTCAAGTTCCACGCCGGCCTTGACCGGGTATTCATAGTTGGCCTTGGCATACATGCTTTGTGCCTTGTCGGACACCAGGTATTCCAGAAGCTGAACGGCTTGCTGCCGATTCGGTGCGTGTTTAGCAACGGCGGCACCCGAAATGTTCACATGCGTGCCGCGGCTCTTCTCGAATGTCGGGCGCACTACCTTGATGGCCTCGCCCCATTTATGCGCATCACTGCCAGGTTCGGCATTCTTCATCCGGCCCACATAGTAGGCATTGGCGATGCCGATATCGCAGATCCCGCCAAGAATGTCGCGCGCCACATCGCGATCACCACCCGCCGCCTTACGGCCAAGGTTGTTCTTCACATTACGCAGCCAATCTTCTGTCGCTTGCAACCCATTGTGCGCGATCATCGCGGCAATGAGGGCGGTATTGTACGGGTGTTGTCCGGAACGGATGCACACCTTGCCCTTCCAGCGGGGGTCGGCGAACGCCTCATATGTGATGGCGCCTAGTTCCAGGTCAGTAGACACATAGGCGACCCGGTCACGCAGGGACAATGTGAACCACTGGTTGTCTGCACCGCGCAGATGTTCGGGTATGACTTCCTTCAGAACTTTTGAATCTACCGGCTGCGTAACCCCGGCCTCGACGAGATCCAGCAAATTGCCAATGTCCACGGTCATGAGCACATCAGCGGGAGATTTCTGGCCTTCGGCCTTCACTCGCTCGATCAGACCGTCTTTCACAAATACCGTCGTGACTTTCACGCCAGTGTCTTTGGCGAACTCATCGAGCAGCGGCTGAATGAGACGCGGCTCTCGCGTAGTATAGAGATTGACTTCCTGAGCCAAGGCAGCCTGGCCTGCGCCGGACAGCAGGAGGGCGGCCATCAGGCCTGAGCGCAGCAGTGAAAGCCGTGCGGACATGGAATTCATCAAAAGATCTCCTTGAGGTTGGGTGCGCCGACCGGGATTGGGCGCGACCGGCTTTGCAAGTGTCTGAATTGTATAATAATAATGATTCTCAAGTAGAATACTATGTTTTCCGCCAGACAAATGCGCATTTACTTCAGACGATTGCGCAAAGTTTGATCAATCTTAAGAAATCCGTTCATACAAACCGCGTAGATGGGTGTGAACGGCTTATATTCCTATTGGAAATAAGGCCCGCTGAAATCGGTCTTAGGGTTACCTTAGAATCTGGCCAATACCGCCAACTTCGTTCTCATAGGCTCATGGCAGCATTCAATACTGAAAAAGTTCTAAGCGTGCATCACTGGAATGACACGCTATTTTCCTTCACAACTACGCGCGACGCCTCCTTGCGCTTCCACAACGGCCACTTTGTGATGCTTGGGTTAGAGGTTGCCGGCAAGCCGCTGATGCGCGCTTACAGTATCGCCAGCGCCAACTACGAGGAGCAGCTTGAATTTCTGAGCATCAAGGTACCGGATGGTCCGCTCACCTCGCGTCTTCAGCATCTGAAGGTGGGCGACGAAATCCTCGTCAGCCGCAAACCGGTAGGGACTCTGATCGTGGACGACCTGCTTCCGGGAAAGAATCTTTATTTGTTCGCGACGGGGACAGGGCTTGCGCCGTTCATGAGCATTATCAAAGACCCGGATGTCTATGAGCGTTTTGAAAAAGTGGTGTTGATGCATGGCGTGCGATACAAGAGTGAACTTGCCTACCATGACTACATCGTGAACGAGTTGCCGGCTAATGAGTACTTTGGCGAGATGGTCCGCGACAAGCTCATTTATTACCCGACTGTCACCCGCGAACCATTCCGGAATGAAGGGCGTATCACGCAGGTGGTCGAGACCGGGAAGCTGTTCGAGGACATCGGTTTGCCGCCGCTTAACCCGGAAACTGATCGCGCCATGATCTGCGGCAGCCCGGCAATGCTGGCTGATATTTCCGGCATGCTTGATAAGCGTGGCTTCAAGATTTCTGCAGGGGTGGGCCAACCTGGCGATTACGTTATTGAGCGTGCCTTCGTTGAAAAATAAGCCTTTTCAGCCCTGAGACTTGTTGATTCTGGCTATAGCCGCTTAAACTTCGATAGAAGTCATCAACAACTCAGGGAATACTGATCATGGCTAAGGAAATTATTCATACCGACGCGGCGCCCGCGGCAGTTGGCCCTTATTCTCAGGCTACGGCAGTTACAGGCGGTCGTACCGTCTATTTGTCCGGTCAGATTGGGCTGGAACCGGGCACCGGTGAGCTGGTATCGGAGAATTTCGAAGGCCAGGTCCGGCAGGCTTTTGCCAACCTAGAAGCTGTCATCAAAGCCGCCGGTGGCACCCTCGACGACATCGTCAAGCTCACGCTGTTTCTTACTGACCTCAGCAAGTTCGGCAGTGTGAACGCCATTATGGCGGACATCATTCCCCAACCCTTTCCGGCGCGCTCCACCATCGGCGTCGCTAGCCTGCCCAAAGGTGCTCAGTTCGAGGTTGAGGCAATCATCGTGGTGTAAGGGGTGTGGCCCCATCACACATGTCGCAGCCTCCCACCACAGCAGCTCGCGGTCCGAATGAAACCGCAGCGAGCCAATTGGAGCGCAAGCTCCAGCGGCTCGGCCTGCGAGAGCCTTCGGATTACGTCGTCCATCTGCCCATCCGTTACGAGGACGAAACTCGCATAGACAGCATCGGTACCGCAATGCCGGGCCGCACTGTTCAGGTTGAAGGCGAAGTTCTCCATAGCGAGGTTCAGCTGAGGCCTCGCCGTCAGTTGGTGGCCGCCATTTCTGATGGCACGGGACGCCTTTACTTGCGCTGGCTGCATTTTTACCCCAATCAGCGGCGTCAGGTAGAGGCCGGGAAGCAGATACGTGTTCGTGGCGAAGTCCGGCAAGGGTTCAATGGGCCGGAAATTGTCCACCCGCGGGTCAGCAAGGCGGGCGAAGCCCTTCCAGATGCTCTGACGCCGGTCTACCCAAGCACCGATGGGGTATCGCAGCTGGTATTGCGCAAGCGCATTCAGCAAGCTCTGTCTCAAGCGGATCTGTCCGAATCCATACCCGCGGAGCTTTCCGGGCGCCTTGGCCTTCCGCCATTCGCGGAGGCGATTCGCACTTTGCACGCGCCACCGGTCGGCTTGTCGGCGCAAGCACTGCTGGAAAGAGAGCATCCTGCCTGGCAGCGCATCAAATTTGACGAGCTGCTGGCCCAGCAACTTTCCCTGGCCCTTGCGCGGCGGCGACGGCGGGCACAGCGCGCTCAGCCGCTTGCCGCCAAGAATGCCGAGCTGCTGTCCCGCCTGCGTGCCAGCCTGCCATTTTCCCTCACATCGGCGCAAGAACGCGTGATCGAGGAAATCTCTGCGGACTTGTCCCGAACGTTTCCCATGCACCGCCTGCTGCAGGGCGATGTGGGCAGCGGAAAAACGGTGGTCGCGGCCTTCGCGGCGGCCCAGGCTGCGGCCAGCGGCTATCAGGTGGCCATCATGGCGCCCACGGAAATCCTCGCCGAACAGCATTTCAGCAAGTTGTCGGGGTGGCTCGTTCCCCTGGGCATGAAAATAGTTTGGCTAACCGGCAGCCTGACGCCTAAACAGCGCCGTGTTGCCCTGGAAAGCATCGCTGCAGGAGACGCCGACTTGGTCATCGGCACCCAGGCACTCATTCAGGAGAAGGTACAGTTCCCCCGGCTTGGTCTCGTGATTCTCGACGAGCAGCATCGCTTCGGAGTGGCACAGCGCCTTGAGCTGAACCGCAAGGGAGACCGCCAGCAGGAGGAGGGCGAGCCCTGCGTGCCACATCAGTTAAACATGAGCGCGACTCCCATTCCGCGCACTTTGGCGATGACCTTCTTCGCCGACCTGGACGTATCTATGATTGACGAGCTGCCCCCCGGGCGCAGCCCAGTGATCACCAAACTGGTTTCCGAAGCAAGGCGTGAAGAAGTGCTCGCCCTGGTGCATCGCGAAGTTCAGGAGGGGCGCCAGGCATATTGGGTGTGCCCGCTTGTAGAGGAGAGTGAAGCACTGCAGCTGCAAACGGCCGTGGACACGCAGCAATGGTTGAGTGACGCCTTTCCGGATATGGAAGTCGGCTTGCTCCACGGCCGCATGACCTCTGCAGAAAAGCAGCAGGTAATGGACGGTTTCCGCGTAGGCCGGGTTCAGCTCTTGGTTGCGACCACCGTGATCGAAGTTGGCGTGGACGTGCCCAATGCCTGTTTGATGATCATCGAACATGCCGAACGCTTTGGTCTGGCGCAGCTGCACCAACTGCGTGGCCGCGTGGGGCGGGGCAGCGGGCAGTCGGTTTGCGTGCTGCTGTACCAGGGTCCATTAAGCATGGTCGCCCGCGAACGGCTCAGGGCGATGTACGAGACAAACGACGGGTTCGAAATCGCCCGCCGCGACCTTGAACAGCGTGGCCCGGGCGAGTTTCTGGGCATGCGGCAGTCGGGTCAGGAATTGCTGCGCTATGCGGATCTGCAATCAGACAGCGCAATCGTCGAAGAGGCGCGTGATGCCGCCGCCTGGCTCTTGAGCCACCATCCCGACTATGTCCGCAGACATCTGCAACGCTGGATGCGCGGGCGAGAAGACCTGCTCCGAAGTTAAACAATAAAAGGACAGACCCGGCTGGGAAGACAATTTATGACTCTGACAGAACTCAAATACATCGTCGCCGTCGCACGAGAGCGCCATTTCGGGCGGGCAGCCGAAGCCTGCTTCGTCAGTCAGCCCACACTCTCGGTGGCCATCCGCAAGCTTGAGGAGGAGCTTGGTGTGGTGTTGTTCGAACGGGGCGGGGCGGAAGTCAGTGTCACCGACGTGGGGCTGCGGGTCATTGCCCAGGCTCAGAAAGTTCTGGAGGAAGCAGCCATGGTGAAGGAAATTGCCCGACAGGGGGAGGACCCGCTGGCCGGCCCTTTGCGCGTGGGTATCATTTACACCATCGCCCCCTACCTGCTGCCCCATTTGGTGCCCACTCAAGTCGAGCAGACTCCCCAGATGCCGCTGGTCCTGCAGGAAAATTACACAAGCCGGCTGCTTGAACTGCTAAGGCAGGGCGAGCTGGACTGCGCCATTGTTGCGCTGCCTATTCCTGATTCCGGCCTCGTAGTTGAGCCGCTTTACGACGAACCTTTCCTGGTGGCCGTACCCGTGCACCACCATTGGGCGAAACGCAAAACCATCAACCCTGACGAACTCAAGCAGGAAACCATGCTGCTGTTGGGCAGTGGTCACTGTTTCCGCGACCAGGTGCTCGAGGTCTGTCCTGAGTTCGCGCGCTATTCGGCGTCGAGTGAAGGAATTCAAAGAAGCTTCGAGGGTTCCTCGTTGGAGACCATCCGTCACATGGTGGCAGCAGGGCTGGGTGTCACAGTCATGCCGGCCAGCGCGTTGAGTGCCGCAGGGGCATCCGAGAGCCCTGAAGGCAGGCTGCTGCGCTACATTCCCTTCGAGCATCCAGTTCCAGATCGCCGCGTCGTCCTAATCTGGCGTAAGAGTTTCCCACGGCCGGCGGCGATGAAGGCGCTGGCCACCAGTATTCGCGATTGTCGCCTGCCTGGTGTGGAATATCTGGCCTCCGAGCAGCCTGCCTGAAGTCTTGGGGTTTACCCCCGGTCTTACTCAGCCCAGCCTTTGGCGGCGCCGCTGCGGTGTATGCTAAACGGCGAACTTTCTGGAGGATTTATGAAAGCAAAATTCACACCTTTGGCGGCGGCACTGGGCCTGGCGGCCGGAATGATGCTGTCGGCCGCAGCACACGCCGATACTATAAAAATCGCCATTGCTGGCCCCTTCACTGGTGCCGTGACGCAATACGGCGCCATGGTCAAGGAAGGCGTTGATACCGCCGTGGAAATGATCAATGCGTCCGGCGGGGTACTGGGCAAACAGCTGGAAACCGTTGTCATGGATGATGGTTGTGAACCCAAGCAAGGGCCCGTCGTCGCCAACCGAGTCGTCAATGACGGCATTCATTACGTCGTGGGCCACGTTTGTTCCGGCGCCACCATTGCCGCTACGAACATCTACGATAGCGAAGGGGTGCTCATGATCTCACCTTCGGCTACTGCACCTGCAGTAACCGACGGTAAGAACTATGAAATGATCTTCCGCACCATCGGCCGCGATGACCAGCAAGGGCCTGCAGCCGCCAAGTTCATCATCGAGACAATCAAGCCGCAGGCTGTGGCCGTGCTGCACGATAAGCAGTCCTACGGGCAAGGCATTGCTGGAGCGGTCCGCGACGAACTCGAAAAGGCCGGCGTCAAGGTGGCAATGTTTGAAGGCATTAATGCCGGCGACAGCGATTACTCTGCGGTTATCACCAAGATCCGCAGCAGTGGAGCCGACTTCGTGTACTACGGCGGCTATCACCCTGAAATGGGTCTGTTGCTGCGCCAGGGAGCGGAACAGGGTTTGAAGGTCAAGTTTATGGGTCCGGAAGGGGTGGGCAACCCAGATATCAATGCCATCGCGGGTAGTGCGGTAGAGGGCATGCTGGTAACCCTGCCGGCCGACTTTACTCAGGATCCGGCGAACGCGGATGTCGTGAAGGCGTTTGAAGACAAGAAACGTAACCCCGGCGGTGCTTTCCAACTGACGGCTTATTCGGCCACTGCAGCAATCGCCGAGGGCATAAAGGGTGCTGGCGAGGACGACCCCGTCAAAGTAGCCAAGTGGCTGCGTGCGAACACCGTGAAAACGCCGATCGGCGAATTGTCATGGGACGAACAGGGCGACCTTAAACAGTTCCGCTTCGACATCTTCACCTGGAAGCAGGACGGCAGCAAGGAAGTCTATAAATAAAAAGCAAGAACGGGCCTGAGCCCGCTCCTGTTGCCCTGGCAGTGTTGCACACGCTGCCAGGGTTTTTTCGTTCTAGTCCTCAATACGCTTACCAGTCGCACGATCGAACCAGTGCAACGGGTGGATGCCATCATCGCCAACTTCGATGGTTTCTCCGATCTGAAGTGGGTTCTTTGCCGTTTCATTCACAGGGCATCGCACCACGATCGATGTTTCGCCATGACGGCCGTGTACCAGCTGTTCGGAACCCAGGATTTCGACCATTTCGATTTCCATGGGGATACCGGTAGTGTGCAGTCGCATGTGCTCGGGGCGGATTCCCAAAATGCACTCCTTGTCCTGCATGTGGTTGGGCACCAGCCGGCCCGGCACGTTGAGTCCCACACCTTTCTCGTCTCGCACCCGGCCCAGAGTATCCACACGCACCGGAATCAGATTCATGGGCGGCGAACCAATAAAGGCAGCCACAAAGGTGGAAGCGGGTTTTTCGAAAACCTCAGCTGGCGTACCAATTTGTTCTGCAACGCCGGCGTTCATGACGATCATGCGCTGAGCGAGCGTCATGGCTTCGACCTGGTCGTGGGTGACATACAGACTGGTCGTTCGCAGGCGCCTGTGCAATTTCTGAATTTCAAGGCGCATCTGGACACGCAGCTTGGCATCAAGATTGGATAGCGGTTCGTCGAAGAGAAAAACTTTGGGTTCGCGCACGATGGCGCGGCCCATGGCCACCCGTTGACGCTGCCCGCCGGATAGCTGGCGTGGCCGGCGGTCAAGCAAATGGCTAAGTTCGAGGATGTCCGCCGCTACACTCACACGATCGCGGATATCGTCTTTTGACAGACCACGAATCTTCAACCCATAGGCCATGTTCTCGTACACGGACATATGCGGGTAGAGCGCATAATTCTGGAACACCATGGCAATATCGCGTTCTGCCGGTTCCAGATGGTTCACCATCTTTCCGTCAATAAGGATTCCACCTTCAGTGACGGTTTCCAAGCCAGCGACCATGCGCATGAGCGTGGATTTGCCGCAGCCTGAAGGCCCCACAATGACGATGAACTCGCCATCGCTCACCTCAGCGTCCAGGCCGTGGATGACGGCCACACCGCCCGGATAGGTTTTCTTGACCTCTTTGAAGCTCAAGGTTGCCATAATCGTTCTTGCCGCAACAGGCGGCCCTATTTTTCGGAATCGATAAGTCCCTTGACGAACCACTTCTGCATGAAAAGCACAATCAGCGCCGGGGGCAGCATGGCCAGCAGGGCAGTGGCCATGACAAGGTTCCATTCGGTGACGGCGTCACCGCCGGCGATCATGCGCTTGATGCCCACTACGATGGGGTACATCTCTTCGCGAGTGGTCATGATCAGGGGCCAAAGGTACTGGTTCCAGCCATAGATGAACTGGATGACGAAGAGCGCCGCAATACTTGTCTTCGACAGCGGCAGCAAAATATCTTTGAAGAAGCGCATTGGGCCAGCCCCGTCGATACGGGCGGCTTCCACCAGTTCGTCCGGTACGGTGAGAAAGAACTGCCGGAACAGGAATGTGGCAGTGGCCGAGGCAATGAGGGGCAAAGTCAGGCCAGCGTAGCTGTCCAACATGCCCAGCCCCGCCACGACCTCATAAGTGGGCGTGATGCGCACCTCGACCGGTAGCATCAGGGTGACGAAAATCATCCAGAAAAAAAACATGCGCAACCGGAAGCGGAAGTACACCACGGCAAAGGCCGACAACATGGAGATCGCAATCTTGCCAACCGCGATAACCAGGGCCATGACCGAGCTCACCCACATCATGCGCGCAACATCCGGGGCACCGCCTGTACCGGTGAGCACAGCCTTGTAATTACTGAAGAACTGGTTGCCGGGCAGCAATGACATGGGGGCCTGGGCGACTTCCTGCGCTGTCTGCGTGGAGGCGATCAGGGCAACATACAAGGGGAAGGCGATAGTCACCACCCCCAGCACAAGAATGAGGTGTGAGAAAAAATCCAGCCAGGGGCGCCGCTCTATCATGATCTTCTACCTGACGGCTCAGTAATTGACCTTGCGGTCGATATATCGGAACTGCACCACCGTCAGGACGACGACGATGAGCATGAGGATGACTGATTGTGCGGCCGAGGAGCCAATATCCAGCCCCTTGAAACCGGTTGTATACACCTTGTATACGAGGATCGAGGTAGACGTGCCTGGCCCACCCTGCGTCATGATGTCGATAATCGCGAAGGTGTCAAAGAAGGCATATATGACATTCACCACCAGCAGAAAGAAGGTAGTGGGCGACAGCAAGGGGAAGACAATGGACCAAAACCGCCTCATGGGACCGGCGCCATCAATGGCGGCTGCTTCCAATAGCGAGCGTGGTATGGCCTGGAGCCCCGCCAGGAAAAACACGAAGTTGTAGGAGATCTGCTTCCACACGGCCGCAAGCACCACCAAGATCATGGCGTGATCAGGCTGCAGACGGGGGTTCCATGCCAGCCCCGCTTCCATTAGATAGACAGCCAAGATGCCCACGGAAGGCGAAAACAGAAACAACCACAGCACGCCCGCCACAGCAGTGGCAACGGCATACGGCCAGATCAGCATGTTCCGATACACGCTGGAAGCGCGGATGACGCGATTGGCCAGCACCGCCAGCAGCAAGGAGACACTGAGGCCGAGCACGGCCACCAGCGCAGAAAATATGGCTGTGACCTTAAACGAATTCAGATAGTCGCGGTCACGCAGCAATTCCTGGAAATTCTGCAGGCCGACGAATTCAGAGGAAAGACCGAAGGGGTCTTCCAGGTGGAATGCCTGCCACAGTGCCTGCCCCGCGGGAAGAAAAAAGAACACTACTGTGATCACCAATTGTGGTGCCACCAGCAGATACGGCAGGAGCTTGTGATTGAAAACGACGCGTTTTTCCATGGCAGGCCAAACTATGGGTCGGGGGAAGGACACAGGCCATACGGCGAACCGACCTTCCCGGCAGACTGGTTGGGCAGATTGTAGGAGGAAACTTCCGACTGAGTCGCCGGAAGTCGCCTGCCAAATGCTTACTTCACGCTGGATTCGAAACGCTGCAGGAGCTCATTGCCACGTTCCGCGACGCGCTTCAGGCCGGCTTCTGCCTGGATTTCGCCGGAAAAAATGCGCTCCATCTCGCCGTCGGCCACTTCTCGGATCTGCGGCAGAAAGCCTAGACGCACACCACGGGAGTTGTCCGTCGTGTCGGCATCCAGCTGACGCACAGCGATGTCGGAACCCGGGTTCTTGTCATAGAAGCCGGCCTTCTTGGTGACCTCGTAACCGGCCTTGGTTACCGGGACATAGCCCGTCTGCTGGTGCCACTTCGCGGCGAGTTCAGGACTGGAGATGTACTTGAAGAACTTGGTCACACCCTTATATGTTTCCGGCGACTTCTTGGCGAACACCCACAGCGAGGCACCACCAATAATGGTGTTCTGCGGAGCACCGTCAATGTCGTCGTGATGCGGCAGGAAGGCCGTTCCAAACTTGAACTTGGCATTGCGCTCGATATTTGCCCGCGCACCGCTGGACCCGGTGAACATGCCGCACTTGCCCGAGGTGAACAAAGCATTGGGAGCATCGCCACGGCCACCATAGGTGAAGGTGCCGTTCTTGGCCATTTGAGCCAGGAAGTCAAAGTGCTTAACGAAAGCGGGCTGATCCACGCTCAGCCGAGCGTCCAGCCCGTCGAAGCCGTTATTTTTCGTGGCGTACGGCACATTATGCCAAGCAGCGAAAGTTTCAAGCTGAATCCACGACGGCCAGCCAGTGGTGTAGCCGCACTCCATACCCGATTCACGCAGTTTCTTGCCCGCTGCGTCCACTTCCTTCCAGGTCTTGGGTGGGTTTTCGGGGTCAAGGCCAGCCTTTTCAAAGGCGTCCTTGTTGTAATACATCACGGGGGTAGAGCTGTTGAAGGGCATGGAGATCAGCTTGCCTTCACCGGATGAGTAATAGCTGGCCACAGCCCCAAGGAAATCTGCGGGGTTGATGGGGTCACCCACCTCTTCAGACATTTCCTGAATGGGTTTGATGGCTCCCTTGGCATGCATCATGGTCGCCGTACCCACCTCGAACACCTGCAGGATATCGGGCGCGTTTCCGGCCCGGAAAGCGGCGATGCCGGCATTCATGGATTCGCCGTAGCTGCCCTTATAGATAGCATTTACCTTGTAGTCAGACTGGCTACCGTTGAAGCCCGCGACGAGTTCGTTGACCCTGTCGCCCAGCGCGCCCTCCATGGAGTGCCAGAATGTGATTTCGGTGGCCGCATGGGCAGACCCCAGGCTGGCGATTAGGCCTGCCAGGGACAAGGCGAAGAACTTGACTTTCATGAGTGAGTCTCCTGTGAAAAGTGTCTACCGGCACAGCCGTGCGCCTGCCGGCTTCGGTAAAGACCGGGGCACTCTATTACATGTTTTTGACATGCGCGTGACAGTGCACGCCAAAGGCGCTTCAATGTAGCCACATTCGTCTGCGGGCGTCAACGATGCAGTACCATGTTCGAGGTGCAACATTCATCAGAATGTTCGCCTGTTTCCCAATCCACAGAATCACGGCATGAATCACGAACTTTCCATTGCATTCATTGGCGGCGGCAATATGGCCTCGGCTCTGGGCTCCGGCCTGATCGGCAAACGCTGCGGCGCGCACGACGTACACGTCATCGACATCAACCCTGAGGCACTGAAGCATTGGGCAGAGCAGGGGTGCAGCACTGCCACGGCAGCGGACGAAACTCTCTCCACACGACGCATTTGGGTGCTGGCCGTCAAGCCCCAGTTCATGAAAGAAACAGTCGCGGGCCTGCGGCCTTTTCTGCGGCCCGATACTTTGGTGGTGAGCATTGCTGCCGGCATCTCGGCCGAAAGCCTCGGCCTTTGGCTGGGTAGTGCAGATCAACCATGGACACGCCTCGTGCGTGCCATGCCCAATACCCCGGCGCTGATCGCCGCCGGTGCCACCGGGCTGATGGCCGGTGGCGGCGTCAATGAAGCAGAGCGGGCGCAGGTCCAGTTGCTGTTCAAGGCGGTCGGGGAAGTGGTGTGGGTGGAGGACGACCACGCAGTCGACGTGGTGACTTCGCTTTCAGGTAGCGGCCCCGCTTACGTGTTCCTATTTCTTGAATCTATGATCGCGGCGGCGGTTGAGCAGGGAATGGCGCCTGACACCGCTCGTCGGCTGGCATTGGCCACGGTGAACGGCGCTACCCAGTTGGCCGCTCTTTCTCACGAAGACCTTGCCACTCTGCGCGAGCGTGTGACTTCCAAAGGCGGTACCACAGCTGCGGCGCTGGAAGTCCTGCGGGAACGTGATTTCCGTGGCTCTGTCATCGACGCCATGCACGCCGCTTCGCGACGGGCTGCCGAGCTCGCACGCGAATTTTCCTAAGGGTTCGCCTGCGCCTAGGGCATACCCGTAGTGACAGCGCGAGGACGCTCCCCGGAGAATATGCGGGCCACTCCGTTGAATATTCAGAGTGGTAACCATTCCAGTCAGAACATGACGAGTCGCTCAGGCGATCAATTGGAGATCCGCAGGCATGAAGTCCTTTATTCGAGTGAAACCTCTCGCCATGGCCCTGGGCGCCCTGGCATTCGCAGGCAGCGTTTATGCCGATACCATCAAAATTGGCATTCCCCAGCCCATGACAGGTCCCGCCACACAATACGGTGACCAGATCCAGGCCGGCGCCCTGACCGCCATCGA
>JAJUJD010000070.1 GCA_029267315.1 Alcaligenaceae bacterium
GCGCCCTTTGTCCATAAGCGGGCGAAGCCATGTCCAGTAGCGTGAACGGCTATCGATAAGCGTGGTGGGACGCTCGGGGCGCGGCGTACTGATCACTAGAAACAGCATGATGGGGTCTCCTCCGGTTAGACAGCCTTGGCCCAGAGCGCTTTGAGCGCCAGCGCCGACACTGCGTAGATATAAATCTTGTTATCGTTTCGCGATTTCGCGGTAGCGCGTTACCGACTGCTCCAGGTAGCGCTGGAAGTCTGCCGGCACGGGGCTTGTTTTTACGTCTATGCCTTGCTCTGCCAATGTCTCACGCATTTTCTGAGAGTTCATTACTTCGGTGACCGCCGCATGCAGTTTCTCGATAACTGCGGGAGGGGTTCCGGCAGGTGCCATCAAGGCGTTGAAAGTTTCGTCCTGGAACCCTTTGAAGCCGGATTCATCGAGCGTAGGGACTTCGGGCAGGGACGCGGAGCGTTCCAGTGTCGTGACCGCCAGCGGTACCAGTTTCTTGGCTTTGATATTCCCGCTTGCGGTGCTGACCTGGTCAAACATACCCACGATCTGGCCGCTCATTACATCAAGCAAGGCCTGGCTGTTGCCTTTGTAATAGACGTGGGTGAATTCAATTCCGGCAGCACGTGCGAACAACTCGGCCGCAATGTATCCGGTAGAGCCTTCACCGGATGAACCCAAGGTAACTGCCTGCGGGTCAGCTTTCGCCCCTTCCACCAAGGCATTCAAGTCGGCGTATTTGGTCGTGGTATTGGTGACCAGAACCATCGGGATACTGCAGGTCTGGCTGATAGGCGTGAAGTCCTTCACGGGGTCGTATCCCGCGTTATCCATGAACTGCGGGACCGAAACGAAGGTGTTGGCGATGGCCAGTAAGGTGTGACCGTCCGGCTCAGCGGCCGCAACATACTTAGTACCGATCACGCCTGCTGCGCCGGCGCGGTTCTCCACAATAACCGGCTTACCGAGCTTGGCCGAAAGGCCTTCACTCATGAGACGAGCCACCCTGTCCACAGTGCCCCCGGCAGCAACCGGCACAATGATGGTGATTGGTTTGCTGGGATAGTCTGTCGCTGCAATTGCCGGAGCCGTAAGGAACCCAGCCAAGACCGCCGCGAGGAAGCGTCTTTTCATTTTTTGTCTCCGAATAATTTGATGTTTTATTGCTGCCGCTTAAAAGCCGTAGAGCTTGGCTGCATTGAGCGCGAATAACTTGGCCCGGGTTTTGTCGTCCGATGCCCAGGATGCCGCCCGCGCGTACGCTGCTTTATTGTCTTCCTTACGGAATGGCGTGATCTCGTGAGGTGGACGTATGGGCCCGGCAGCGCTACCCGAATGAGGCCAGTCAGTTCCCCACAGAACACGGTCGGGATTCGCGCTAATCAATGCGGTAGCCAGAGGCGCTACATCGGAATAATCGGCTCGCTGCGAAATTCGATATGGGGCAGAAAGCTTCACGTAGATGTGCCCTCCCGCCAGGGCATCGCACAAGTCAGCAAACCCCGGCTGTTCAACCCCCTCTTCTGCCTTTGGCCTACCAAAATGGTCTACCACCAGCGGCACTGGAAGCCTGGCAATTACGTCCATCAGCTGACGCAATACCGTCAGGTTGGTGAAGATTTGAACGTGCCATCCGAAGTCGGCGACCTTAGCGGCAAGGCGCTGCAAACTGGCGCCGATTTCCTCAACATCCGCACCGCCCTTCGTCTCTATATTGAGGCGCACGCCTCGAACGCCACGAGCGTGCATCTGCTTCAAACCAGCTGCAGACACATTGTCGTCAACCACGACTACCCCACGCCCCCTGCCCTCGAGCCGGTCCAGAGAAGCGAGCAAACACTGATTGTCGTGACCATGCGGTGTCGCCTGCACAATGACGGACCGCGTAACGCCAATCTCGGCGTGCATGCGCAGCATGTCCTCGAGAGTGGCCAGCCCCGGTGTATATGGCCTGTCCTCCGCAAACGGATGGAGTTCCGAAGCTTCGAAAACATGTACGTGACAGTCGCAGGAGTTTTCTATGGGAGCAGCATTCGTTGCCATGGCTACCCCCTCAAATATCAAACGGCGGGTAGGTGCCAGGCTCGGCTTTCAGCAGTCTCAACATGGCGTGCCATTCGAGTTCCCCATAAGGCCGGCGCGTCCCAGGTTGATACAGGTGTGCTGCTCTCTGAAGCACTTCTTCGGTAGGCATGTTGATGTTGTCATACCCCCCTGCAATGGCATCAACCTGAGCTCGGCAGGCCATCTCGAGCTGATACATGAGATTGAACGCCTGGGGAACGGATGCCCCACACACGAGAAGGCCGTGATTGCGCAGAATCATTGCGTTGTGGCTGCCCAGGTCTGCAACCAAGCGTTCCTGTTCCGCCTTATCAATCGCGGGACCCTCGAAATCGTGATAACCAATGTGACCGTAGAAACGGGAGGCCGTCTGCGTGATGGGCAACAAACCGCATTTCATGGCCGAAACCGCCATGCCTGCGCGAGTATGCGTATGGATGACGCATTTGACATCCGGCCGTGCCCGGTGGATGCAACCGTGAATCACGTAACCCGAAACGTTGATGCCATACGCCGTGTCGGGTTTGCGATGAATATTGCCATCTGCATCAATTTCCACCAGGCTGGAGGCCGTGATTTCCTTGTACAGAAGACCGTATAGATTCACCAACAACCGATCGTTTGTTTCTGGGATCCGGGCGGTAATGTGGTTGTAAATCAGGTCGGTCATTCCGTAGCGGTCCATTAACCTATAACAGGCCGCCAGCGTTACGCGCTCCTGCCACTCCGCTTCGCCGACCACACCGCGCAGAGGAGTAAAGCTGGTGGAATAGTCTTGACTCATTAAAAGGCCTCAACGAAATTGATCTATATCAAAAGTATAGGGAGGCCCCAGCCCGGGAACTATCGAGTTCTTTTGATGGCTCTGTGAGTAAAACTAATATGATTGGGCAGCAGCCTCAGTCCGCCCTTTCTGAAATTTCTATCAGATTGAGGTCGGGGTCGCGCAGGTAGATGGAACGCAGGGCGTGCACGGCTCCGGTTCGCATGACGGGGCCTTCAACGATGGGCACTCCCAAGGTATTCAGCCGTTCGATGATTTCGTCCAGTGGCCTGGAAGCAATGAAACACAGATCCAAGGCCCCCGGCACCGGCAGATGCGCCTTTGGTTCATATTCCCTGCCCTTCACGTGCAGGTTGATTTTCTGGTTTCCGAATTTGAAGGCCTTTCTGCCCTGGCCGAAGCTTTCCAGCGTCATACCCAGGACATCGACGTAAAAGTGCGTGCACGCCTGTTCATCTGTGGTCGTTAAAACGAGGTGGTCCAGATGGTCGATCATCGCTAAGTTCTCCTTGTGTGAATACGATGCCAATATAGCGTCAGGTCGCACGTTTGCTGCGTCACGTTTTCCGAACCAGAGGCATATACTGGTTAAGAGCCTATAGGCGTGTTGATCTTTTTGAAGAAAAAGAATGAGCGGATCTGTAATTCTCCTGCATCTGGCGGGTGCCGTGGCACTGATGTTGTTTGCTACGCGTATGGTCCGTACGGGCGTTGAACGTGCGTATGGGAACGCCCTGCGCCACCATCTGCGTGCGGTTTTGAACAGCCCATGGCGGGCGGTCCTGGCCGGGGGCTCGCTTGCCCTCGCATTCCAAAGCGCAACAGCAGTGACGTTGCTGGTGGGCGGCTTTGCGGGTTCCGGAATGATCAGCGGGTTGGCAGGTCAGTTGGCGGTTCGCGGTGCTGAAGTGGGCTCTGCCCTGGTCGTCAAAATTCTTCGCTTCGACCTTTCCGTCGTCATGCCCGTCTGCATTCTGATCGGCACGGTGATTTTCATGTCGACGGGGCAGCGTACCTGGCGGCAAATGGGCCGCATTCTGGTCGGAATCGGCCTGCTTTTACTTTCCCTCAAATTGATCGGTGATGCCTCGGAGCCATTGCGCGAAAGCGCTGCCCTGCCGGCCATCGTTTCGTATTTTTCTGAAGACCTACCCACCGCGTACTTGTTGGCCGCCGGGCTCACATGGCTTTTCCATTCGAGCATTGCCACACTGCTGCTCATGGCTGCCCTCGCTGACAAGGGCTTCATGCCACCCGAACTGTGTATTGCCATCGTTCTAGGCATCAACCTCGGGAGCTCGTTGATTGCGCCCCTCCTCACGCGCCACGCACCGCCCGCGGTTCGTGTTGTACCCATGGGCAACCTACTTATGCGGGGTGCGGGTTCCCTGCTCATGCTGGGGCTTTATCTGTGGTTTCGCCCCTCCATCGCCCTGCTGGGTGCCACAGAATCCGCACAGATGGTGAATGCACATATCTTGTTCAACGTAATTATCCTGTTTGCGGGCATTCCGCTTTCGCGATGGAACATGGCTGCGTCCGAACGCATGGTGGCGCTTACGGATAACACAGCGGCCGAACCTGCGGCGGAGGCAATGGAAGTTTCAGCATTGGATGAATCCGTGCTGGACAGGCCGCAATTGGCACTGGCCAATGCCACGCGCGAGGTCGTCGGGGTCTGCGAAACCGTTGAACTCATGTTGCAGCGTGTCATTGAGCTGTATGAACACGCGACCGATGAAGAAATCAAGGCGCTGGCACGCATGGACGACCGCATCGACGAGAAGCATGCGGCCATAAAACTGTATCTGGCCCGCCTGAATTCACGGCCCATGTCTGAAGATGACGCGCTTCGGTGCCAGGAACTCGTTGGGGCCTGCGTGAAGCTGGAACAAGTGGGCGACATCATTGTCCGTAACCTGTTGGTTCACGTGCGGCGTAAACACACTCGGCATCTCGATTTCACCCCTGAAGGATGGCGCGAGCTCTGTTCGCTGCACGGTTTCGTTCTAGCCAATGCCCGGCTGGCCTTCAACCTTTTGGTTTCCCGCGACTGCCACACCGCCGCAAAGCTGGTCAGTGAAAAAGACCGGCTGCGGGAAGTGGAGCGGACCATGAGCAGAAAGCATTTCGAGCGCCTCAGCGATGGAACGGAACGAAGCATCGAAACGAGCTCGCTGCACCTGGACACCATGCGTGACCTGAAGCAGATCAATTCCCTGTTAGTCTCTATCGCGTACCCCGTTCTGGAAGAACATGGGCTTCTGCGCAGCACCCGCCTGACCCGCGCAGCACGCGAAAGCGCGGAATGATAGTCAATTGCCGAAGACTATTTGCCTAATTGATAAATGCGAATGGTTTTAATTTAATCATATACGTAGACTATCCCCTGAACTAACGCTTCAGGAGTAAACCATGTCAGCCTACCAAGCCGTCGCCCTGAATACTATGGCCGCAATGGCCGGCCATGTCAGCTCCCATCCCAGCACAATGAGTTTGGCGAAGACAGCTAAAGATGAAGAACCAACAGCCGGTGCACGGGTGAAGACCGTAGCGTATGCTGGCTTTGTCGCCGTCTTACTTACCATGCTGGTTGTACGCGGAGCAGGCATACACGAACTACAAGCCATTGAAGACGGGTTGGCCGCCGGCGCGCAGTCGCTTGCGATCAGCTAAGTAGCGCACCGCCCGCAAGGAAAGCCGCATAGAGCAGCACACCAAAGTAAACGACAGTCAGAACCGTGCCCAAGTACCCCAGAAGCACGAAAACACCGTCGCGCTGAATCATTCCTATGGTCAACAGCAATATCCCGACAGCTGGAGCAGTATTGGAAAATGGAATCAGACCAAAGGGGGCCATGAGCAGTAGACCGGCGAAGACCAGCACGCAGCCATTGAATACGGTCATGCGCCCGGAGGTCAGAGTCAAGGCTCGTGGCCTCACCCATTTGTCGATACGAGACACGATGCCCACCCCTTTGCGCATGACTGGCACCAACTTGGCCGTCTCCATACGCCGATCAAGGATTTTTTCAGGTAACCAGGGCATGCGGTTCAAACTGATCGCCACAGCTAATAGAACAATGGCAGCGCCAAACACGGTGGATACGCCGGGAATGGATACGGGAAACAGAAAGGGCAATGTAGCCAGCGCACACAGCAGCAACAGTCCCTGTTCCCCAATTGCGTTCATCAGCTCGCGCAGGGTCACTGTCTCACCCTGAATTCCCTCAATTGTTCGGGACAGGGTTGCGCTCAAAGTAGTGGACGTATCATCAAATTGCATGGTTTCGCTTGCTGAAACTGAAGCTGTTGGCGTTTGCCAGGAAAGCACTATTGTCGCCGGCCAGTCTACCGCGGTCCATTCCGGGTTTGACTGCGCCTTCGCTGATTGGCAACGGTCGTGCCAGGAAGCTCTGTCGCTGCATATAGCTCTGGCGAACCCCCGGTAGTTTAGTCTTACAATAGCGATCTTCCTGAAGCGGCTTTTGCAGCCGCTTTTTTCACATTTTCAGCGGAATGCCTCTTAAGCGCCTCTTTCGTTTCGCGAGGGCAAGCCTGTGTGAAGGTTGGGCCTTGCGAAGCTGCATCATCTGGTGCCTTGCCGTCCTTGCGTGGCCTGCTGCGGCTGCTCAGCATTGCGAAGGCACACAGAATATTCGTCTCAATCAGGATGTGCAGCTGGACCCCTCACTATTGGCTGAGTTTCGTGCCCTTCCCCCGCTGAAGGTGTTGGCGGTTGAGGCCAAGCCTCTCGCGCATTACAACGCCGATAGTGGTCAGTACGAAGGTATAGGAATCGACATTCTCTGTTTTGTGTTGTCGCGCATTGGGGTGGCGTTCGAAATCGCCGCGCCCGACCCCTCTGAAACGCTGACCGACAAATTTAACTTGATCGCTCAAGGGAAAGCCGACCTCTTCCTGCCTGTGAGCTATGTACCGGAACGGGCGCGGCAGGGTCTCTATAGCGAGGAATTCGCCCGCAGCTACTACGCCGCAATCGGCAGACGCGATGCTGCCATGAACCTCCGGACGGTCGACGACCTAGCCCATTACCGGGTCGGTTACGTGCCTGGCGCGTCCATTGAGCGCGCTTTACGAACACGCATACCCGAAGACAAGCTGGTTCCCGTGGAGCGATGGGCAGATGGTGCGATTTTCCAGGCGGTCCAGCAAGGAGACATCGACCTGGCTATCTACAACCAGAACGTCTTCAATGAAATGCGTTTTGCGAAGCGGCTGTTCGACCTGGAAATCAAGCAAATTCTGTACGAGTACCCCCGCAGCTACAGTTTTTTCTTCAGCCGTACTCCGGCCCACGAGCGCCTCGTATCAGTGCTGGACCAACACCTGGCAGTGCTTGATATTTCAGCGTCAGTGACAGCGCACCAGGACGGCGAACGCAATTTCCTTCAACGGTATGAGGCCCAGCGCAGACAGAAAACGCTGCTGATAGCCGTTAGTGTGGTCGCCGGCGTGTTGATCCTGACTACCTCCCTGGTGCTGCGAAGGCATCGTCGGCAGCTGCGCCTCCTGAAGAGGCGCAGTAAAGAATTTGAGCATGAACGACGCACTCTTTACGAAGAAAAGCAGTACCTTGAGACACTGAGCCGTACCGACCCTCTTACCAATGTACCGAACCGCCGTCATTTCGATGATAGAGCGAAGATCAAATATGCCCGGCACGTCAATTCCGATGCTTCTTTAAGTCTTCTCATAGTTGACGTCGACCATTTCAAACTGGTCAATGACACTTATGGTCACGCGACGGGAGACGAATACCTGCGAACCATCGCGCAGATTCTCAAAAGCGCGCTCAGGCAGCAGGACGACGTGGTGGCCCGCTATGGGGGGGAAGAATTCATTTGTCTGCTCTCCAATACAGAGCCGGACGAAGCCTTGGAGATTGCGGAGCGCATGCGACGAGCAGTGGAAAAGACGCGCTTGCCCAATTTGAAAGCCTCGCCGCCATGGGTGACTGTCAGCATTGGCCTGGCCACGCTACGCAACGGTGACCCAGGCCTGCAAGGGTTGCTGGAACGCGCCGACGAAGAGCTCTACCGTGCTAAACAGGAAGGCCGAAATCGGGTGCGTTCAGTGCTCGTTGATGCCTGAGACCAGCTAAGACGTCAAAAGCGATAGTCCCCCAGCCAATCGCTTCTGCGGTGCAGGAGGACTTACACTTCGATGCTTAGAAAACCTTAGATCAGTTAACGGGCCACTTCCGCGCAGACTTCAAAGTCTTCGCCAGTTCGCTTTCGGCAGAAGGAGTGAGCAAATCACCCCAAGAGTCTTCAGCAGCCTTTTTTGCGAAGGGCAGGTAGAGCGTGAAGGCCGTGCCCTTGTTAGGTGCACTATCCACCTTGATATCGCCCCCAGACTGACGCACGAACCCATACACTTGGCTGAGCCCCAAACCCGTTCCCTTGCTGACTTCTTTGGTTGTGAAGAAGGGCTCGAAGATCTTGGGAAGTACTTCAGGGTCAATGCCAGTTCCCGTATCCTGCACTTTTACGGCAACCCAGTCGCGAATCTCATCGCCTTCGTTCAATGCAGCTTGAACGTTTGTGGCACTGATGGTGACTGTACCGCCCTCGCTCATGGCATCGCGGGCATTGATCACCAGATTCAACACGGCCGTGTCGAACTGGCTGGTGTCGGATTCGATCCTTCCGAGATCAGACGCCATATCGATGACCAGTTCATTACGCGACCCGAGGGAAGTCTGCATGACTTGCAGAATGTTTTGGACGCGATCGGCGGGGTTGAACACTTCCATACGGAAAGGACGCTGCCGTGCGAAGGTCAGCAGTTGGTCAGTCAGACGCGCTGCGCGTTCGCTGGCATCCGTGATCATGTTCACGTAATGCTCAGTGTCATGCTGAAGCTTCATGCCACTACCTAACATTTCCGCAGCGGTACGGATGACCGACAGCATGTTGTTGAAATCGTGGGCCACGCTGCCAGTGAGTCGCCCCAGTGCTTCCAGTTTCTGCGCTTGATGCAGGGTTTCGCGTTTTTGGTCCGCTTTTTCCTGGCTTCGCCGTTTGTCGGTGATGTCCCGCGTGATCTTGGCAAAGCCAATCAACGTGCCATGTTCATCGTAAATCGGGTCTATGACCACGCTGGCCCAGAACAAGGAACCGTCCTTGCGCACCCGCCATGCCTCTTTCTGGAAAGTGTTTTCGCGGGCGGCAATTTCCAGGCTACGCTGCGGTTCACCTCTGAGCTTGTCTTCTTCTGTATAGAAAGTGGAAAAATGTTGGCCAATAATTTCGTCGGCGGAATAGCCTTTAATAAGCTCAGCGCCGGCATTCCAGTTTGTAATGTAGCCGTCTGGGTCCAGCATGTAGATGGCGTAATCGCGCACTCCCTGAACCAGCATGCGGAACTGGCGCTCAGTCGCGCTGAAGTAGCCGCTAGCCATGCGCGCTTCCCCGGCATCGCGGATCAGGGCTGCATACCCTTGCAATAAGCCTTGCTCGTCTATGACAGGGTTCAAGGCCAAAAACGCCCACAACTGGGTGGCATCCTTACGATGCAACCAACCCTGCGCCTCGTAGGTGCCACGCTTTGTTGCAAGCTCCAGGCACTCCTTGAGCGGGCGGGGGGCTTGTCCCGCTTCAATGAAAACGTCCGAGTAGAGCTTCCCGCGAAGCTCGTCCACCTCATACCCCGTTAGTTCCTTGGCGCCGCGGTTTGCAACAATGAGCTGCCCGCTTTGATCAAGCAGGAGCAACACACAGCCTCGGACGGCTTTCACGAAGCCGGTAGGTATGTGGTCAAGAATCGCCACTGGCGGGGAAGAGGCAATTTCTGCGTTATGTAGAGACATGTAGTGATTCCGTTCTGTAGACATAGGTCCGTGGCGCGGGCGCCGCGCTGCGACGCAGCCCGTGGGGAATGCCTCGAACGAAGAATTATTCCAGTTTTTGTAACTGATTATTTATATTTTTTTCGTCACCCGTAGGCGCATATACCCATGTTACGCGTAAATACCACACTGCGGGGTTTTATCTAGGTGTGCGGGGCCAATAGTTCATTCGCCAGTAACGCTAAGCCCTTTGCGTTGGTACACGAACAACGTAAACAACGCACATACCAGCACTGTGCAAATTGCCAGAGAACCCATATTCAGCCAATACCAGCCGCTGGTGGCTACCAGCGCGCCAGAGCTGAAGGACGATATGGCCATTACGAAAAACACCGCGAAATTTATTGCACCCTGCGCCTTGTCGCGTTCTTCTGCTGTGTGAGCCTGCGTAGCCAATGCGGTGGCGCCAGTAAACAGGAAGTTCCAGCCCACCCCAAGGAGGAAGAGCGACACCAGAAAGTGCGAGTAACTATGCCCTGCCAATGCAACACCGATGCACACCACGTTCAGTACGAGACCCACAGACATGACTTGCAGAACCCCATAGCGCTTGATCAAGGAGCCTGTGACGAAACCGGGCGCAAACATGCCAATGACATGCCACTGGAGCACGGTCGCTGTGCTGGAAAATTCGAAGCCCGCCATTTCCATCGCCAGGGGTGTGGCCGCCATGAGCAGATTCATGACCCCATAGCCCAACGAAGCCCCCAATGCTGCCACGATGAAGACCGGCTGCCGGGCGATTACGCCCAAGCTTCGACCACTTCGCGTTATGCCGCGTTCGCGTAGATCGTCGGGGAAGCGGATGAAGCTCATCAGAACAACTCCGATTACAGCGACTACGGCCAGTGCCAAGTAAGCACCCATGAAGGGATAGTCGGCGGCGTTCTTGGTGTGGCGCGCCAGGTTCGGCCCGATAATCGCGCCGATCAGGCCGCCGGCCAATACCAGCGATATGGCTTTTTCCTTAAGCCCGACGTCTACAAGCTCGGCCGCAGCGAAGCGGTACAACTGGCCGTTGGCGCTGTAATAGCCGGCCAGAAACGTGGCGCAGACCAGCAGTGCAAAGCTTTCCATACGGACGGCCAATGCGCACAGCAAGGCGGAAATAAACGCCACCATCAGACCAAGTTGAAAAGAGCGGCGCCTTCCATAGCGCGCTTGCGTGCGTGCCACGATCGCTGTAGATACGGCGCCCCCAACCACATACCCCATGACAGGCAAGGTAGCCATCCAGGGGATGGGAGTGAGGTGAAAGCCCACCAGGCCGTTGACCGCGATAAAGGTCACGTTGTTGGTGAGAAACAGACCTTGGCAGAGAATCAGCAGCAGCAGATTGCGGTTCAACAGACGGGCGGGCTCGGGATTCATGGGCGTGTCACTCACTCCAACCAGCGTTCGGCCGCGTCGTCCAGGACATCACGCTCATCCAGCAGATCCCACACAAAATTCATGACCCGCACATAATCGGCGTCATCGGCAGGCATGAGGAAGCCCAGATAGTTCTTGGGCGTGAGCGGGTTGTCGATGAACAATGCGGCGAGCCGTGGCTCAACCTTGCTGTAGTGCAGAGCCTCATAAGTTTCGGTGATCATGAGGTCACCCTTGCCTTCAGCAATGAGGCCGGGTATTTCGGCATTCTTTTCATGCGTGCTCACCTTGGCGTTCTTGAGGTTCTCTAGCACGAAAATTTCATTGGTGCCGCCCGGATTCTTGATGACATGAACAGACGGCTGGTTGAGGTCGTCAACACTGCGATACTTGGACGCTTCGTCTTTGCGCACCAGGGCGACTTTGCCGAACGGTGCGTATCCGGGCAGCATTTCCGCCTGGCTGATACGCGCCACATTGCGCGTAATGCCTCCTACGGCGATGTCGTATTTGTCAGCCTTCAGGTCGGGCATGAGATTGGGCCAGGATGTTTGCACCCATTCAATCTTCACGCCCAACTGTTTGGCCATGGCTTCGATGACGTCGATGTCGTGACCTTCATAACCGCCATCTTTCTTGATGGCGAAAGGGCGATAGTCTCCGGGTGTGCCCACCCTTAAAACCTTGCTTTCCATAATGCGATCGAGTCTTGGGCCGGCATTTGCTGTTGCCGTCATACCCAAGCTAAAAGCCATGCCCAGGCCGAGAAGGCCCCGAATAAAGAAGTTCATTGCGATAGTCTCCTAAGCAGGTGTGTGCACAACCAACGCAGGTGGCGCGCTTATCATACTGCTGGAAAGCCGGATTCGCGGCATGCGCGCGCCTTGTTTTACGGGCGTGGCACGTTTAGTGCTATGGCTGTGACTGTCTGATTTTTTAATAGGGAGACACAGAATGGCAATGAACAAATCACACCTGCCAAAGGTTCAGAAAGGCGTCATCGGCATGTTGATCGATGACCATCGCAAAGTTCAAAAAATCTTCAAGGAGTTCGAGAACGTCGAGGACTCTGCCAAGAAGCAGGAAATGGTGATGGAAGCCTGTATGGAATTGACCGCTCACGCGGAAATAGAAGAGCAACATTTCTACCCCTTCCTGCGCGATGCCGATCCAGAAAAATTCGGAGACCTGCTGGACGAAGCGGAGGTAGAACACGCCAGCGCCACGGACCTCGTCACACAACTGATGTCGATGAGTCCGGAAGACCCGCTTTACGATGCAAAGTTTACGGTCCTGGGTGAGTACACCCAGCACCACATCGAAGAAGAAGAAGACGAGCTATTTCCAGAAGTGGCCAAGGAAGGGTATGACCTGACCTCTCTGGAAGCGCCCATGCAGGAGACAAAGGAGGCTGTATTGGGCCGCCTGGAAAAAATCTGATGCCCGGCTGACAGGCTGCGGAAATGCATTTAAAATAACATCCTTGCATCAAGAGTTGGGCCCAGTGCCCATGCCAACCTGTGACCCACACAAGGTGGAACGATGATGCGGCTTTTTTTAAAGCAATCAGTGGGAGTGTTTCTGCCCGCGATTGCGGGCATTTTTTATGGGCTTTTTACTCCGACTTGCTCGCCTGGCATGGTGCCGAAGAGCTAAAAAGGAAAATAATCATGGCTTACCAATTTCATCTGAACGGGGAAACCTACATTGGCCGCACAACCCCGGGTGCGGCGCGCATGCGCATCTTCCATTCCGCAACCGGCAAGTTTGTCGTGGCCTTCCAGCCGAACCTGAATTCCCTACGTGGGCGACGCCCCTGGGGCAGTTGGGCGAACATCCAGCCCGGTACTGACATTCAACTTCTTGAGTCCCTGCAAGGCCAGATTCTGTCTGCCTGTCAGCAAAGCCAGAATGTCGTAGGCTGACCCCATATCTGTCACGAATCGGTCTCAATCTGCTTCGGAATTGTTACGCAGACGGCTCGCTCGCCGGCATTTATTTCAACTGCGTGCAAAACCCGGAATCTTGCTGGTCTTGAAACTTTCCACTGCCTAAGCTGGAACCATTCCCAAGCTTCAGGAGCGGAAAAATGCTGACTCATCGACTTGCCCGTTTTGCCATTGCCGGCGTAGCCGCCCTTGCATTGGCGGGCTGTGCCTCACACTACGACAGGAAGACGAACAACGCCATGATCGGCGCCGGTCTCGGTGCTGCCGCCGGGGCAGTTGTTTCGCAAGGCGACCCGGTGTATGCGATAGGCGGGGCAGCCGCTGGGGGCTTGCTCGGCCATATTCTGACGGATGATGACCGTCGGTCCCGAGGTTGGGACCGCGGGGGGCGGTCTCATAACGCCAAGTATCGTGGCAATCGCGGCCACCACGGGAAGCACCACGGACGCCATCGCCACTGATACAGCATATGTTGCGTTGAAAGGCTAGTATAGGAAGGCCCGGGAGTAGAAACTGCCGGGCCTTTCCCTTTTGTACGGGTACGATTCGTTTCTGGGCCGCCTGCCCCTTCCACTGCACAGGTATCTTGGTGTTTCGCGACTTGATTGACGACTTCGACAACTACTCCAGCCAGTCCGGCATGTTTCTCGACGTGCCCTTCGTCCCTACTGATGACGCCGTCATAAAGGCCATGCTCAGGATGGCGAACATCGATTCTGAAGATATTCTTTACGATTTGGGCGCGGGAGACGGGCGCATTGTTGTCGCTGCGGCCAAAGAATACGATTGCCGGGCGGTGGGGGTGGAAATCGACCCCCTGCGGATCGCGGACGCCATGGAATATGCCGGAGACACGGGGGTCGAGTATCTGGTCGATTTCATAGAAGGCGACATTTTCGCGGCAGAGTTCAGCGACGCCACGGTCGTCACTCTCTATCTGCTGGATTCCATCAACTTACAGTTGCGCCCTCGCCTGCTCACCGAGCTGCGCCCGGGCAGCCGCATCATATCCCACGCGTTCAGCATGGGCGATTGGAAGGCAGATGAAGTGCTCGAAGTGGGTGGAATCAAAATCTACAAGTGGGTAGTACCTGCCCAAGTGGCGGGCGCCTGGGAATGGGAAGCTGTAGATGGCACGCCCGTGCGCGCGGAAATCAGCCAGAAATTTCAAAAAGTGGCCGTGCGTGCGTGGCTGGATGGCAGGTCAGCCAAGGTCAAGCATGCAAAGCTGGAAGGCGGCGTTATGGAACTTGACTTGGAGCGGCGCACTGGCCTGATTGGCTTCAATCTGCACTTCAAGGACAACCA
>JAJUJD010000040.1 GCA_029267315.1 Alcaligenaceae bacterium
GAAACGACCATCGCGACGGTTGCGCGAATCAGCAGCAACAACATTGTAGAAGGGGCGCTTCTTCGAGCCGCCGCGGGCCAGACGAATTACAACCATGGTAATCCTTTGAGAGTGTTGTGAAAAACAGAGAATTCTAGCATTTTTCGCTACCTACCGGCAACGAAGGGGTGTCGGGCAGCACCAAGGTCTGCCCAAGAAACAACATCAGCGGTAAAAGCGTATTCACCGCCGCTGCAGGAAATGCCATAGGACATCTCCTTGAGCACTCTGCAGCAGCAAGGTATTGCCCGTCTGCTTACAGAATGCCTGGAAGTCTCGTTCTGCATGGGTATCAGTAGTGACGACCTTAAGCACCTGACCAGACTCCATCTGAGCCAATGCTTTTTTAGCACGCAAAATCGGTAAGGGGCACTTCAGCCCGGACGCATCAATTTCGGTATGGGCAACAGGGAAGTCGCCCGTGGCCGAAGACTGCGTATTCATGCCTGAACCTGTTGTCCAAAACGTTCACGTACCCAGGCATCCGCACCGGACATGGCAGCCGGTAGCGCGGAAACATCTGCACCGCCGCCCATGGCCATGTCAGGGCGACCGCCGCCCTTACCGCCAACTTGTGCAGCCACCTGTGCAACGAGCTCGCCAGCCTTGATACGTCCAGTAAGATCGGATGTTACACCGGCCACAAGACTGATTTTGCCTTCACTCACCGTGGCGAGCAGCACGACGGCGGATTTGAGCCTGTCCTTGAGCTGGTCCACCATCCCGCGCAGCGCCTTGGGCTCCGCGCCATTGACGGTTGCGACAAGCAGCTTCGTCTGAGCATCGAGCTCAGTTGCCTGGTCTGCCAGGTTGCTGCCCATGGATGCCGCCTGTTTGCTCTTGAGCTGTTCGAGCTGGCGTTCCAGAGACTTGAGCTGCGACTGCAGCAGGCCGATACGGTCAACGAGTTCGGTCGGCTGGGATTTGACGCTTGCCGCAGCGCGATGAAGTGTATCGTTCACCTGCTGCACCCAGGCCAGCGCGTTGGCGCCAGTGATGGCTTCCACGCGGCGCACGCCAGCGGCGACACCGCCTTCGGAGACAATCTTGAACAAGCCGATGTCGCCCGTACGCTCTACATGAGTGCCACCGCACAGCTCGCGCGAAGAGCCGATATCCAGCACGCGGACTTCGTCGCCGTACTTTTCCCCAAAGAGCGCGACAGCGCCACCCTGCACGGCTTCGTCGTAGGCCATGAGCTGAGCGCGGGTGGCATGGTTCTGAAGGATTTCGTCATTCACGATGCGCTCGACCGCTGCGATCTGTTCGTGCGTCATGGGCGCGTCGTGTGCGAAATCGAAGCGGGTTTTCTCGGAGTCCACCAGCGAACCACGTTGTTGAACATGGTTGCCCAGCACTTCACGCAACGCCTTGTGCATGATGTGCGTGGCTGAGTGATTGCGCATGGTGGCCTTGCGCCGTTCGGCATCAACCTGAGCGAGAACGGAATCGCCCACGCGCAGCTCACCTTCGAGGAGCTCACCATGATGGCCAAAGACATTGGCCTGGATTTTCTGCGTGTCGTTTACCTGGAAACGCATACCGGCGGCGCTCAGCACACCGTTGTCGCCAACCTGACCACCCGACTCGGCGTAGAAAGGTGTTGTATCGAGGACCACAATGGCCTGCTGCCCCGCAGTGACCGACTCTACGGAGGTGCCATCGACATAGAGGGCCGTTACCTTGCCTTCAGCCTGCAGGGTTTCATAGCCCCTGAAATTGGTATGGCTGCCATCGTAGGTGAGACCTTCAGCCACCTTGAATTTGCCTGCGGCCCGCGCCTGCTCGCGCTGACGCTGCATGGCGGCGTCGAAACCCTCTTGATCGATACCGACACCGCGTTCACGGCAGATGTCGGCAGTGAGGTCAACCGGAAAACCGTAAGTGTCATAGAGCGTGAACAGCGTCTGACCGTCGAGCACGCCATCGGCAGGAATACCCGCCAGCGCCGACTCAAGAATCTTCATGCCATGTTCAAGGGTTTCGATGAAGCGCTCTTCTTCCTGGCGCAGCACCTGCTCCACGCGAGCCTGCTGCTTGGCCAGTTCCGGATATGCCTCGCCCATTTCCTTGACCAGATCCGCCACCAGACGGTGGAAGAACGGTTGTTGCTGCCCCAGTTTGTGGCCGTGCCTCAGTGCGCGCCGCACGATACGACGCAAGACGTAACCCCGGCCTTCGTTGCTGGGAATGACGCCATCGACAATGAGGAAGCCGCAAGCACGGATGTGGTCGGCTATGACCTTGAGAGAATTGTCTTCCAGATTCCCGCAACCAGTTTCACGCGCTGCGGCGGCAATGAGGTTGCGGAAGAGGTCGATTTCGTAATTGGAATGCTTGTGCTGCAGAACCGCGGCAATACGCTCCAGACCCATGCCGGTGTCAACGCAGGGCTTAGGCAGAGGGGTGAGCTTGCCACTCGCATCGCGGTCGAACTGCATGAAGACCAGGTTCCAGATTTCGATGTAGCGGTCGCCATCTTCCTCGGGCGAACCGGGAGGGCCTCCCCAGACACCAGGACCATGGTCGTAGAAAATTTCCGAGCAAGGGCCGCACGGGCCTGTATCGGCCATCTGCCAGAAGTTGTCGGAGGCATAGGGCGCGCCCTTGTTGTCACCGATGCGGATGATACGAGCTTCGGGAACACCGACTTCCTTGGCCCAAATATCGTAGGCTTCGTCGTCGTCCTGATACACCGTTACCCAGAGTTTTTCTTCCGGGAGCTTATAGACCTGGGTCAGGAGTTCCCACGCATATTGGATGGCGTCACGCTTGAAGTAGTCTCCGAAACTGAAATTACCCAGCATTTCGAAGAAAGTGTGGTGCCGTGCTGTATAACCTACGTTTTCGAGGTCATTATGCTTGCCGCCGGCCCGCACGCAGCGCTGCGCAGTCGTCGCGCGGACGTAGGGACGCGTCTCAGCACCAGTGAAGACATCCTTAAACTGCACCATACCGGAATTGGTGAACAGCAAGGTGGGATCATTACCCGGTACGAGCGAAGACGAGGGAACGACCTGGTGGCCCTTCGCCTCGAAAAAAGACAGAAACTTCTGACGGATTTCGGAGGTCTTCATTGCAAAATGCGCTTGGTCCATGCGGAACCAATCATTATACGTGATCACCCGATACATACGTAAACGAAGCGGCGCCCCAGCATAGACTCTCCGGGTTGCGCATGCTCGCTCTCGGTGCCCGTATCAAATATTCTGACTGCACTGGTGCCCGGGGCACAGCTGCAACGTCCAGTGAGGGGGTTAACAGCGGACACGCCGTCCAAGTCTACGCAGCCATAGTGGGAGTTGTAGGTGTAGGCACCACCGAATTGGCCGGCGGGGCGCCAGCGCCCCATGCGACAAACCATCAAGCCTCCGCTTTCGTGGTGCGCGATTGCCTGTTCTGGCCGGCAAGCTTGATTGAACTGCGCCTCTCTCCCAAGCGTGAGCTGGCCTGTGACGACTGCGTCACCACCGCCATGCAGATCACCCACAACGCTCAAATTGCCTTGGAAGTCGGGATCGCGGTGGTCTCTGACCCGCAAAAAACTCCATAAGGCCTGGTGCTCGGCAGTGACCGCCATGCCTACCGTTCCGGGCGGCATGATGCTGCCGTCGGGCAATGCACTGCTGTACGAGAACCGCGTTCCTCTGAGGCGCCCGGGTTCATCGGGATGGACTGCAGCCCCCTCACCTTCCGCAGCTAACAGCCATTGGGCGATGGCGGCTTCATCTGGTTGGCCTCGCGGGTCAAGCAGGGGGCGCTCACTATGGATCAGGGCTTCGACCGTGCAAGCGTCTCCAGGGCATTCCCGCTTCCATACGTGGATGCGTGCCGAACCTGTGGCGCGGACGGCTTCGGGCATTCCGGACGTCAACAATCCGGCCGCAGCCAGCTCAGCCAGCGTAGGTGCCCGCCAATTGGCGAAGCCGTGCACATGCAGGGCGTCGTCCACCTCGGCATCCTGAATTGCAGGACCATGCCGCTGAAGATAGCCAAGTACGGCCTTGTGTACGGACGACATCCACACCGCGGCGGCCCGAGCCTGGGCATCGTTAACTTGATTAACCCAACTCCGTATCCCTAGCACCGCGAGCATCATGCCCAGCATCATCACCAGGGCCAGCTCGACGAGTGCCAACCCGCGCTGATTTGTCTCCATGTGATCGTCAGACGTGGCACGAACTGAGCGGTGAGCTGTGCTACGCCACATGTCAGCTGACAGTAAAGGCAAAGGTGTTGGCATCGCCTTTCTCACATGTTTCTTCGGCGACCAAAGCCTTGTAGGCGTTGTTGTCTGCGACGTCCTTGACCGTTGCAGAGCGGCTGCCGGAACTCACCACCACACGGTCAGCCAAGTGTTGAATGACGGAGGCGATGGACGGACAGGCAGCATGATTCACCCGGGACAGCGTAATGGTGAAAGCCGCACCGGAGTTCGCTTCGACCACGGTCACTTCGCCATCCGCCCCCAAGCCATGCCGGACTTTCAGGTTACCGCTGGCCTCGTCTACCGTCAGTATGCTGGAACCCCGAAGCATATTTGCCATACCAGCCATTTTGATGCCGGTGTACGGATTTGTCGCGCTGCCGCTGGATGCATTGATGCGGGTGTGCAGAATGTAGCGCGCCAGCTCCTCCCCCACCTTGGGCACGCGGCTCTCAATCACATAGCTGCGCACCGCAGGTATGGCAATGATGGCCAGCAACAGCACAATGGCCATGACGATGGATACTTCAACGAGAGAGAACCCCCGCTGCGAATTAGCTGCCGAGTTCCGTCTGGATGTGTAGCGACGTCCTGATTCTGTATATAGCGAACACAGAACCCACTGTTCAACGACTCTAGTCACCATTGCTCTCCTCCATTTCGCATTGATATGTTTCACTGACTGGCATGGAAAAGTGCCAATCCTCTGCGCAGCTCATCCAGTGCCGTGTAATGCCAAAGGGCAATCGCAAACACACCGGCCACTGCCGAAAGCAATAAACACCATCGCAAAGCTGCAGCTTGGCGCGCGACCGTGACGAGAACGTGGCGCTCCACCCAGGCACTACACAGCTCCAGCCCTTCAACTAGGCCCTTCGCCGACAACATGTCATTGAGAAACCAGAGTTGAGCCCTGTCCAGCAGACCAGTGTCGAAAACCGTTCCCCCTGCCCGGCCCGCGTTGATGTTGTCGAGCATGCTTTCAATGTGATGCTGCAGCCAAGGCGACGCACCATCCAGTTGCAGGGTAAGTGCGTGACGTAAACGGGTGCTGCCGTGCTCGCCCCGCCCCAGCGCCACGGCTAACAGCGAGAGAAAGCGCATGGCGTGAATCTGGCGGTACACACGCCAGGGCCCGAAGGCGTCGAGCAGCTTGCGCATGGGCCCGGTGTAGCGGCTGAAGGATGCCAATATCAACGACACGCCGAGCCCAATTCCCGGGAGAACCCAGAACCAAGAGTTTTCGACAAAGGCCGCCATCTGCACCAAAGAGCGCATGGCCGCGCCGTGATATGCCAATGGAATGCTGCTGAAAGTGTCCTGCAGTCGAGGCACTGTGAAAACAGGTACGGCCACAATGGTGAGGAGCAATACGACGGACGCGAATAAGGCCGTCACTAAAGCACCTTGAAGAATGTGCCGCCCTTTCTCCAGCACTCCGAGAGCCCTGGCCAGTTCAGAGAAAGTCTCTACGAGTGCGTCATTGCCGCGCGCCTGTGCTCCACGTAGCAAAGCCAGTTCGGAATCCGGAAAGATGCCCGTCCAGGTAGTGAAAAGATCTCCTCCAGCAGTCTGGTAAAGCTCGAGCCATCTTGCGGACAGTCGACCTCGCGAGGTGTTCACGTAGCGGTGTGCGTCGGTCAGGAAGATCTGCTTGAGGGTCAAGGCTCCGCCCGTGCCTTTCAACAAGGCCGCCAAGTAGTCGTAGTAAGCGCATCTTCCCTGATTGAATCGCCATGCATCGACACGGCGTTGCAGGGAATTAAGGCGCGCACCCAGCGCGGTTACTGAGATCATGACGCCACCGTCGCCTGAAGCCTGGCTGGAAAGGACCGGGGAGCTGTCCGTGTGGACTGCGCAGCCCGCATACGGCGTTCCAAATCGAAACGGTGGAAGCGCTGCTCGATATCCGCCGGATCGAATATTCCCCTGTACGCCTGATCCATGGCGTTGGCCAACGCTGGTATGAAGCCTAAAGGAACCGAGCTTCGACCCTTACTCCTGACCCACTCCGGAAAGTCCGGCTGCAATGCAGGCACCAGCATCTCGGCAACGACAGATCGCCCCTCGTAGCCATAGAGCTCCGGCAAACCTTGGCCGCGGCAGCATGTACACCCTTCCGGATTCCGAACTCTCAGGGCTTCCGACGGCCCCGGAAAGAGATCTGCCGCGACCTGCAAGCGCCTGGCAATGCTGGCGTCGCGCCGCGCTTCCAGCCTCATGGGCACGGCACAGCGACAGAGTCTCGGAAGCAGGGCCTGCCAGACGAGCAGCTTCAACGTGCCTGGCATGGCGAGAAAATCGCGGCTGACCGCGATGAAGTCGGATGCCAGGCGCTCGGTGATCAGAGTGACTGAGGGCGCATGGACGGTGGTGTAAACATTGATGCCAGAACCGCTCAGGTCCATGAAAGCGAGACCCGTTTCTCTGTCGCGTATTTCACCCAGCAGGACATCGCTCATGGCTGAACGCTTCAGTGCTCGCAGTTTTGTAGCGAAGGCCTCATGCGCTTCCGTATCGAGTCGCCGTGCGATCGAGTTCTGGATGGCGCCGGGAATCGTGTACTCGACGGGATCTTCCACCGTCACGACTTTGCGGCCGGTGGGCAATCTCGCGATGAGTGAAGCCAGCGTGGTAGATTTGCCCGACCCCACCGTACCCGCGAATACGACTGCCCCTCCACCGCCACTGAGCGCCTGTTCCAGTAAATTTATCTGTTCTGGAGGATATCCGAGTGCTTCCAGGGCGGGGATTTCCGCCATGCGATTTTTCTCGAGGATGCGTAGGCATACGCTTGGCCCCTGCTCTGCCGCCATCGATGCCCAGCGCAGCATTACGTCACGCCCCAGGTACTGACGGGAAATGCTGCCCTGCTGTTCGGCCCGGGGGTCGAACACGGCACCGTTGCCCCCGGACACGTCCATCCACGCTACAGACAACATCTCCATTAGCATGCCTGTTGGCATGCGTCTGAAACATTCTGGTGCAATGTAGCGGCCGCACACTGTGTACTTGACTTCAGATTCAGCCTCTCCCAGCTTCACATTCAGGTGCAGATCGCTCGCACCATTGCGCACACCCCATTCCACCAGTTCGTGGAAGGCTTCCGCCAGAGCACCCCGTGCATACTGATTTTCGACCAGGTTGCCTTGTCTGCTGAAGGCATCGCGCGCTACCGCTAGCAGCAGGCTGGCTTTAAGTATGTAGCGTGCGGGTTCCGCGGCGCGCAGCCCGGCTTCCTCTATACGACGTGCGAGTTCGTCCGCCTGATCGCTACCGACATGCTCTGCCAGCGCAAAGATGGCGACTGTTCCGTCTTCGAGTTCGACGGGGCACAGCCTCGCCGCAAGTGCCTGAACACCGAAACGAGCGCTAAGCGATCGGCGCAGCGCGGGTTTCATGTTGAGTAGCGCTTCGGTGTCCGCCAGGGTCACCGCGCGCCCAGCCGCGTAGTGCGTCATTCCCGCAGGGTCGTTCAGGCGATGCTGCGTTCTGCCACCGCGTAAGCGTGTGAGAGGATTGAACATCAGGACCTCCCGGCCGGCAGACACAGAATGGTTTCCTCACCCTGCCGCTCCAGTCTCACGCAGGTGCCAGATAGTTCCTTCAGATGGTATTCAGCACTCTGACTGCTGTGCCCGATGGGCAAGGGCTGGCCTTTGAGAAAGATCCAGGCCTGTGCTCCCGACCGCACCTCCGCAAAAAGCCGCTTACCCACACCGTAGATGCCTGCCAGACGCAGCCGACCCTCATCTGAAGGTGCATGTGCGCGGCGCGCACTAACCGCAGGATGTGCTTCGACTGCACGCGTGCCGTCGGCGCGACCACTGGCCAGTCGCGCGCGGGTGGCCGCCAGTGCCTGCTCCGCTTCCAGCTGCATGAGCTCTCTCACCGTGAAGTATTCACGATCGTGATTCGCCTGAGACGCCAGGACGGGCGCGCAGCCTACCGTGAACAGCGTCAGAAGGAGTATTTGCATCGTCTTCGAGTTCATAGAGCACACCCCACATCGATACGCTAAATGCGCTGTTGAGAAGACCTGGGTTTACCGCCTGGCCTACTTCCAATACGACTTTGTCCCAACTCATGTGCTTGGTCTCAGGCACCAGAAGTGAGAGCGAGCGCAAGGGAGCCTGCAGCTTGATTGCGCGCCTGTGGATGAGCGAGACACTGGGCGGCCGCGCGACGGGCCTTTGTTGAGCGTCCAGTGGCGTAGCCACCGGCAAGGGAGCGCCCGAGTCGACGCGCAGTTGTGCAAAAGCCGGACGCATGGACTGGAGCGCGCTGACCAACCGACTTTGATTCTGACTGGCCCGGCGCAAACCGCTTGCCTGCAGAGTGGACGGCGTCATGGGGACTTGCCACTGGGCGCCAGCTTCTTCCAGAGGATCGAATGTCAAATCCCAGCCAGGTAACGCTGACTTCATAAAACTTAGGTTGTCGCCGCCTTGTTCCCGGCGATAGCGGGAGTGGCAGTGCCAACGCTGCCCACGGGGTTCACATTCGACCCTGCTCAATGCCCAGCCCGCAAGATGGACAGGCTGATCCTTGAGGGTTTCGAGAAGTACCTGGAGCCCTCCAACTCCATGGACCACATGGCGTTGAGCGGCATCCACCACGGCTGCTTGCCATACAGAATGGGGATCCGGCTGCAGCGCTGTGACCGGCTCTCCCGAATGCAGCACTGCCCGCCAGAGCCATAGGAGCAGCCCCATGAAACCAGCAGCCAAGGCCAGAATGCGACCCGAATGATGACGGCATCGTGAGAGAGGTTTGTCCTGCTCGACCTCAAAGACGGCGTCCAACAAAGCGGTCGTTGACTGCCTGCCGTCCAGCAGACGCAGACCGGGATGCGCCTCCACCAACTGCCGCAGAACTGCTTGCAAGGTCTCATCGTCAGCGTGAAGCTGGTCAGTGCGCGCCATAACCGCACCTTCATGCACGGCGACAAGCCACTGCCGATCTCCCGACACGGGAACAATCGCCACTACTGTGCCAACAGGATGCAGAATGGCGAAGGCGGCTGCCGCGCTATACAAGGTACGGCCACGCGCGCCCAACGAACCCCGTCTGGCCAAACCGACCGAGGCTGCCGCGCCAGAGGTGCCCATCCAGTAGCTTGCCTTCTGGCGGCGCGCAAGTGCACGTGCATGCTGTTCCAGTCCTTCACCCAATATGGGGAACCATTCCATTCCGAAGACCAGTGCCTTGCCCTTATGCTCGATGACCTCACAATTGCGCGACTGCATGGATCAGAAGCCCTCCTCAACATGCGCCGTCACCACCATGACCGTGGTCAGCCGCTGCCCAGTAGCTCGATCGCTACCGCCCAGCGCCAGTGGCATGCCCGGGTTGAGCCGACGTGATTCGGATTCCTGCCGGCTCCGGTCGAATCCTGAGATCAGCAAGGGCTGCCCCGGCATGAGCGCCACTTGCTGCACAGTACCGTTGCCGTCTATGGTGATTTGCTGCAGCTGCAGCGGGTTGTCCCCGGAACCGAAAGTAACGGACTTCAGGGGTTGGGCGACCGTGTTGTCATACGCCACGGAAAGGAGCACCAGCCCATCTTCTTGGGCGTCTGGAACGAGAGTGATCAAAGAACCGACCGTCTCTTCCTTCTGACTCACGGAGACCGAGGGAAGGACGGTGTCCGCCAAACCACGCTGTGCAATGGTTTCGACTTTGTCGATATAAGAAAATGTTGTGCGTACAGCATGGGTAACGGGACGTCGATTCAAGGTAAGGACTGGCAGACTGTTGCGTCGCACCACACGCCCCACTCGAGCCAACGCCCGAATGAGCAGCTCGCTGCCCGCGAACCGGCTATCGGTCACCGACGCCGCGAGCGCACCGGCATCCGGTGAGGCCACCCCGGACACGCCCACAGATGCCGCCGCTTTTGCGCCGGCGAAAACGATTTCCCAGTCCAAGCCTGCCTCGTTGTCATCTTCGACGAGTACGGTCAACTCCTCGAACAGCAGCCGTACTCGACGAGTCAGGGCCCGGTTCTCCCGTTCGAGAAACGCCGCAATCTGACCCAGAATCGCAGGTGTATCGCGCACTACAATTGTGGACGCCGCCCCTGGCTCTGCCACCACCACACCTGCGCGCGAGAGGAAAGGTTCAATGCGTGCCCTTACGCTTTGCAAAGGATCATGTTTCTCAAGCGTGAGCCCGGTTCGCGAGGTGGTGGAAAAGCCTTCACGCGACCCACTTTCCTGCAGGCCTAAGGACGCATCGGCGTTGGCCTGCAAGCTGAGCATGCGTACATCGAATGCACGGATTTGCGTCCGATAAAACTCCAGGCGCCCGGATTCGTAACGCCATAGCACGCCTAGCCGCGCCCCGACCCGGTCGAGAGTACGCGCCAAGGGTTCAGGCCCACCGTCCAGGCTGACTGCCGTGTCGCTCACATGAGGGGCCGTGGGCTTTCCGGCGGTGACGTCCAGCCGTGAGATAAATGCCTGTTGTGGCAACAGGGATTCAGGGTGAACGTACACGGGAATGCCTGTCGCCCGTGTAATTCGCTGCGCGATGGTTGGCAGGGGAACAGGCCCGTCGTCAAAAAGCAGGGTGGTGTCCACATTGGCCCGCAGAGCGGGCGGCAGCGTCACCTCCCGGGCCAGCGGCTGAGCCTTGCCCGCAAGCCATGGCCTTGCCACTTCCTGAGCAGCGACATGCCGGTGGCTCTCGGATGATGCTTTGAAACTTGCATGGGCTTCATCCATTCGCCGGCCGGCTTCCAGCACCGCCTGCCCAATCTGCTTGAGTTGTTCTTCAACGGCGCAGGCCGACGCGACCAGGGCAAGCGCGGCTGCCGTGGTCACGCGTAAGAACCGCTGGTAGATCATGACACGGCCCTCGAGGCACCCCGACGGTCGCAGGGCTGCGCATACGGCACCACGCGCAATACCTGGTTTGAATAGAAGCAGGGCTGTAAAGGACGATCCCCCATTTCGGTAGCTTCCAACAGCTCACGCACGGCCGACTTGAAGTCAGTGGTGAAGGCGGCTTCACCCACCAGTGGGATGTCCACATCGACTGCCCAATGTTCGGAAGAAAACGCCCATCCCGCCTGTCGCGCCCAGCGCTCCAGGGCCTGCCTAATGGTGTGGTCAGCGGGACTGACCGCGTAACGGTGTAGTGGCCTTCCAAGGTAAGACGGCAGGGTCTCCTTCTGCTTGGCGGGCGCATCGGCACTGGACTCTGAGACACTGCCCGTGGTGAGAACGGGACCAGTGCCCGGAATGACGGACGCGCCGGCTTGTAACGCTGCTGGCTCCCGGGCCGGAGCTTCTCGAACGGGCCGAGGAGTTTCCACGGGCAGAGATTGCGCGGTAAGCGCAGAAGCGGGAGATGGCTCAACCGCTAGGGCGATGGACGCTGCGGAGGTGGCGTTTTCGAAATTGGCAGGGGCCCCCACCGGTGCTGCCGCGGCCACCCTGCGTACCGAACCGCGCAAATGACCACCCCGCAGTTCGAGGTGATCGTGAATGCCGTTCAATACCATGTAGGGGGATTCACGTTCATAAACCAGAGGGCGCATACCATTGCCTTCGGCCTTGAAGACAGCTGGCCACGCACCCTCGGCCGCAAATTGCAGCCACATGCGTGTGCCATCATCAAAGACCTGTACTGGCATGATTTGAGGGTCACCTGAAAGCGACCAGTCAAAACTGAACTGACGGTAGGTCTCACCGTGTATGGCTGCCGTGTCTTGTTGGAGCCTTATCGCATTGAACGGCCACTGCCACTCGAGTATGGAGGAGCCAGCATGGGGCCCCGCGCAACCGGTTAGCGCAAAGATCAGGGGAAGAAAGCGACGGACGACTACCATGGCCAGACATCAGCAAAAGTGGTTTGCAGAACCGGCTGGGCCGGAGTTGCAGCCATGATGCCGACGCCTGTCATGTGACGCCAGACTGGGATGTACGGACGGATGTTTAGATCAGACCGCGGGCGACAGAGTCCCTGATTGGGAAGGTGCTATATGGGATGAGTGGGCAGCGACGACCCTGACTTGCAGCGATGTAGGCGGCGCTATTGCGGGGCCCCGCGCTGATGCACTGATGCACTGATGTGGCGTGCCGGGCCGCAAGGGCCCGGCAGATCACGCCTTAGCGTTTCATGATTTTGCCGGCCTCTGTACTAGCCGACTTGAGTGTGGTCATGGCCGGCTGGTTGCCCGCCAGCGCATGCGTAAGCTGCTGATGGAACATGTCGCGAATTTCCGGATAGTTCTTTACCCTGAAACCGCGTGCGGCGTCGTCTGCTGTGCCCCCGTGAGAGGCCACCAGCGTGGACCATTTATCCAGCTTCTTGTAGTAAGAATCGCCCGTGGCCTCAAAAGCTTGCTGTGTCACAGGCAAATAGCCGGTTTCCTGATGCCATTGCGCCGCCTGTTTGGGCTGTGCAAGGAAGGATAGGAAGGCCGCACTGGCGTTATCGGATTCCTTGGATTGGCCGGCGACAACCCACAGTGCCGAGCCTGACAGGAAGGGATTGCCGGGCTCCTTCGTGATTTCGGGATAGTAGGGAAGGCCCGTCACGCCGAAATTCAATTTGGAAGCCGACCGGAACTCACCGATATTGCCCGACACAGACAACAAAACCGCGCATTCACCCTGGGCGAAACGCTTAGTAGCCATTTCGTTGAATTCAGGCTTGACCATCAGTTCGGAGCGCACCCAGCTGATCATCATGGACAGATGTCGCACGTACATGACGTCAAAGAGGAATGCGGGCGTACCCCGCCCTTTCAAACCATTGCCTTCGGAGGTGTAGGGCTGCTTGTTGACAGCAGCCAGATTCTCCAGATTGATGGAGACCGGCTGGTCGCTGGTCAGCGGGCAGCTGCGAGAGCCATTATTTGCCAGGGTGACGAGCTGATCTTGCAGCCCACTCCAGGAACGCTGCGGAGGGGGCGCCAGATTGGCTTTCTTGAAGGCATCGATGTTGTAGAACATGACCGGGACTTCAGCCATGTAGGGGAAGGCTATCAGCCGCCCCTTGCTGTCGTGAGCAAAGGCGTTGCTGCCCGACACAAACCATTTCGCATTCTTGATGGGATGCGTGGCCAGCAGGGCATGCAAAGGCTGCACGAATGAGCGCGCACCACCGTCAGGGGCGCGGTTTTCCTCGAGCTGGGCCAGATGCGGCTTATCATCCCGGCTCTTGGCAGCCTTGATCGCTTTTTCGATTTCGGCTGTGGACTTGAAAGCCTTCAGCTTGACCTTGGCATCGCTGTTGGAGCGGTTGAATTCCTTGACCAGGTCTTCGAATACTTTGGCATTGTGCGGGGTCAATGCGTGCCAGACTCGGATTTCCGTGGCCGCATGGGCACCGAAGGCCATAGCCATGGCAGCGGCAGCAGACGCCCACGCAAAAACGCGCGCCGGCCGGGCGGTGCGTGCATACCTTGATTGATTCATATGATTGTTCAACCCAGAAATGGAAACTCGGGCTCTGGGCGCCGCCCGCCAATGAGGTCGGCCAGCGCCTTGCCTGAGCCGACACCCATTGTCCACCCAAGCGTACCGTGCCCTGTATTGAGATAGAGGTTCGAAACCTTTGTTCGCCCTATTAGTGGCACATTGGACGGGGTTGCAGGACGCAGCCCGGACCAGAAGCGAACATTATCAAAATCCAGGACACTTGGGAACAGTTCACGTGCCAACCGCAACATTTGTTCGCAACGTGCTGTATTCAGTGCCCTGGAGTAACCACCCAGTTCCGCCGTGCCCGCCATGCGCAGCTGGTGGCCAAGGCGACTGTACACCACCTTATTCTGGCTGTCCGTGAGGCTCACCAAGGGTGCGCTCGATTCATCACGAATGTTGAAGGTCGCCGAATAGCCCTTGGCAGGGTACACGGGGCAGCGGACACCCAGGGGCGACACGAAATGTGGTGTGTACGAGCCTAGAGCCGCCACGTAGGCGTCCGCCCGAAGTGACTCGTAGCTGCCGTCCGGGCCGATAATTTCCGCCGCATGAACGCTGCCGCCAATGGCCACTAGACGGCTCAGTTGATGGCCGTAGCGGAACTCTACCCCGGCCTCGGCGGCCCGGCGAGCGAGCGCCTGTGTGAAGACGAAGGCATCGCCGGATTCGTCCTCGGGTGTGTAATCCCCGCCCATGATGAGATGACGCATGGGCGCGAGTGCCGGTTCGATCTCGATGATTTCGTCAGTGCTGACGATTCGCCGGTCAACGCCGTGATCACGCATGATTTCTGCCAATTTCTGAGAGGCTTCGAACTCCTGCGTGTTGCGATAGAAATTGAGAATGCCGCGCTCTTGATGGAAATATTCGATACCGAGTTCGCGGCGCATCTCCTGGAGGGTTCGCCGGCTGTATTCGGCCATGGCCACCAAGGCAGTCACATTACGGGTGACCCGCGCAGGACGGCACTCCGACAGAAACTGCAGCCCCCACAACCATTGTCGGAAATCGGGCTGAAGACGGAACAGCAGCGGTGCATCGTCCCTTAACAACCATTTGAGCAGTTTCAGAGGAGCCTGCGGATTGGCCCAGGGCTCGGCATAAGAAACGGAGATCTGTGCTCCGTTTGCGCGAGTGGTTTCCAGAGCTGCCCCCTGCTGTCGGTCTACCACCACGACATCATGACCCGCCTGCTTCAACCACCACGCTGTGGATACACCTATGATTCCACTGCCCAATACCGCAATCTTCATTATCTACCCCACTGCGTTCCGGCAGGCTCGCCGGAAATGTTTGCCGATTCTTCCCGCTTAAACGGCGTCTGCCGCAGTCGTGAAGGCGTCGGCATAGAACTCGTTTTCCGGAAGGCCGCAGACTTCGGAGAAATCTTTTCTGGCACTTTCCACCATGATGGGGGCGCCACAGGCATAGACCTGATAGTTGGAAAGATCCGGGAGGTCTTCCACCACAGCCCGATGTACGAAGCCGCTGCGACCCTGCCAATTGTCCTCCGCCGCTGCGTCGGATACAACTGGCACATATTGGAAATCAGAAAGCTTACTTTCCCATTCCCGCGCCAGGGCGTCCATGTAAAGGTCCCTTGGACGCCGCCCACCCCAGTACAGACGCACGGGGCGAGTGTCACCACTGGCGATCATGTGTTCCACCATGGCCTTGATGGGTGCAAAGCCGGTTCCGCTGGCCAAAAACACTGCGGGCTTGCTACTTTCCCTGAGGAAGAAAGAGCCCAGGGGCGCTTCAACGCGCAGGATTTCACGCACTTTCATCTGCGTTTCACCTACGCCAAAAACGTGATCGGTGAACGCGCCACCGGGTGTATGGCGTATGTGCAGTTCGACCTGGTTTGCCTCATTGGGGGGCGTGGCCATGGAGTAGCTGCGGTGACGACCATCCTTCAGGATGAAATCCAGATATTGACCCGGGTAGTAGCGAAAGGGTTCCGATGATGGGAGCTGCACCTTGAGCAGCATGATGTCATCGGCCAGTTTTTCCATTTCCATCACGCGCGAAGGCATTTTGCGGATCTGGATATCGCTCGCCATGCGCACTTCCAGCGCCTCGATGGTCAGATCCGACAGCGGCTTGGCCTGACAAAAAAGGGTGAAACCTTGCGCCCGCTCCTCTTCAGGAATGATTTGCGCAGCGTTCGGCCCCCCTTCGTATGTGCCATCGACCACCCGCCCCTTGCAGGTCGAACACGCGCCGTTGCGGCAGCTGTATGGCAGCACGATGCCTGCTGCCAGCGCCGCATCGAGCACGGACTGCCCATCTTCAACGGTGAATTCATGCCGGCTGGGCAGTACAGTGACCTTAAAACTCATATCGTTGCAGTATCCGGTAAAAGTTCATTTGCGTTCATTTTAAGATGAACGTCGCGACAGCTTTGGCTGGGCAATTTTGAGCGTCAGCGCCCTGCCCTTGCGGGCGCGCTTGCCAATGTAATCGGCCAGGTCGTCCATGCCCAGTTCAAGTTCAGTTTCTTTTTTGCGGTAGATACCGCGAGCGACCAAGCCGGCAGGGCCCATGGACACCCACTGCGCCAGAGAATCTCCATCGTCCAAGCCCATGAGCTGAGTGCCTCGGCCGGAACTCATAGTTTTGAGTTCCGACAGAGGAACAATTAGGAAGCGTCCTTTCTTGGCCAGCATGGCCAGATGGGTGTCCCCGGGATGCAGCAACAACGGCTTCATCCAGACATCACCTTTATCGAGAGAGAAGAACTGTTTGCCGGCTCGCTGACGGGTGGTGATGTCCGAATGTTTGGCGATGAAGCCATGTCCGCTTTGCGAAGCAATGACGTATCGGTTATCCGCAGGACCCGCCACCATATGGACGATTCGGCTACCCGGTTCGATGTCTATCATCGAAGTGACGGGCTGGCCGTCGCCGCGCGCAGACGGCAGGTTGGCCACCGCCACCGTATAAGCTCGTCCAGTATTTGAGAAGGCCACCAGTTCATGGGTGCTGAGGCATTCTATAGCGTCGTAGAGGGCGTCCCCCGCCTTGAAGGAGAACTGCGTTGCATCGTGGCCGTGTCCCTGGCGTGCCCGCAGCCAGCCTTTTTGCGAGATGATGACAGTTACCGGCTCCTCGACGACCTTGGTTTCCAAGACAGCCTTTTCGGCCGTTTCGATGAGCGTACGGCGATCATCACCAAAGGTTTTCGCATCAGCCTCGATTTCCTTGATCATCAGGCGCTTGAACGCGGTGGGACTATCCAGAAGTTCCTGCAGTTTTTTCTGTTCCTCGCGCTGGCGCTCGAGTTCCTGCTCAATCCGTATCCCTTCCAGCCTGGCCAGCTGCCGCAGACGCATTTCTAGTATGTCTTCTGCCTGTCGCTCCGAGAGCTTGAAGCGGGCCATGAGTGCTTCGCGCGGTTCATCCGATTCGCGAATGGTCTGGATGACTTCGTCAACGTTCAGATAGACCACCATGCGCCCTTCCAGCACGTGAATGCGGTCAGTGACCTTATCCAAGCGATGCTGGGTGCGTCGCGTCATGGTGTCGGCGCGGAAGGACAACCATTCGGTCAGCATCCCGCGTAAGCTGCTCTGACCGGGTCGGCCATCCCGCGCTATGCAAACCAGATTCATGGGAACATTTAATTCCATGCTGGTCTGCGCAAGCAGCGCTGTCACGAGTTCATCACGAGGGATGCGGCTGCTCTTTGGTTCGAACACCAGGCGCACCGCAGCATCCTTGCCGGATTCATCTCGGACAGTGTCCAGCAGGCTCAGCATCAAGGCCTTGGTCTGCTGTTGCTCCGGCGTGAGTGACTTGCGACCGGCCCTGACTTTCGGGTTGGTCCGCTCTTCGATTTCTTCCAACACCCTCTGGGCAGACGTTCCCGGTGGGAGCTCTGTCACCACCAGTTGCCACTGGCCTCGCGCAAGCTCTTCGAAATGCCAGCGCGCGCGCGCCTTGAGGGATCCCCGACCCTGATCGTAGATCTGGCGGATTTCGTCCGGAGCAGAAATGATTTGCCCGCCGCCAGAAAAATCCGGCCCCGGCACCAGGGTGTAGAGCTCCTCGTCACTTAGCTTGGGGTTGCGGATCAACGCCACGCAAGCAGCAGCGACTTCCCGCAGATTGTGGGAAGGGATCTCCGTCGCCATACCCACTGCGATGCCCGAGGCTCCATTGAGCAACACCACGGGCAGCCGTGCCGGTAGCAGAGCCGGTTCCTTCTGGCTGCCATCGTAGTTGGGCAGGAAATCCACTGTGCCTTCGTCGAGCTCATCCAGCAAAATCCTCGCAAAGGGTGTGAGCCGTGCCTCGGTATAACGCATGGCGGCCGCGTTATCGCCATCGCGCGAACCGAAGTTGCCATGCCCGTCGATGAGGGGATAGCGCAAAACAAAGTTTTGGGCCATGCGCACCATGGCATCGTAGGCGGCCTGATCGCCATGCGGGTGATACTTGCCCAGTACATCACCGACCACTCTGGCTGATTTCACCGGTTTCGCGCCAGGACCGAGTCCCATGGCGTGCATGGCATAAAGAATGCGCCGTTGCACTGGCTTTTGCCCGTCTGATACGTCCGGCAAGGCCCGGCCTCGCACCACCGAAACAGCGTAATCGAGGTAGGCCTGTTCGGCATACCAGGCCAGCGTGATGTTGTCGTCGTCGGCAGGCATGCCCGCCTGTGTTGCATCCATTGAATTTCTCCGCTTGGCTGACTGGCTCAGATGTCCACGTCGGCCAGATTACCCTTCTGTTCCAGCCACTGGCGCCGCTGGCCCGACTCCCCCTTGCCCATCAGCATGCTGAACATGGTACGAGTACTGTCCAAGCCGGGCGGCCCGTAGGTCACGGGCAGCAAACGCCGGGTATCGGGGTTCATGGTGGTATCCCAAAGCTGCTCGGCACTCATTTCTCCCAGCCCCTTGAATCGACTGATGGACCAGCTGCTTTCGCGCACTCCATCACTGCGCAATTTATCAAGCACGGAATCCAATTCGGCTTGATCCAGGCAATAAAGCTTGCGTGCTGGACGCTTGCCCGCTGCAGGAACATCTACCCGGAACAGAGGGGGACGCGCCACATAAATGTGGCCAGCCTCAATTAGTTTGGGGAAATGCCGGAAGAACAGGGTAAGTAATAAAACCTGGATGTGCGAACCGTCCACATCGGCGTCGGACAGGATGCAAATGCGCCCATAGCGCAGCCCGGAAAGATCGGGGTCATCGTTGGACCCATGGGGGTCCACGCCAATCGCTACCGATATGTCGTGGATTTCGGTGTTGGCAAAGAGGCGGTCGCGGTCAACCTCCCATGAATTCAGGACCTTGCCACGCAAAGGCAGTATGGCCTGGAATTCCTTGTCGCGCCCCATTTTGGCCGAACCGCCTGCGGAATCGCCTTCCACCAGAAATAATTCGGTCCGTGAAACGTCACTCGATTCGCAGTCGGTTAGCTTGCCCGGCAAAACTGCCACGCCGGAGCTCTTGCGCTTTTCCACTTTCTGCGCCGACCGTGCCCGCGCCTGTGCTTGGCGAATCGCTGATTCCGCCAGCTTCTTGCCGTACTCCACGTGGCCATGCAACCAGAGTTCCAGCGCATTCTTCACATAGTTGCTGACCATGCGCACGGCGTCGCGGCTGTTCAGACGTTCCTTAATCTGGCCTTGGAACTGGGGATCCAGCACCTTGGCGGACAACACAAAGCTGGCGCGCGCAAACACATCTTCAGGCAGGAGCTTCACGCCTTTGGGCACCAAGCCATGAAGCTCGGCAAAGGATTTCACCGCAGTGAACAGGCCGTCTCGTAGTCCGGCTTCATGGGTACCGCCTCCAGTCGTGGAGATCAGATTGACGTAGGACTCGCGCACCGTCGGGCCCTCGGCCGTCCATATGACCACCCATTGAGCTCCCTCGCCCTCGGAGTAAGTTTCGTCGTCAGCCTCTGCGTAGTGACTGCCCTCAAATGCCGGCACGATGCGTTCTGCGTCACCCAGGGCCTGTTCCAGATAGCTACGCACACCATCGTCATACTGCCAGCGGTGCGTTTCACCTGTTTTTTCAATGAGACATTCGAAGCGCACGCCGGCCAGCAGGACGGCCTTGCTGCGCAAGCTGTGCATCAGCTCGCTTACGGGAATGACCGGCGAGTCGAAATAGGAAGGGTCAGGCCAGACTCGCACCGCGGTGCCACTGGCGCGGCGAGCGGCGGTGCCGACCGCTGTCAGCGGCTTTTCGACCTCTCCGCCGGCAAACACGATTTCATGTACCTTGCCATCACGCGTCACCCGTACTTCCATTCGGCGCGAGAGCGCGTTGGTGACGGACACCCCAACCCCGTGCAGCCCGCCTGAAAAGGCATAGGCCCCGCCGGATTTCTTATCGAACTTGCCGCCAGCATGCAGGCGGGTGAAGACAACTTCGACCACGGGTACTTGTTCCTGTTCGTGTACGCCGACAGGAATGCCGCGGCCGTCGTCTACCACTGACACGCTGCCGTCGATATGCAATGTGACACTGACACAACGGCCGAAGCCGGCAAGCGCTTCGTCAGCAGCGTTGTCGATAACTTCCTGAATGATGTGCAGCGGGTTCTCGGTGCGGGTATACATGCCCGGGCGCTGCCGGACCGGTTCCAGGCCTTTGAGCACCCGGATCGATGCTTCATCGTAGCGGGATGTGGACAATTTGATTCCGATTTCGAACGTC
>JAJUJD010000007.1 GCA_029267315.1 Alcaligenaceae bacterium
ATCCCGAACAGGACCGTGAAACGCCTTTGCGCCGATGATAGTGGACGGACGTCTGTGAAAGTAGGTCATCGTCAGGCACTTATACCGCAAAACCCCACCCGAGATCCTCGGGTGGGGTTTTGTCTTTGGAAGGACGCAAAGTGAGTGTAAAAGTCGTTCGTCTTGACCTGTGGATTGACCCTTGCTTCGACCAGCTGATTGGAGAGCAGCCAGGGATGGAACTGTCCATCATGAAGCTCTCCGACCCGCCCGAAGAAAATTGGAAGAAGCTGGCAGAGGCAGACATCTACCATGTCTCCGCAGCCAAAGACGAAGTCCCGCTCATCTATCAAGTTACGAGCGAACTCCTTTCACGCTTCCCCAGGCTTAAAGTTGTATCCAGCACGGGCTCTGGCTACGATACGATCGATGTCAAGGCATGCTCGAACGCGGCTGTCCTTGTCGTGAATCAGGCCGGTGGCAACGCAGTGTCCGTAGCTGAACATGCTATCGGTCTGCTTCTAAGCCTAACGCACCGCATTACTGAGTCTGATCGCGTTCTACGCAACGGTGCGGACGTGAGTCGTGAAAGTTTGATGGGGCACGAGCTTTCCGGCAAGGTAATTGGCCTTGTTGGAATTGGCCAGATAGGCTCACGCATGGCCACGCTAGCCAAAGCCTTTGGCATGCAGGTGCTCGCTTATGACCCTTACGTCGACGACGTAGAAGTGATGCGCCGAGGGGCGCGGCCGGCTAGTCTGGAAGCGGTGCTCTGCGAAAGTGACGTGGTGAGCCTGCACTGTCCCCTTACCCCTGAAACGCTGAGCATGGTCGGTGCAAGCGAATTCGCTTCCATGAAGGCTGGCGCGTATTTTGTTTCCACGGCGCGCGGTGGCGTACACGATGAAGTGGCGCTGTACGAGGCACTGCGCAGCGGTCACTTGGCAGGAGCCGGGCTTGATGTCTGGTCAGTGGAGCCCCCGCCCGCGGACCACCCACTCCTTTCTTTACCCAATGTGGTTGCAACATTTCATACGGCCGGAGTTACTCAAGAAGGGCGTACTAACGTGGCTCGTGTGGGTGCCCTTCAGATTATTGATATTGCCGCCGGCTCAATACCGCTCCGCATGATCAACCCTGAAGTGGCCGACCAAGCGCTGCAGGCATTCAGGAAAATAACTGCGCAGTAAGACCCTGGTCTGCTCGGACTGCTTCTACTGTTGAGCCGACCTCAGGCGGGGGGGTGCCACGCCTGAGCTCATGGGCATACAACTCATTCTGATGAGCCGCCCCGCTCGCCGGGGGAAATACCTCCACGAGCATTCTTTGCCTCGAAGTCTCCACTTCCCAGTACTATCACTCCCTCTGCCGTGGGGGTGACGGTGGCCGTGCGGGCGGCCGACACAATTTGATCGCGACCATTTTCAAATGCTTCGAGCAGGGCATTCGCCGTCCCGTCCCGAGCCTCAAAGGCTTGCAGTAAGGCATCTCCGGAAATTTCGAACTTTCTTTGTTGGCCTCCTTCATCCAGTGTGAAGCGAATGCATCCGTCCTCATACTTGGCCTGCGTCTGCTTGGCAAACTCACCCATTTCCTACTCCTTCTCTTGATAAATTTCGCGTGTCGGAATTAAGAGGCAATGGTCATGCCGGGCACTCCCGGTGGGTGATGTGCACGTATGACACTGTATGCGGTGAAGGGCTTCCCGGATCAGGCTCCAACTGTCCGACCGTTTGACCGCGTCCTTTGGCCATCGCGGAGTCAGTGAATGTTTCCGCCGTAGACAAACTTCGGCATGCTCCATCCGTATCGGAGCGCCAACAAGCGCAGGGTAAGGCCAAATAACATGGCGACGCCCATCACCAGGTCATGATCCAGGTCGAAATTCAGACCCGTGATATACAACAGGCCGGTAAGAATAGACACCGTCGCATATAGCTCGGCGCGAAAAAGCAGTGGGATGCTGTTGCATAGAATGTCGCGTAGCACACCTCCCACACAACCGGTGATCATGCCCGACGCAACGACGACCACCAATGGCAGTTGCAGCCTCAGGGCAACATTGCAGCCAATAATGGTGAATACCACCAGCCCCACAGCATCCAGGAACAAGAAAATGTTGCGCAGCCGGTGCATGTAACGGGCGACGGCGATCGTGAACAGGGCGGCGCCACCGGTCAGCAGGAGATAGGACGGATGCTGAACCCAGGTCAGGGGCTGGTTCCCCAATAAGACGTCGCGCACTGAACCTCCCCCCAGGGCTGTCACGCATCCGAGCAGGCACACCCCCACCCAGTCCATCTCGCGCTTGCCTGCAGCCAGCGCGGCGGTCATGGCTTCAGCAACGATGGCAATAAGGAAAAGAGTCTGCAGGAGGGCGGTGGTTTCGAAGCTGCCGAACATAAGGGGATGATATATCAGCTAGGTGCTGAGTCGTCGTAGAACTTGCCGATGCTGAGCAGGTGGAAAATTTGCGAGTGCCGTGTCAACGAGAACGTGCGAGCCGACTTGCGCCTTTTACGAATTGCTGACTCCCGGCGAGTTAAGCATGATTGGGTTCCCGGTCGACCACACATTGCAGAAAGAAAAATGAATAACACAGGAGGAGGTATGAGAGAGCGTCTCGACTGCGCGGTTTTGCTGACCGAATGCACAGTGGCTTGGGCAGAAGCAATCCTTGGGCAACATGCAGGAGGCCGCCTGCATCTTCACGCGCTAGATGAAATCGTCAAAATCGACGCCGAAGGGTCAACCCAGGTGTTGTCCGGTATGAACATGGCTTTGCGGCGGTTTGATGCGTGCATTCTTCCCGTCTCGCCAGCCAGTTTGTCATGGGCACGCATTTCTCTTTCTCAAGGTTTGGGGAGTTTGCATACACCGGTGATTGTGCTGGCTCACGAACTGTCCACCGCCGGGCTTTACGACCTGCATCAGTTGGGCGTGGCGGACTTTCTCCGCACGCCGTTCTGCAGCCATGAGGCACGCCTGCGAATAGAGCGTTTGCTCGACGAGCGGCGCAGTTTAAAAACATCACATGAACCGGGGCATATGGTTTCGGAAGCGGGGCAAAGCGCTGCATTGTCACGCGGGAAAAGGCATCCCTACAGTATGGTGGCAACTGAAGATACCCACGGCGATCTCGAAGCATATGCCATTGCTGCCGCATCCCGGTCTTCTTCGGCAAGCGAGTCCTTCCAGGAAGCCAAGCGACGGGTCATTGAACGATTTGAGCGGGCTTACATCAATGCCGCGTTGGGCAGGCACGGGGGGAATATCGCCATGGCTGCCCGAGCAGCGAAGAAGCATCGCCGAGCCTTTTGGGCGCTCATGCGCAAGCATGAAATTTCGGCCGAACCCTACCGGCTGCGGGGGCTTGAATTCTCAACAAGGTGCCGGGCCATCGCTGCAGAACGCGCGCAAACCGGCCACGCGTAATACGCCAGTAGGGCGCACCGTCCGTCAGGGCCTCTGAAGTGGAGGCTCTACGCATTTTTAGGATGGCCGAGCTCGCCATCGACGGTGCTTCTGCAGTATTAGGCTTTAAAAAGCGCGGTAGTTCCAACGTCCTTCAGCCTGAAAGCCTGCTTTCACTGGGAAGGGTAAAATCGGGTAAATCTACTGAAAGGAATGCCGTGAATTTCCCTGCTTTGAAAAACGACATCTTTTTGCGCGCTCTGCAGCGCGAGTCCGTGCCTTACACCCCCCTGTGGATGATGCGCCAGGCTGGGCGTTATCTTCCCGAATATAATGAAACGCGGGCCCGTGCCGGCTCATTCCTGGCGCTCGCTCAAAACCGCGAATATGCGTGCGAAGTCACGCTCCAGCCACTCGAGCGTTATGATCTCGACGCTGCGATTCTCTTCTCGGATATCCTCACCGTGCCTCACGCAATGGGGTTGGGTTTGGATTTCATCCAGGGTGAAGGGCCGCGCTTCGCGCATCCGGTACGCACTGAAGAAGATGTCGAAAAGCTTACCGTGCCCGACATGGCCCGCTTGCAGTATGTTTTCGACGCCGTCACTCTGATCCGGCAGGAACTGAATGGGCGGGTGCCGCTTATTGGCTTTGCAGGCAGTCCCTGGACAATCGCCTGCTATATGGTGGAAGGGCAGGGCTCTTCGGACTACCGGCTGATCAAATCCATGCTTTATTCTAGGCCCGACCTTCTGCACCGTATTCTGCAGGTCAATGCCGATTCAACCGTTCAGTATCTGAACGCGCAAATCGAGGCGGGAGCGCAGGCCGTCATGATCTTCGACAGCTGGGGCGGCGTGCTGGCTAATGGTGCGTTCCAGGAATTCTCACTGGCGTATACACGGAAGGTGATTGAAGGCCTGAAACGCGAGCACGGCGGCGAGCGTGTTCCTGTCATCGCGTTCACAAAGGGTGGCGCTCTATGGGCTGAAGAGATCGCGGCCAGTGGTTGCGACGCGATGGGTTTGGACTGGACTGCCAGTCTGGGGCAGGTGCGGCAACGAGTGAATGATAGCGTTGCTCTACAGGGCAACCTCGACCCGAACGTGCTCTTCGCACCTGAAGCGGAAATTCGCGCCCAGGCACGCCGAGTCATTGACGATTTCGGTCCCGTAGGGAAAGGCGGTCATGTGTTCAATCTTGGCCATGGAATCTCTCGTTTCACGCCCCCAGAAGCGGTCCTGGCCCTGGTAGACGAAGTTCACAGTTATAGCCGCCGCATGCATACTGAATAGTGTTGCAACTACCCGGGATAACCCGGCTTGCAGAGCACCGTGAGTCATTGTTGTTCACACACTTACGGTGCTATGCAACATAGGCTTGAACTAGCGTGTCGGCGCGCTGTGTAGCTATAAATTGTTGAAAATAAAAAGAAAAAATGTATAGCCCTCGCGCTTTGCACATGATTCGTAAGAATGTGCTGAGTCCTTGTCCACGTTTTTCAGGAATTCTCCCCAAAGTTATCCACAGGGAAGAGAAGGAAGTAAAGCAAACGATGGAAACGCAAGCTGTTCCGGCGAGAACCGAGAATTTCCTTTAAGTTGGGTTTCGTGAATTCGTCAGAATCATCAGCTTCTATATCCGCGGCGGAGTCTACGCAAATCGGTCAAATATTTGTCCGAGTCGCCATAGATGTGCCGTTGCCTGGCCTTTTTGATTACCGCAGTGCACAAGACGTTGAGGTCGGACATCGAGTGATCGTGCCGTTCGGAAGGCGGCAGATGGTCGGCCTGGTTGTCTCTGTCGGGGAGCCGCCATTGGTCCCCGCGGAACAATGCCGCGATGTGGTTATGGTGCTGGACGACCTTCCGCCCATGCCCGAATCCTGGTTGCGGATGATGCGTTTCGCCTCCAGTTATTATCAGCGCCCTTTGGGAGAGGTTGTGATGCCGGCCCTGCCACCGCCGCTGCGGAAGGTAGCGGCATATACGGGGAAACGTGCATCTGGAGGGCCGATCGCGCGGCTGGAGCGGAGACGCAAGAAGCAAAGCAACGCCCACGCCAAAGAGATTGAATGCGCATGCTCAGGCTCCTCTGAATCGGACACCTGCCCCCAACTGAACCACGACCAAATTGCGGCTGTAGAGCAAATCTCCGCCATACAGGGCCACGGTGTGGTGCTGCTGCGCGGGGTCACCGGGAGCGGCAAGACGGAAGTCTATCTGCACGCCGCCAGGAAAGCGCTCGACGAAGGCAAACAGGTGTTGTTTTTGGTGCCCGAGATTAACCTCACTCCACAGTTGGAGTCCGCCTTGCGTCGGCGCTTCTCCAGAGGTGGCTCCGGGGCAGAGCTGGCAGTTCTTCACAGCGGGCTTTCAGATGGCGAGCGTCTTGAGTCATGGTTGCGGGCATACTCGGGCGAAGCCCGCGTACTGCTGGGAACTCGAATGGCGGTAACCGTGCCTATGCCTGATCTGGGCCTGATTATCGTCGACGAGGAACACGACGCCTCGTACAAACAGCAGGATGGTTTGCGTTATTCCGCACGAGACCTTGCTGTATGGCGCGGTCACGATGAGGGCGTGCCCGTCGTGCTTGGGTCCGCAACGCCTTCCCTGGAGTCCTGGAATCATGCTTTACAGGGGCGCTACAGCGAAGTGGTATTGAACCGGCGGGCGCGCGAGGTCGCATTACCAGTCGTGCGCATGGTGGACACTCGCCGAATGCGCCTGGAACAGGGTTTCAGTCCTCAGGTATTGGAAGCCATGGAGGAGCGACTACAGCAGGGTGAACAGGTACTAGTGTTCATCAACCGACGCGGGTACGCGCCCGTGCTGAGCTGCACTTCTTGCGGGTGGGTGAGTCAGTGCTCGCGCTGCACTGCCTATACGGTGTTGCATCGAGCGCGAACCGGCTTACATCGTCTCCAATGCCATCACTGCGGGGGGTACGCCCGAGTGCCGCGGGCCTGTCCCGACTGTGGAGATCAGGACCTCAAGCCCATGGGGCGCGGTACCCAACGCATTGAGGAGATTCTTGCAGAGCGCTTCCCCGACGCACGCATTGCCCGTATTGATGCCGACTCCACACGTATCAAGGGAAGTGCCGAGCGCTTGTTTGCCCAGGTACATAGCGGAGAGGTAGACATTCTGGTCGGAACGCAGATGGTGGCCAAAGGGCATGATTTCGCCAATTTAGGCTTGGTAGCCGTTCTGAATGCAGACTCCATGCTGTTCGCTCACGATTTTCGTGCACCTGAACGTCTGTTTGCCCAGTTGATGCAGGTATCAGGCAGGGCGGGGCGGCATAAGGAAGGTGGGGTCGTAATGCTGCAGACAGACTACCCGGACCAACCGGTTTACCGCGCCCTGCAAAAACATGATTACCCGGGTTTCGCCCGATATGCGCTGGATGAGCGGCGATCGCTTGGCTTGCCTCCTTTCGCATACCAGGCCCTGCTAATGGCAGAGGGCCGTGAACTGGCCCAGGCCCTGGAATTTCTTCAGGCGGCGCGAGGGCTGCCGGAACAGAACTCTGCTGCGTACACAACGCATGAGCACATAATGCTGTATGACCCTGTTCCCTTGCGGGTAGTACGAGTCGCTAACGTAGAACGGGCACAGTTACTGGTTGAAAGCCAGAGCCGGCCCGCCTTGCAACGCTTTCTCGCGCAGTGGAGCGAAGATCTGTTCACCCTCGGGCGAGAAGGGCGGGTACGGTATAGTCTGGAAGTCGATCCCTTCGAAATCTGATGCACACCAACGTCCCCCACGTGCGCGCCTCTACCGTGCCTGCAGATCTCAACCCCATGCAACGCAAGGCCGTCCTGTATCTGGATGGGCCTTGTTTGGTACTGGCGGGTGCCGGCAGCGGGAAGACGCGCGTCATCACGCAGAAGATCGCTTACCTTCTGCGTGAATGTGGCTATGCGGCTCGCAATGTGGTGGCTATGACGTTTACTAATAAGGCCGCGCGCGAAATGAGTGAGCGCGTGCGGCAGCTGGTCGACCCGCGCCTCACCAAAGGGCTCACAATCAGTACCTTCCACTCCCTGGGGCTCCGTTTTCTAAGAGAAGAAGCCGAGCACGCCGGCCTGAAGCGCCAATTTTCCATCCTGGATTCCAACGACGCTCTGGCCATCATCCAGGAGCTGTTGGCGACAACCGACCGCGCGCGGCTGAAATCCGTGCAGCAAAGTATTTCCCTCTGGAAGAACGGCTTGCTTGAGCCGGATGACGCCGCAGCGGCTGCGCAGACGCCTAGCGATGCAGAGGCAGCCCGTGTGTATCGGGACTACAGCGCTACCCTGGCTGCATATCAGGCAGTGGACTTCGATGACCTGATTCGTCTTCCTGCGACCTTGCTGGAGCGCAATCCTGAAGTCCGGACACGTTGGCAGTCGCGTGTGCATTATCTGCTTGTGGACGAATACCAGGACACCAACGTCTGTCAGTACCGGATGGTCCAGGCACTCGTTGGGACACGTGCGATGTTCACGGCTGTGGGCGATGACGACCAGGCCATTTATGCTTGGAGGGGCGCTACAGTCGAGAACCTTCAGCGGCTGACGAAAGATTTCCCCAGTATCGAGTTGATCAAACTCGAGCAGAACTATCGCTCAGTTCAACGGATTCTCACCGCTGCTAACAAGGTCATCAGCCACAACCCCAATGTTTTTGGAAAGAAGCTTTGGTCTTCACTGGGTGAAGGAGAACCCATACAGGTGACGGCCATGGACGACGAAGAATCCGAAGCCGAGAATATTGCCATCCGGCTTTCTGCGGCTCGTTTCGAAAGAAGGGCACAGTGGCGGGACTTCGCAATCCTATACCGCAGCAACCAGCAGGCGCGGGCAATGGAGCAAGCATTACGGAATCTGCATATTCCGTATTCCATTTCTGGCGGCCAAAGTTTCTTCGAGAAGCCGGAAATCCGTGATGTGCTGGCCTACCTGCGCCTGATCGCCAATGACGATGACGACCCTGCCTTTATCCGGGCGGTGACTACTCCCCGTCGCGGAGTTGGGAATACTACCTTGCAAGCCTTGGGGCAGTTCGCTCAGGAACAGGGAATGTCCATGTTCTCAGCAGTGTTCGAAATCGGACAGACCGACAGACTCGCACCCCGGCAATTGCAGCCTCTGCAGAATTTTGTACGTTACATACAGGATTTTCAGCAGCGCGCTGGAAAGAAAGGCGACGTGCGCAGCATGCAGGGCACGGCCGAGCTGTTCGCCCCTTCCCCGACCATGGGCCTGGACAGCTATGAACAAGCGGCAGCCCAAGGGGCTGGTGAGCTTCTGGACGAGCTTCTGCGTTCCATGGACTACGAACGCCACCTGTACGATTTGTACGACGAGAAGCCGGCGCAAACGCGCTGGCAAAACGTACTGGAACTGGTGGGCTGGCTCAAGCGAAAAGCGCAGGAGGACGAACTCGATCTTATGGAGCTAGTTCAGCATGTTGCATTGGTCACCATGCTTGAGCGCAGCGAAGACGAGAATCCCGACACCGTTAAGCTCTCCACCTTGCATGCGGCCAAGGGGCTGGAGTTTCCCCACGTCTACATGATTGGTGTTGAGGAAGGCTTGCTGCCTCACCTGGGCAGGGAGGACGAAGATATTGGCCAGGGTGAAGATGCCGTGGAAGCGTTGGCACAACGCATCCAGGAGGAACGAAGGCTGATGTATGTTGGTATCACGCGCGCACAGCGCAGCTTGCATTTGAGCTGGTGCAAGCGGCGCCGACGTGCGCGCGAGGACATCGTCCGGGAACGCTCCCGCTTTATTGAGGAAATGGGGTTCTCTAACGACAAACCGGCGGACCCTGGTGCAGGCATGGATCCCAAGCAGCGGCTGCAAATGCTTAAATCACTGCTAAGCGGCGAGAAGGGCTAACAGTTTTACGCGGCCAACACGTGCTCAGATAATAAAAAAGCCTGTCATTAGAGAATGACAGGCCTTCGGAGACGACTACTGGTTTGTGCCTTGGGGGGCACTACACCCAAAATCACCACTGAGTTCCGGTGAAACGCGCATCAGCTGCGCGAGCTTCGTTCAACGCTTCTGCCACCGAAATCAGGTAATTGCCAAAAGCGGCTGCGCCACGTGCGATTCCCTTGGCGACGATCGCCAGGCCCTCGAAAGCGGAATAGGGGCGGTTGCTCAGATGCATTGCCTGGGCCAGATTGCGCTCCGCGGAATCACTGAGATGGTTGTACGGATTCACATAAGTTGCTGACATTTTCAAACCCCTTTCTGCTTGCGTTGATGACAATTCAATTATAGGGGAAACCCTAGGTAAGGTCTAGGGAAAACCCTAATGTCTGCACAATCGTGGTGCGAAAGACACGCATAATGTGAAAAAACATACCGTAATACGAAAAAAATAGCTGACAGAGTCGCTTTTATCCCTGCAGCACACCTACTCCGGCGAGCTCGCATGCGATGGGGCAAAATAGAGCGTTTGCTTCCGTTGAACCTCACCTTCTGTGGTGCGCAACGGAAGCCGGTGTATTCAGGTACGCCGCGCGCAGATTTCTAGGAGTATGGGAAATATGAAGACAATCAATACTATTGGTGTGGCCGGAGCGGGAGCCATGGGGCGGGGCATTGCGCAAATTGCGGCGCAGGCTGGTTTGACCGTCCGTCTCTTTGACCTCAACGCCCAGGCGGTAGCGGACGCGCGAGGAAGCCTGGAGAAAGTGTGGAACCGCCTGGTCGAGAAGCAACGCATGAGCAGCGAAGATGTAGCAGCTGCTTTGGGCCGCGTCGTGCCGTGCAATAGTCTCGACGAAATGGCGGATGTTGACCTCGTGGTCGAGGCTGTCGTTGAGCGACTGGACGTCAAGGCCGACCTGTTTGGAAAGCTTGAAGGAATTGTCTCGGCAGACTGTATTCTGGCGTCCAACACTTCGTCCCTTTCGATCACCGCCATCGCCGCCGCGTGCTCCAAGCCGGAACGAGTAGTCGGTTATCACTTCTTCAACCCGGTCCCGCTAATGAAGGTGGTAGAAGTGATCGACGGCCTGCGCAGCGATCCTGCGAACGGGGATGCCTTGATGGAATTGGCGCGGCGCATGGGGCATACCCCTGTACGGGCCAAGGATATGCCGGGCTTCATCGTGAACCATGGTGGTCGCGGCATGAATATCGAGGGTCTGAAAACCGCGCAGGAATGTGTCGCCCCCTTTCATGTTATCGATGCCGTCATGCGCGAACAAGCCGGGTTCCGCATGGGGCCGTTCGAGCTCATGGACCTCACCGGCCTGGACGTTTCGCACCCCGTTATGGAATCCATTTATCAGCAGTTTTACGATGAGCCACGATTCCGGCCTTCGCCCATCACGGCAATTCGAGTGGCGGGCGGGCTGTTTGGCCGCAAGTCTGGGGAGGGGTTCTATTCCTATGCAGATGGGCAGAAGGCAATTCCTGGAGAAGAGCCTGTACCCGCACTGCCCGCGAAGCTGTCCGTGTGGGTAGCACCTTATCATTCCACCGGGCACCGTCGTGCGGCGGCTCTACTCAAACGCCTGGGCGTAGAGCCGGTGACCACCGAAACGCCTCCTCAAGATGCGCTCATCGTTGTTACCCCTTATGGAGAAGACACTGCGACTGTCATAGCCGAATATCAACTGGATGGGCGCCGCACTGTCGCATTGGACACCTTCTTCGGGCTCGAGCAGGGCAAACGTCGTGTGTTGATGTGTTCGGCCGCCACGGAAGCGAAATGGCGCGACGCCGCTCATGCGCTGTTTGCCAAAGACGGAACGCCAGTGAGTGTCGTTGCCGACTCCGCCGGCTTTGTGGGGCAGCGCGTTGTGGCGACCATCATTAACGTAGCCTGCGATATCGCTCAGCAAGGCATCGCGACCCCCGAAGATATCGATCTGGCCATTTCGCTGGGGCTTGGCTACCCGGGGGGCGGGCCATTGTCCCTGGGGGACAGCCTTGGTGCAGCCCATGTGCTGGACGTACTGCGCGGCATGCATCGCACAACGGGAGACATGCGTTACCGCAGTAGTCTGTGGCTACAGCGCCGCGTTCAGCTCGGCATGTCACTCCGAGCCACGTCTGCAGCCATTTGAGCCGACGAGGAAAGGCCGGCCCGGGCCGGCCTCAGCTGGACGAGTCCGACAAGCAGGAGGCTTGTTACGGACAAAAAAACGGGAGCCGAGGCTCCCGTTCTTTTGTTCCACTGGCAGATTACTTCACTGCATTTACCATGTAGTGCACAGCGGCAGCGACTTGCTCATCGCTGGCAGTGGACCCGCCGCGCGGGGGCATGGCGCCCTTGCCCTGGATGGCGATGCGAATCATTTCATCCATGCCTTGAGCAATTAGAGGTTCCCATGCTGCCTTGTCGCCCAGCTTGGGCGCACCGGCTACGCCAGCAGTGTGGCACGCCACGCATGCGGAGTTGTAAAGCTTTTCACCGGCTGCGAGGTCGACTTCAGCGCCGCCAGCTGCCTCGGCTGCGGGCTTCGGCTCTTCTGCGGCAGGTGCGTCAGCGGCCTTGGTGGGCTCCGCTGCGGGTGCCGCAGCTTGCTGTTGACCTTCAGCCAGCGTGGCGGCCGCTTTTTGCGCACCTTCTGACGCCTGATCGGCTGGAGCGGCATCGCCTTCGCTTTCGCCGCCCTCTGCGGCAGGCTCGGTGAAGTTCGCGCCACTCTCGTTGGCCAGATAGGCAACTGCGCGAGCCACTTCAACATCGCTCAAATTGGGGTTACCACCACGCGGGGGCATGGCATTGATACCGTTGATTGCGTGATCGACCAGAGTATCGAAACCCTTGGCGATGAGCGGGCCCCACGCTGCGTTGTCACCCAGCTTCGGAGCGCCAGCAACACCAGCAGTGTGACAGGCGGAACAGGTTGCAGAGAAGATTTGCTCACCAGTGCGTTCCTGTGCAGCGGCGTCTGCAGAAACCAGAGCAAAACCGGCGACGGGCTGAATACGTTTGGCCACGGCTTCCTGGGACTGGGCATCGGTACCGACCCCAAGCGGCGAGCTGGCAATCACCAACCGGATAAGCAGTGAAATGACCGCGATTGGCACAACAAAGGCCAATACGATGATGGTGATGAGCTGCTTTGGGGTCTTGATGAAGCCTTCGTGCTCAGCCGTCTGTTCGACGTTTTGTTCCGGAGTGTTCATATCGAATACGAGTTCCTGTCTGAGGGCCAGTGGCCTGTTCTTCATTGATGTGCGGGCTGCACACGGCTGCTTACGGATGATAACCGCTCACATGGGGCGGCGCTCGAAGCCGCGATTATACCTTTTTCGCCAAACACGCTACAATTGTCGGCTCTTGGCGCCCGTAGTTCAATGGATAGAATTAGAGTTTCCGAAGCTCTCGATACAGGTTCGATTCCTGTCGGGCGCGCCAAAACCCTTCAAAGTTAGCCGTTTTCTGTCAGGCCGTAATCGGGGCATGCATGCTTTTAATGGCAACGGCTAGCACTGCCAGCCCCTTCTCAAGTTCCTTCAGCGCGCCATCGGGGTGAAAGGCCTATTCCACCCGCCAAGCCTCAAGGCTCTATCAAGGCCGCGTGGAAGCGCGCAACGTACTCGTCGAAAGTTTCCCTGTCACTGGCTTCAAGAGCCTTTTGCTCTGCAATGGACGCGTTCGCTTCATCGATATAGCGTTGCAGCAATTCCGGCTCCATGGGCCCGGTGCAGAGAATTTCATGATGATTGCGGCTCACCTGCAACATCAGGCTGGTGAGGTCGGCGTTGGATTCGCGCATGGCGTGCAATACCTTGGCAGAAGGGGTCAGTTCGGTATTGCGGATCTTCTGCAACTGAGCGTCGACGGCCGCTACATGCCGTTTTTGGCCATTCGCTTCATCGAGCATTTCGGCATAGGGCTGGATGCGAGCGATCAACTCTTCACCCCAGTCTCGCAGCAAAATGGATTCTCCATTGCGCTCCAGAAGCAGACCCGGTTTGCGGCCTTCACGCACGACAGCACTAAAGTTGTCACGACTGACCGTGCAGTGTCCATCGCCCGGGAAGAAGGGGCTGTCTTCGGCTGCACAGAACAGCAGGAACGCGTCGAGGAAACGACAGGTTTCAGCGCGAATGCCCACCGGTGACCAAGGGTCGATGTCCAGGCACCGCACTTCAATGTATTCCACGCCTCGCTCAGCCAGCGCCGTGGCAGGGCGTTCCCCCCGTTGGGTACCGCGCTTGGGGCGAATGCTGGAATAGTATTCGTTCTCTATCTGCAGAATGTTGGTATTGAGCTGGATCCACTCACCGCCTTGCTTTGTTCCCAACGCTTCGTATGCCGGCCAAGGCGTGGTCACTGCGGTGTACATACGCCGCAGAAAGGTTTCCAGGTCGTTGTAGCAGAGCTGCAGTTCAGACTGCGCCTTGTTCTGGTAGCCCAGGTCGCTCATGCGCAGGCTGGTGGCCCAAGGCAGATAGAGGGTTTCCGGATCGAATTCTTTCAGGCTGTGCGGCGTATCGGCCAGGAAGGCGCGCGGCACGGCGGGCGAAGCGCCGAACAGGTACATCAGCAACCAGGAATACCGCGTGAAATTCCGAATCAACGCCAGGTAGCCCTTGCTGCGTTGCTGCTCCAGTGAAATGCCTTCGATCCCGATGAGATCCCAGAGTCGGTCGGGCACGGAAAAGTTGTAATGCACACCCGCAATGCACTGCATGGCCTTGCCATAGCGGTAGGCCAGCCCGCGGCGATAGACATGCTTGAGCATCCCCGAGTTGGAGGTGCCATACCATGCGATGGGTATATCTTTTTCCGGTGGAAGTGGCGGCGGCATGGACTGATTCCAGATCAGCTCGTCACCCAGGTTGCGGGCGACAAAGCGATGCGTCTCTTCCAGTTCCTGCAGCAGGCCTTCTACCGATGTATGTGTACCCGTGATGAGCTCAAGCAGCGCTTCGGAATAATCAGTTGTCACGCGCGAGTTGGTCAGCGCAGAGCCCAAGCTCTGAGGATGCGGAGAACTCGACAGGATGCCGGAGGCATGAACCCGCAGGCCTTCCTTTTCTATGCCGCGCTGTATCGAGGTAAGTAGGGCGAGTTCCTCGCGGATTCGTCCGATGCGGGGGAAAGATGAGCTCATGCGCGACTTCAGGGGTACGTTTCAGTTAGCGGCGATTTTACCCGAGGGTGTCGCGCATGGCTTCAGGGGTCAGGCTTGCGCCGATTCACCGCGGCGTACGCGTGGGCACGCGCCGCCTGATTTACCAGCGTACGGGGCCCGCATGGAGGAGGCCGGCTGCGGCAAGTTTCAACGCATAACTCTTCCAGGGATAACATGCCGGTTCGCATGGCGACGGTAACGGCTGCCTGGCGGCTGCTCACGCCAAGTTTGCGGCAGGCATTGTGGACATGATAGTTGATGGTGCGTTCTGCCAAACCGAGAATACGGCCCGTTTCCCAGCTGGTTTTGCCCATCGACACCCATTTCAGACAAAGCAGCTCCTGTGAAGTCAGCGATTTCATTGAAAGTTAGCCTCCTGCGAACAGCCACACTCCATGTCATGCGAAAAGTTTTATATGAAATTAAATGATACAAATAGGCATAAGTGTATCGAAATGATTCGTTTTGGCCCTGCGGGTTATCCCGATATGACAGAGCCAGGTGCTACAATCCCTCAATTGACATCTGGCGCCGATTTGCTCGATCCGCTTGCGGGCGCCTCATAAATACCGCTAAAGAGGTCCTGAATGGTCCAAACTGCTTCTCACCCGGCCGGCGCGGCCAATTCCTCTTCCGCTACTCCCTCCGTTTCCATCCCTCCGGGTTCGGTAGGCATTGTCCAGCCCCAGATCATCCAATTCGACGAGCCGTTGCAGCTCACCAGCGGCCAAACGTTGCCCCAGTATCAACTGGCGGTGGAAACCTACGGCACTTTGAATGAAGACCGCAGCAATGCAGTGCTGATTTGTCATGCACTGAATGCCTCGCATCACGTGGCCGGCATATCGGCAGACAATCCGCGAGACGTCGGGTGGTGGGACAACATGGTGGGGCCCGGCAAGGCTGTCGATACTGACCGCTTCTTCGTGATTGGCGTGAACAATCTTGGGTCCTGCTTTGGCTCCACAGGGCCTGCCAGCATCAACCCGGCGACGGGCAAACCCTGGGGTGCGGCCTTTCCCGTCCTCACGGTAGAGGACTGGGTGCGTGCCCAAGCGCGCGTGGCCGATTACTTCGGCATTGATTGCTTTGCGGCGGTGATGGGGGGTTCGCTGGGCGGCATGCAGGCATTGAGTTGGTCCATCACATGCCCGGATCGTCTCCGGCACTGTGTCGTCATCGCCAGCACACCGCGCCTGTCTGCTCAGAATATCGGCTTTAACGAAGTGGCCCGACGCGCCATCATCAACGATCCGCAGTTTCATGGCGGCGATTACTACGAGCATGGAGTTGTGCCGGCGCATGGGCTATCAGTAGCACGCATGATTGGTCACATCACGTATCTGTCCGATGAAACCATGGCGGAGCGCTTCGGGCGTCAGCAGCGTGAGCCGGGGCAGGGCGGGTCCTACCACTACGGTTACGACGTGGAATTCGAGGTCGAATCCTACTTGCGTTACCAAGGCGAGAAATTCTCGCGCTATTTCGATGCGAACACGTATTTGCTGATTACCCGCGCGCTGGACTACTTTGACCCAGCACGCAGCTACGACGGAGACCTCGCGCGCGCTATGGAGCCGGCCGGGGCCGATTTTCTCCTGGTTTCCTTCACGACCGACTGGCGCTTCCCGCCGGAGCGTTCCCGTGAAATCGTCAGGGCGCTACTGAAGAACAAATCCCCTGTCACATACGCGGAAATTGACGCGCCGCACGGGCATGATGCCTTCTTATTGGAAGACTCACGCTATCACGCCATCGTTCAAGGTTACTTCGACCGTATCGCGACCAGTCTGGGCTTGCGCGAGCGCAGCCACACCACGGGAGTCCTCGCGTGAACCAGATCAGTCCTGTCCCTCCTGCACATGTACGCGCCGATCTCCGGCGCATCGCCAGCTGGATTGAACCAGGCAGTCGTGTGCTCGACCTGGGTTGCGGTGACGGCACTTTGCTCGCACACCTGCAAAACAACAAGCATTGCACGGGTGCTGGCGTGGAGCTCAGCGATCAGCAAGTGATAGCCAGCATACGCCGGGGCATACGTGTCATACAGCAGAACCTGGAAGAGGGGCTGGCACTTTTTGACGATCACCAGTTCGACACGGTCGTGCTCTCGCGCACCTTGCAATCCATGCACAACACCGAGCGCATTCTGAAGGAAATGGCTCGAGTGGCGCGCTATGGCATTGTGTCCTTCCCCAACTTTGGCTATTGGCCGCACGGATGGTCGATATTGCGTGGGCGTATGCCCGTGACGGGTGAAATGCCCTACGAGTGGTACAACACGCCGAACATCCATTTATGTACCTTGCGAGACTTTGAAAATTTGGCGCGCAAGCTCGGGTTGCGGATTACCGACATGGCGACGTTCAAGGAAGACAAAGAGGTTAAACTCCTGCCTGGCTGGCGCAGCACGCTGGCCGTCTATCGTTTTGAATCCAGCTGCTGAGAACGGAGCTGTCATCACTGCAAGCAAGCGCGTCTATACAAGTCCACGGGTTTTCCCGTTGCTCGTTCTGGGTTTCGCCAGCGGTCTGCCATTGGCCCTGACGGGCGGCACCCTGCAGGCATGGGCCACACTCGACGGCGTCTCGCTACAGAACATCGGGTTTCTGACCCTCATCGGGTCGGCGTACACATTGAAGTTTCTGTGGGCACCCCTGGTCGACCGCTATTCTTTCCCCTTCTTGGGGCGCCGGCGCAGCTGGATATTTCTCTCTCAATTGGCTTTGGCCGGCTGTATCGCTGCCATGGGTGTTTATTCCCCGGGCGACCAGCTGCTGCCTCTGGCCATGTTGGCCGTGTTGGTGGCCTTCCTCTCGGCCACACAGGACATCGCTTTCGACGCCTACAGTACAGACGTCCTGCGCAGTGAAGAGCGGGCTGCAGGCGCTGCCGTCAAGGTGTTGGGCTACCGACTGGCCATGATTGTTTCCGGCGGGCTGGCATTGGTACTCGCCGACCAGTGGCTGGGCTGGCACAACACTTACTTTCTGATGGGCGGCCTAATGGCGGTCTGCGCTTTCGCCACCGTACTGGCCCCTGAACCGGAAGTCGTGGCGGCCGCACCGCGTTCGCTGGCGATCGCCGTTGTGGAGCCGCTGGCGGAATTCTTCCGTAGGCGTGGCGCGGTCACCATTCTGTTGCTGATTGTGCTCTACAAGCTGGGCGACGCCTTTGCGGGAGCGCTATCTACCACCTTTTTGCTACGCGGGGCGGGCTTCACAGGAACGGAAGTCGGGGCGGTGAACAAGGTGTTCGGCCTGGCTGCAACCATTGTCGGAGCACTTGCCGGCGGCACCATCATGGCACGCATGGGCCTGTACCGCTCGCTGATGTGGTTCGGCGTGCTGCAGGCAGTCTCGAATTTCGGCTATTGGATGCTGGCGGTTACGCCGCCGCACCTGTATTCCATGGCAGCCATCATCATGCTGGAAAACCTCTGTGGAGGTTTGGGCACTGCGGCCTTTGTAGCGTTGCTGATGGCACTTTGCCGCCAGGAGTTCTCCGCCACGCAGTTCGCCCTGCTGTCTGCACTATCCGCAGTGGGGCGTACATATTTGGCGGGCCCGCTCACGCCCCCCTTGGTGGAATCACTTGGCTGGCCGGGCTTTTTTGTAGTCACGGTTGCCATCGCCTTGCCCGGCCTCTTGCTTCTTTACTTCCGTAGGGAAGAAATCAGAGCTCTGGACTCGCCTCGCTAGCGGCTGCTGCTGCCGGCTCTGGATTCCACGCAACTTCCCACAGGTGTCCATCTGGGTCTTTGAAGATGCCGGAATAACCGCCCAGCAAGGTGTCGCGGGCGGGTTTGACCACCATCCCCCCCGACTGAGCCGCCTGTTGCAGCGCCTCGTCTACGTCAGCTCTTTCCGTCACGCAATGGCTCAGCATGAATTCCGTCATGGCCGGTGACTGTTGCTCGACTCCTGCCTCGTGCGCCAGACTTTCGCGCGGCCACAAGGCGAGCGCCAAGCCTGGCTGCAGTTCGAAGATGGCAGCTGCCCCATATTCCAGATCGGCCCCAACGATGCCCCGAGTTTTCCAGCCCAAGCCGTCCCGGTAAAAACGCACGGATTTCTCAAGGTTGTCGACGGCCAGCGTGATGATAGAGATATGCGGTTTCATGGTCAGAAGGTGTACTCGTAGTCTATGGTCAGCGGAGCGTGGTCACTGAACCGCTGGTCTTTGTAGATCGAGGCCTGCGTCGCAGTGCCGGCAAGTGTGGGGGTGGCTATCTGGTAGTCGATGCGCCAGCCGACGTTCTTCGCCCATGCTTGCCCCCGGTTGCTCCACCATGTGTAGCCTTCTCCTGTGGCCTCCGGGTACAGGCGGCGGAAAACGTCGACCCAACCCTGTTCCTCGAACACCCGCGTCAGCCATTCCCGTTCCTCGGGAAGGAAGCCGCTGTTCTTCAGATTCCCTTTCCAGTTCTTGAGGTCGATTTCCCGGTGTGCGATATTCCAGTCGCCGCAGATCACGACTTCGCGTCCACAGCTGGCCAGCTGAGCCAGGTGGCTGAAGAAACGTTCCATGAATACGAACTTGGCCGCCTGGCGATGATCGCCGCTCGAGCCGGAGGGAAGGTAGACTGAGATGACCGCCAGCTTGTCATAAACCAGTTCGATGTAACGACCTTCGGCATCTATCTCCGGTACCCCCAGGCCCTCTATTACCCGTTCAGGCTCGTGCCGAGTGTAGATGCCGACGCCGCTGTAACCCTTTTTCTCTGCATAGTGAAAGTAGCCCTGATACCCGTCGGGTGCCAGCATCGCTTCAGTCATGTTGGGGGCTTGGGCCTTGAGCTCCTGCAGGCACACGAAGTCGGCGTTCTGTTCAGGCAACCAATCAAGAAAGCCTTTATTAACAGCGGAACGTATGCCATTGAGGTTGGCTGAGATAATGCGCATGTCTTCCTTCGATCAAATCAACAGCTGAACTTTAACAGCATGCAAGCGCCACCGCGATGCGGGCTAATGACGGCCAGCTTTGCCTGCGAGACAGGTTTATAGCGGATAATGTCGCTTTTTCGCGTATCAGGCAGATATCATGGCAAACGCAAGCAACCGCGGCGATTTCGTCCGTTTTGCTCTGGAGCAGGGAGTGCTCCGCTTCGGCGAGTTCAAGGTCAAGTCGGGGCGAATCAGCCCATATTTCTTTAACGCGGGGCTGTTCAATACGGGTGCCTCAGTAGGGCGTCTGGCCCAGTTTTATGCTCAGGCTTTGGTCGATTCAGGCGTGCAGTTCGACATGCTGTTTGGGCCAGCCTATAAAGGTATCCCCCTTTCCACTGCGACGGCCATCGAACTTGCCCGCCATCCTCAAATGGGTGGCCGAGACGTTCCGTTTGCCTTCAACCGCAAGGAAGCTAAAGATCACGGGGAAGGCGGTGTGCTGGTTGGTGCGCCTCTGCAGGGCAAAGTGGTCATTATTGACGATGTGATCACGGCTGGCACGTCAGTAAGGGAATCTGTACAGATCATTCGCGACGCGGGTGCGGAACCCGTTGCGGTGCTCATCGCGCTGGATCGCATGGAGCGCGCCGGTGCAGATGATGCGCTCTCACCGCATTCGGCCGTCCAGGATGTTCAGCTGACCCATGGCATGCCAGTGGTCAGTATTGCCTCGTTGGAAGACATTATGTCGGTGCTGGAGGGGGATTCCAGCCTCGCAGCGCATCGCGAGGCTGTGCAGGCTTACCGGGCGCGGTACGGGGTGTGATACACCTGCTAGGCGCCCGGCGAGTGGTCAGGCGTCTAGCTTTTCCTTGAGCAGCTGGTTTACCTGCTGCGGGTTTGCCTTGCCTTTGGCGGCCTTCATTACCTGACCGACCAGCGAATTGAACGCCTTCTGACGGCCAGCGCGGTATTCCTCGACGATGGCGGGGTTGGCTGCCAAGACTTCATCGATCATGGTGCTAATTGCGCCGGAATCGCTGATCTGCTTCAGCCCACGAGCCTCAATGATGGCGTCGGGGTTGCCGTTTTCCTCGCCTGCCCACATGGCTGCAAAGACGTCGCGCGCGATCTTGTTGGAGATGGTGCCGTCGATGATCCGTTGAATGAGGGCAGCCAGTTGTTCCGGGCGCACGGGGCAGTCGGCCAGCTCGCGTTCCTCGCGGTTCAAGGTGGCAGCCAGCTCGCCAAGAATCCAGTTGGCGCCAAGCTTGGCCTGGCCTTGCGGCAATGCTGCGGCGACTTCTTCGAAGTAATCGGAAGTGGCGCGATCCATGGTGAGCTGCGCCGCATCGTAGGCGGTCAGGCCGAGCTCTTCTTCGAAACGCTGACGCTTCTGCGAGGGCAGCTCGGGCATCGCGGCGCGAATACGCTCGATCCATTCTGGCGCAATTACCAGTGGGGGAAGGTCGGGGTCGGGGAAGTAGCGGTAATCATGCGCGTCTTCCTTGCTGCGCATGCTACGGGTTTCGTCGCGGTCGGCATCATAAAGCCGCGTTTCCTGAACGACCGTACCGCCATCTTCGATGAGTTCGATCTGCCGGCGGGCTTCGAAAAGAATGGCGCGTTCCAGGAATCGGAATGAGTTCACGTTCTTGATTTCGCAACGCGTGCCGAATTCCTTCTGGCCACGCGGGCGCACGGATACATTGGCGTCCACGCGGAAGGAACCTTCCTGCATGTTGCCGTCACAAATACCCAGCCATACCACCAGCGCATGAAGCGTGCGTGCATAGGCCACCGCTTCAGCAGCGGAGCGCAATTCCGGTTCGGTGACGATTTCCAGCAGCGGTGTGCCCGCCCGGTTAAGGTCGATGCCGGTAGAGGATTCACCGTGCGGGCCGGTGAAGTTTTCGTGTAGCGACTTGCCGGCGTCTTCCTCGAGGTGGGCGCGGGTGAGATTGACCGTCTTTTCCTCATCACCCACGAAGAAGCGCAGCGAGCCGCCCTGAACGACTGGGATCTCCAGTTGGCTGATCTGATAGTTCTTCGGCAGGTCGGGGTAAAAGTAGTTCTTGCGCTCGAATTTCGAGAAGGGGGCGACATGGGCGCCGATGGCCAGGCCAAACACAATGGCGCGTTCCACGGCCCCGTAGTTCATGACCGGCAACGTACCGGGCAGCGCGAGGTCGACAACGCTGGCCTGCGTATTGGGGGCCGCCCCGAAGCGCGTGCTGCTGTTAGAAAAGATCTTTGATTCGGTGGAAAGCTGGACGTGCGTTTCCAGGCCGATGACGATTTCCCAATCCATTATTGCTGTCCTGGAGTACGTTGATGCCAGTCAGTCGCCTGCTGAAAGCAGTCGGCGATGGCGAGCAGTTCACCTTCTGCGAAGTAATTGCCGATGATTTGCAGCCCGATGGGCAACTTGGGTTCGGCGCTGAAGCCGCAGGGAACCGACATGGCGGGCAGGCCCGCGAGGCTCACACTCAGTGTGTAGATATCAGACAGCCAGTCAGCGAGCGGATCCTCGCGGTTATCACCGATTTGACGGGCGACGTTCGGCGAGACCGGGCCCATGATGACGTCGCAGTGTTCCGAGAACGCCTGCTGGAAATCAGTGGTGATCATGCGTCGGACGCGTTGTGCTTGCAGGTAGTAGGCATCGTAGTAGCCATGGCACAGTACGTAGGTGCCGGCCAGAATGCGGCGGCGCACTTCCGGGCCAAAGCCTTCGAACCGCGAACGGCTGGTCATCTCTTCGAGGTCGCCGTACTGAGCAGTGCGATGCCCGAACCGGACACCATCGAAGCGGGATAGGTTGGTCGAGGCTTCCGCGGGCGCGATGACGTAATAGGCAGGAATGGAAAGCTCGGTGCGCGGCAAGGATATTTCTACACGCACTGCGCCCAGTTCTTCGAAGGTTCGCAGCGCCTGCTCCACTGCCTGAGCGACATCCGGGGACAGCCCGCCATTGAAGTATTCACGCGGCACGCCAATGCGCAAACCGTCCAGTGGGCGCTCGCCTTTCTGTTGCTGAGAGGCAAGGGCTGCGTCGAAGTTGGAGCGGATGCGCTGAGCGTTATTGGCTTTGCCGTCGCAACTTTCCAGGCTGGTGGAGTCCATGGGATCGAAGCCGACCATGGGTTCCAGCAGTTCGAGCAGATCACGGGCATGGCGTGCGATCGGGCCGGCTTGGTCCAGACTGGAACCGTAGGCGATCATGCCAAAGCGCGAGACCGTGCCGTAGGTAGGCTTGATGCCCGACAGGCCGCAGAAGGCAGAAGGCTGGCGAATAGAGCCGCCGGTATCAGTGCCGGTCGCCGCCATGACCAAGCCGGCAGCCACGGCAGCGGCCGAGCCACCAGACGAACCGCCGGGAACACGGCTGTGATCCCAGGGGTTGAGCACAGGGCCGAAATAGGACGTCTCGTTGCCCGAACCCATGGCGAATTCATCGCAGTTCAGCTTGCCCAGCGAAACCGCACCTGCACCAGCCAAGCGGCTGACGACGGTGGCGTCGAAGGGGCTGACATAGTTTTCCAGCATGCGGCTGGCGGCCGTGGTGCGCCACCCGCGGGTGACGAAGACATCTTTGTGGGCGATAGGGATACCGGCCAGCGAGGGTGCCTCGCCCGACTTCAGGGCGGCGTCGGCCTGAGAGGCTTGGGCCAGGGTGAGCTCGGCATCGACGTGCAAAAAGGCATTCAGCTGCGACTGGGCCTCGATGGCCTCCAGCGCACTGCGGGCCAGTTCGACGGCGCTGAGTTCGCCACTGCGGAGGGTTTCCCGCAATGCCTGAATACTGGGAAACTGGGTGTGTAGAGGAAGGTTTGCCATGCTTTACTCGATGACCGTTGGCACCAGGAAGAGGCCTTCTGCCTGGGCGGGCGCGTTGGCCATGAGTTCGGCGCGCTCGCTTTCCGTTAAAGTGGGGGCGGCGACGTCCTCGCGCAGGCGCAGCTGGATTTCTTGATGGGCCGACAGCGGGTGCGCCATGGGCTCCACCCCCTGGGTGTCGACCGCCTGCAGGCGCGCCATCAGACCGAGGATGTCACTGAGTTCCTTTTGAGTCTGGGCTGCATCTTCAGGCGAAAGTTCAATGCGCGCCAGGCGTGCGATGCGCTTTACGTCTTGCTCGGAAATTGCCATGAGTATGTTGACCTGGTGGCGGGAAAAAGGATTTGTTACGGCTATATCAAGGGGTTACAGCAGCCGTTATTCGATGCTAACAAACACCGATTATAAGTTATCATTCCTTGTTTGATCGGATAGTCCGGCTTCCCTGCGGCGCGGCTCATGGCGCGCGGGTGCACTTTTAATGCCTTCGGACACACCGAGTTCTCCACATTCAAGTCCCAGACCCCATGTTCGGATTCCTCCGCAGTTATTTTTCCAGCGATATGGCGATCGACCTCGGTACCGCCAACACCCTGATCTATGTTCGGGGTAAGGGTATCGTGCTCGATGAACCGTCGGTGGTTGCCATCCGCCAGGAAGGCGGGCCAGGCGGCAAACAGATTATTCAGGCAGTCGGGCGCGAGGCCAAGCAGATGCTCGGCCGAGTGCCAGGCAATATTGAAGCGATCCGTCCCATGAAGGACGGCGTTATTGCCGACTTCACCGTAACCGAGCAAATGCTCAAGCAGTTCATCCGCATGGTGCACCCGCGCAGCATGTTTGCGCCCAGCCCGCGCATCATCATCTGCGTGCCCTGCGGCTCGACTCAAGTAGAGCGTCGTGCCATCCGTGAATCTGCGCTGGGTGCCGGTGCCAGTCAGGTATATCTGATTGAAGAACCCATGGCGGCAGCAATCGGTGCGGGGCTTGCAGTATCTGACGCCAGCGGCTCGATGGTTGTAGATATCGGCGGTGGTACGACGGAAGTCGCGATCATCTCGCTGGGCGGCATGGTTTACAAAGGCTCTGTAAGAGTCGGCGGGGACAAGTTCGACGAAGCCATCATCAATTACATCCGTCGCAACTACGGCATGCTTATCGGCGAACCCACGGCCGAACTCATCAAGAAGGAAATCGGCTCTGCTTTCCCCGGTTCTGAAATTAAAGAGCTGGAGGTCAAGGGTCGCAACCTGTCGGAAGGGGTGCCGCGCAGCTTCACGGTTTCCTCCAACGAAATTCTCGAATCCCTCACCGATCCTCTCAATCAAATCGTCTCCGCGGTGAAGACTGGTCTGGAGCAGACTCCGCCTGAATTGGGTGCCGACATTACTGACAAGGGCATTGCCCTGACCGGTGGCGGCGCGCTGTTGCGCGATCTGGACCGTCTGCTGCAGGAAGAAACCGGCCTCCCAGTGGTCGTCGCCGAAGATCCTCTCACCTGCGTGGTGCGTGGTTGTGGCGAGGCGCTCGAGCATCTCGAGAAGCTGGGCAGCGTCTTCATTTACGATTGATATCGGTATTGCACTGACCCGCGCGCGGTCCGGCGCGGGGCGGTATCAACAGACTCATGCAGGAAAACGGCTCGCTGAAGTTGTTCAGACACGGTCCGCCAGCCGAAGTTCGGCTGTTTGCGCTGGCTTTCCTTGCGCTCGCTTTGCTGTTGGTCGATGCCCGCTGGTCCACATTGGAGCCCATGCGTCAAGGCATCTCGGTATTGCTTTACCCCTTCCAGCGCGTCATGCTGGCTCCACGCGATGGTGTGGAGCGCGTCAAAGGGTGGATAGATGCCGCCAATGAAATGCGCATCGAAAAAGAAGCCCTGCAAAGACAGCGAATCGAGCTGGCGCAAATGGCCACACACGCTGCCCAGTTGGCGGCGGAGAACGATCAGCTACGGCGTCTTCTGAACGTGCCCGGCACGGTCACTCAGCCATCCATCGCCGTGGAAGTGCTGTTCGAACCAACCAGTGCATTCAATCACCACTTGGTTTTCAACAAGGGCAGTTCAAGCGGAATACAGCCTGGCATGCCTGTCATCGACGAAGGTGGCGTGGTCGGGCAAATCGTGCGCGTTACGCCCTTTACGTCGGAAGCTGCGCTCATTAATGATGACAAGCTTTCCATTCCCGTACAGATATTGCGCAATGGTCTGCGATTGATCGCGTTTGGCGGTGGTGCGGATGGCAAGATGGAAGTGCGCTACCTCACAGCCGGAGCGGACATTCAGCCGGGCGATGAGCTGGTCACAAGCGGGATCGGCGGTTTGTTTCCTGCCGGGTTGTCCGTAGCAAGGGTCGATAGTGTGCACAGAGATTCCGCTACGGGTTTTGCCATGGCTCTGGCTTCGCCGCTCGCTCACCCTGAACGGCACCGTCATTTCTTGGTGTTGCAGGTTGACGTGGAAGAAGCCAAGCGCCATCGGGAAGCACTCAACGGCATTCCGGGAGACCTTCGCTAATGGCCCGCCGAGTCAAGGTCGAGGTCACTCGCAAGGGGGCGGGTCTATCTTCGCTGGAACCCATTGATACAGCGCCGTTCCGGCTCGCAGCGAACCCGGGCTTCATCTGGTTTACCGTGATTGCAGTCTGGTTATTTTCCCTTCTGCCCTGGCGAGTGTGGCAGCCGGCCCCCGATCTTCTTCTGCTGGTGATTGCCTACTGGTGCCTGAACGAACCCCGACGGATGGGCATGGGCACGGCCTTCTGTTTCGGCATTCTGATGGACGTTCACGACGGCAGTCTGCTTGGCGTGCACGCACTCACCTACACACTGGCCGCCTACGGGACCCTGGTGCTGTCCAGGCGGCTGCAGCGCTTCAACTCGGTGGTTCAGTGCCTGCATGTGCTGCCCATCTTTGTCGTGGCGAAATCTGCGAGTCGCCTGATTGAAGGCTGGCTGGCGGGGGAATGGCTGGGATGGAACTGGCTATGGTCCGCCTTCCTCATGGCGCTGTTGTGGCCATTGGTCGATGTGCTGTTGCAGATGCCACAGCGTCGCCATGAGGAAGGCGACGGCGGCGCTGTCTGAAGGCGGCGCGCATCATGTTCGAGTTCAAAAAGACGTCGCAAATCCAACGCAAGCGCATGATCGTGCGCGTGTGGGTGGCTGGCCTGTTCGCACTGATGTGTTTCTGCTTGCTGGGTGCCCGGCTGTGGCACTTGCAGGTTGTCCGCCACGATAGTTTGTCAGCGCGAGCCGAACAGAACCGGATTACCGTGGTGCCCATTCCGCCCCGTCGAGGTGAAATCCTCGACCGCAATGGCATCGTCCTGGCCAGCAATCACCGCGACTACACCTTGTCCGTCGCGCCGGCCAGGGTGCAAGGCGATATGGAGGCCATGCTCGATGAAATTGGTGAGCTGGTGGAAATCAGCCCGCGCGACCGCCGCCGCTTTCTCAAGAACGTCAGCCAGAACGGCCGTTACACCGAAATTCTCCTGCGCAACAACCTGACCGACGAAGAGGCCTACTGGTTTGCAGCGCACTCGTGGCGCTTCCCTGGAGTGGAGCTTCAGGCGCGATGGGTCCGAGAATACCCTCATGGAGAAACTGCCGCACACGTACTTGGATACGTGGGCAGAATCTCCGAAGCGGACCTTCATCGCCTGGAAGAGGAAGGCAATATTGGAAACTATCGTGGCACTCAGGTGATCGGAAAAAAGGGCATAGAAAGCACCTGGGAAGAAGTGCTACATGGTCGGACAGGGGTCGAGGAAGTCGAGGTGACCGCCTCGGGTCGTCCAGTGCGAACGCTCAGCCGTATCGACCCCGTGCCCGGGGCGAACTTGCGGCTCTCTTTGGACATACAGTTGCAAAAGGTGGCGGAGCGCGAATTTGAGGGTCGCCGCGGGGCGCTGGTTGCCATCCATCCTCCCACTGGGGAAGTGCTGGCCTTCGTTTCCGCGCCTTCTTTCGACCCCAACCTCTTTGTGGACGGGATAGACGTTGAAAACTGGAAGCGGCTCAATGAGTCGCCAGACCACCCCTTGGTGAATCGACCCCTTACCGGCACCTATCCAATCGGTTCCACCTACAAGCCGTTTGTAGGCCTGGCCGCCCTGGAACTTGGCAAGCGGGGGGCCAAGGACCGCATCCAGGATCCCGGCTATTTTGAATTCGGTGGACAGCGTTTCCGCAATGCTGGGGGAGCGGCCTATGGGCCCACGGACATGCATCGCGCAATCGTAGTGTCCTCCGACACCTATTTCTTTTCACTGGGGCCAGAGATCGGTGTCAACGCCTTGCACGATTTCTCCAAACAGTTTGGTTTCGGACAGCGCACAGGAATCGACCTGGACGGTGAACGCCGCGGAGTATTGCCTTCCACGGAGTGGAAACGCAACGCGTACAAGAAGCCGTCGCAGCAACGTTGGTATGCCGGCGAGACCGTTTCTGTGGCGGTAGGACAGGGCTACAACTCCTTCACCTTGTTGCAGTTGGCTCAGGCCACCTCGGTTCTTGCCAATAACGGGGTTTATATGCGGCCCCACCTGGTGGACCAAATTCATTGGTCGCGGACGGGCGCGGTGGAAAAAACCGTCACGGAACCGACCCATGTTATTCCGCTCAAGCCGCAGAATCTGGCGGTGATTCGCGATGCCATGGTGGATGTCGTACGCAAGGGAACAGCGCGCAGGGTGTTCAACGGTGCGCATTATCAGGCGGCAGGCAAGACGGGCACCGCCCAGGTGTTCAGTCTGCGCGGCGCACGCTACGACGCGGACACCGTCGATGAGCGTCTGCGCGATCACTCGCTTTTCATGGCTTATGCACCCGTGGAAGATCCACAGATCGCCTTGGCGGTCATCGTGGAAAACGGCGGCTGGGGCACGGTCGCGGCAGCGCCAATAGCGCGCAAGGTGTTCGATTTCTGGCTGGATCCCAAACGGGTGGAAGCGCGCGCGACGGCTGATCTAAGCGGGGTCGCCGAGCCACTGGCAGAGTCGGAAGACGTGGAAGAAGGTGCTCAGGGGGAATCCCCTGACGCAGTGGTTCCCCCGGAGCATCTGCCTCCGCCGGCTCACGATGACGAGCCTCCTGTGCGGGTTCCCACCGGCCCACAGCCGTCATTGCGCATTCAGCTTAGGAGTGTGGAATGAAAAGGCTGGCGAACCAGGGGGTACGGGTGCTTACGGCCTTTGACTGGCCCTTGCTTGCCCTGTTGATCATTATGGCCGTATTGGGCCTGACCATCATGCACTCCGCGGTAGGCGGCACGGACTGGCGCTTCGCTGAGCAGACACGTAACTTTGTGGTGGCATTCGCCGCCATGTGGATTGCTGCTGCGCTGCCGCCGCCTTTGCTGATGCGGCTCTCACCTTATGTGTATGCAGTCGGGGTGATCCTATTGCTCGGGGTGGAGTTTTTCGGCGAAACCAGCAAGGGTGCAACGCGTTGGCTGGATCTCGGGCTGGTGCGCATTCAGCCGTCCGAGATGTTGAAAATATCGGTGCCCATGATGCTGGCCTGGTATTTCCATAAGAACAAGGGCAGTTTGCGTCTGCGAGATTTTTTTGTGGCGTCCCTGCTGTTGGTCATTCCCTTCATCCTCATTGTGCGCCAGCCCGACCTCGGCACGGCCTTGCTGGTTTTTGCCAGTGGCTTCTTTGTCATTTATTTCGGTGGGCTGTCTTTCAAGCTGTTGGTTCCACTGTTTGTCGGGGGCGCGCTCCTAATAGGCGGTGTGATCTACTATGAGGAACAGATCTGTCAGCCGGACGTCGACTGGGTTGTTCTGCATGAGTATCAGAAGCACCGTGTGTGCACCTTGCTGGACCCGACTTCCGACCCGTTGGGCAAGGGGTTTCACACCATTCAGTCCATGATTGCGATTGGCTCGGGTGGCATTTACGGCAAGGGGTATCTGAAAGGTACGCAGGCACATCTGGACTTTATTCCAGAGCGCACAACCGACTTCATCTTTGCCGTGTATGCCGAAGAGTTCGGTCTGTACGGTGGCATCATGATGCTGGTGCTGTATGGCCTATTGGTGATGCGCGGGCTGCACATTGCCATGCAGGCGCGAACGCAATACGGGCGCCTGCTTGCCGGTGCAATGGCGATGATGTTCTTCACTTATGTGTTTGTGAACATCGGTATGGTGACGGGTATTCTGCCCGTGGTGGGTGTGCCGCTGCCCTTCCTGAGCTACGGAGGCACCGCGTTGCTGACCTTGGGCGTTGCTGGCGGACTCCTGATGAGCATCAGCCGCTATCGCCCTCCACGCGACCGCGAATAATCAACTGACCGGTAGAGCGTCCAGCAGGGCGCGTACGGGCGCGGGTGTGGCGGTTTGCGCCAAGTGGTCGAACGCGACCCAGGCCTCCATGGGCCGAGTCTCTCCAACGTTGGGCGGGGCTTCCAGGAGCCAGGGCGCGATGTGCAGGCGGAAATGGGTGAAGGTATGAACGATGGTAGCCATGCGGCCATCATCGTTCATGACAATTCCGCGTGCCTGACAATCCGCCGCCATTTCTTCGAGCGTGTCGTAGCGTGGCAGGCTCCACAGCCCGCCCCATATGCCAGTTTGCGGCTGCTTCTCCAGAAGCAGATGGCCGTCGCGGTGTAGCAGAAGCATGGTGCAATGACGTTCGGGCAGTACGCGCTTGGGCCGCCTTTCGGGCAGCTGGTCTTGTAAGCCCCGCAAGCGCGCTTCGCAATCGCTTGCGAGCGGGCATGTTTCGCACAGCGGTTTGCTGCGCGTGCAAACTTGCGCGCCCAGGTCCATCAAGCCCTGGGTGTAGGCGGCCATGTCGAGGCTGCCACTGGCCTGTTCCACAGCCATTTCCGCCAGAGCCCACAGGCGCTGCTCCACGGCCCGAAGCCCCGGATACCCATGGATGCCAAAATACCTTGTGAATACCCGCTTGACGTTCCCGTCCATGATTGACGAGCGCTCGCCATAGCAGAATGCCGCAATTGCAGCTGCCGTAGACCGGCCTATGCCGGGAAGAGTGGCGATTTCTTCGGCGGATTTGGGAAAGCGTCCACCATGTTCCCGCGCTACGACCTGAGCACAGCGGTGCAGGTTGCGAGCGCGGGCGTAGTAGCCCAGGCCTGCCCAATATGGCATGACTTCTTCCTGGGTGGCCTGCGCCAGGCTGTGAATAGTGGGGAAGCGTTCCAGGAAGCGTTCGTAATAGGGAATGACGGTGCTGACCTGGGTCTGCTGCAACATGATTTCTGACAGCCATACCCGATAAGGATCTTGCGTGCCCTGCCAGGGCAGGTGATGGCGGCCATGTTGGCGTTGCCAGTCGCAGACCCGTTGGGCCAAGTCGTGCAGGCTGGAGGGACTGGACATACTAGAAGTGGGTATTGCGATAGACAGACCACCGCGCCGAAAGTGAGCCCAGGATGGCCACCACAATGCCCGCCAGTATCAGACTGACGCCATCAGGCAGGTGCAAAGCCAATTCGGTGCCGTAACTGCTGGCCAAGCGGTTGATGGCGGTTCCCAGCGGTTGAAGGGCACCCCAGGCTATCACCACGGCCAGGGCAGAGGAAAACAGGCCCGTCAATGCGCCCAAGTAAAGAAATGGTCTGCGAACAAAGCTTTCCGTCGCGCCCACCAGACGGGCGATGGCGATCTCTTCCCGCTGCGTTAAGGCTTGCAGGCGCACAGTATTGAAGACCGTTGCGAGCACCACAACCGCTACACCGAGCGCCAACATCCACAACCCCATGCCAAGAAAGTCCAAGAGGGCCTGCAGCCGTTGTACCCACGCGCTGTCCACCTGAACAGTGTCAACTGAATCCAGCTGCCGCCACTGTTGGCTCAAGCGGTTGGTGGTCTGCGCAATCTCAGGATGCTGCCGCAGCGTGACAACAATGGCGTCCGGCAAGGGATTGTCGGGAAGGACGGCCAAAGCATCGGACCATGCGGGACGACTGCGCAGCAGTTCCAGCGCCTGCTGGCGTGTGATGACTTCCAGTGATTCGATGTCCTCTGCGTGCTGCTGCTGAAGATCCGCACTGATTTGTCGCGCGGCCTCAGGCGGGGCGGCACGATCCAAGTACAAGGTGACTTCCGCAGACACCGGCAACTGGCTGATGACTGGCTTGGCAGTGTCCAGCACGGCGGCCACCACAATTGGCACGGCCAGACTCAGGCTGATCACCAAAATATTGCACAGCGAGGAAAAAGGTTGATTACGGAGCCGCCGGAAAGCAACGCCCAGCGCGTAACGGTGTTGGTTCAGCCAGCGTACCATCAGACCCCCGGCGTGTCGGTGAAGCGGCCACCTTCAATACGCATGGTCCGCCGGGCATAGTCGGCCATCAGCCCCCGGTCGTGCGAAGCGATGAGGGTGGTGACGCCCACTCGATTGAAATCGCGAAAGACGTCCATGATGCGGCGCGCGCTCTCCTCATCAAGGTTTGCGGTGGGTTCGTCGGCAATCAGTATGGATGGGCGGTTCACAATTGCCCGGGCTATGGCCAGACGCTGCTGTTCCCCACCCGACATCTCGACGGGGTTGAGATCTTCCTTACCGGCCAGGCCGACCTTCTCCATGGCAGCCCGTGCGCGCGAAACGGATTTGGCCGGGCTGTGGCCCGTCACGGCCAGAGGCAGCAGTACATTTTGAATGGCACTGCGGTCGTATAACAGGTGGGTGTCTTGCAATATCACGCCGACTGCACGTCGCAGATAGGGGCGTGCTCGGGAAGCCATGCGGTCGCTTCTATGCCCGTTAATGAGCGTGGCTCCCCGACTGGGTGGCTCGAGCCCGCCAATGAGTTTGAGCAGGGTGGATTTGCCGGCCCCCGAGGGGCCCGAGACAAATACGAATTCGCCAGGTTCTATACGGAAATTCACGTCCGCCAGTATGTTGCGGCCGCGTCCGTAGGACTTGAAAACATGCTGGAATTCGATCATCGAAAACGTGCCAACGCAGTGGAAGAGCCTTTCTTTGCAAAGGCCTCAAGGGATATCCCCCATGTTACTGGCGGTAAACGAACGGCTACATTCTTGAGGCCGTGGATGCTCATTGTATGCCACGAACTAGCGGTCACAACGACAACCAAGAGGATATTCCATGAAATTCAAATCAGCGTTGGTCATTGGCGCGTCCCTGTTATTCATTGGTGCCGGGGCGCAGGCGGGCGAGACCTTCGACGCAGTCAAAAAGAAGGGTTTCGTGCAGTGTGGCGTGCATACCGGGCTGCCCGGTTTCTCCATTGCAGATAGCCGCGGCGAATGGAACGGCGTTGACGTCGACATCTGCAAAGCCGTTGCCGCCATGGTGTTTGGCGACGCCTCAAAATTCAAGGTTACATCGGTCACCACCCAGCAACGTTTCACTGCGCTGCAATCGGGCGAAATCGATGTACTCACCCGCAATACCACCGCTACCCTGACACGCGACACCACCTTGGGGCTGATGAGCACTGGCATCAACTACTACGATAGCCAGGGCATCATGGTGAAGAAGGAGCTGGGTGTCACCAGTGCCAAGGAACTCGACAACGCAACCATCTGTGTGCAGCCTGGCACCACGACCGAGCTGAATCTCGCAGACTGGTTCCGCTCCAATGGTCTGACCTTCACGCCGGTTGTCATCAACAGCCCTGACGAAGCCATGCGCTCTTACGAGGGTGGCCGTTGCGACGCCTTCACCACCGATAAATCCGGGCTGGCCACCGTGCGTACCACACTGCCGAATCCGGACGATCACGTGATTCTGCCGGAAGACTTCTCCAAGGAGCCGCTGGGCCCCATGGTTCGTCAAGGTGATGACGAATGGTTCATGGTGGTTCGCTGGGCGCTCAACGCCATGATCGAAGCAGAAGAGTACGGCATCACCTCTAAGAACCTCGACGAAATGACCAAAAGCCAGAACCCCAACATTCAGCGTATTCTGGGCGTGACGGGCGAAATGGGCAAAGGCCTGGGCTTGGACAACAAGTGGGCCTACAACATCATCAAGCAGGTCGGCAACTATGGCGAGTCGTTCGATCGTAATATCGGTGCCTCCTCGCCGATGAAGCTCGAACGCGGGCTGAACGCCCTCTGGAAGGACGGCGGTCTTATGTACGGCTGGCCCATCCGCTAAACCCTTCAGGGTCTCCGGTCTGTTGAGAACGGCTACTTTGGTGCCGTTCTCCAGGCCGGTGTTTACGTAGTAAAGGCGGCGCGTCCAACTGTGCGAGCGCCGCTGCAAACCGATTCAACCGGTCTTCATCTGCCGGAATCAGACTTCCATGACAAAACAGAGCACCTCCGCTTCGCCATCACGCAGCAGGCGATTATCCTGGAATGATCCTGCCACCCGGGCCCTGCTTTACCAGGTACTCGTGGTCGGCATCGTCGGCTTTGTCGTCTGGTACCTCGTTTCCAACACACTGCATAACCTGTCGGTTCGCAATATCTCCACTGGCTTTGGGTTTTTGGGGCGCGAAGCTGGGTTTGCCATTGGCGAGTCTCCCATTTCTTACACCCCTGCGGACACCTATGGCCGCGCGGTCTGGGTTGGCCTGCTGAACACGCTTCGTGTGTCCGTTGTCGGTATCGTGCTTGCCACCTTGCTGGGCACGCTCATCGGCGTCGCGCGCCTGTCGAAGAATTGGCTGGTATCTGGCGTAGCAAGTGTGTACGTGGAAGTGATGCGCAATATCCCGCTGCTGCTGCAGCTGTTCTTCTGGTACGCCATCATCACCGAGAACATGCCCGGGCCGCGTCAGGCGCTTACACCGCTGCCAGGCGTATTTCTGTCGAACCGCGGTCTGAAACTGCCATCGTTGCAGGGAGATGCTCTCGACTGGATTCTCGGGGGGCTGGCACTGGCCATTGTGCTGGTCATTCTGGTTGCCCATTGGGCGCGCAAGCGTCAGGCCGCCACGGGGCAGATCTTCCCGGTGGGAAGTGTCTCCATTGCCTTGTTGCTTGCCCTTCCACTGGCTGGCTGGGTTGCGGGAGGCGCCGAACTTTCCGTCAACGTTCCCGTCCTCAAGGGTTTCAATTTTGTAGGTGGTATCACGCTGTCGCCGGAATTTTCCGCGCTGCTGCTTGGCCTGGTGATATATACCTCGGCTTTTGTGGCCGAAGTGGTGCGTTCAGGGATCCAGGCAGTCGGCAAGGGGCAATGGGAAGCGGCTGAAGCCCTGGGGCTCTCGCGTGGACGCACCCTGCGGCTGGTGGTCCTGCCCCAGGCATTGCGGGTCATCGTCCCCCCCATGACGAGCCAGTATCTCAACCTCACCAAGAACAGTTCGCTCGCGGTCGCGATCGGCTACCCCGACATCGTTTCCGTGGTGAATACCACGCTGAATCAGACTGGGCAGGCGATCGAGGGCATTCTTATCATCATGGCTGCCTATTTGACAGTGAGTTTATCGATCTCGATTTTCATGAACTGGTACAACAAGCGCATTGCGCTGGTGGAGCGCTGATATGAGTGCGATTCCTGCTTCTCCTGAACTCGCGCCACGTCCACCCGCGAACAAGGTCGCCTGGCTGAAGGAAAACCTGTTCTCGTCGCCGCTGAACATTCTGCTGACGGTGCTGGTAGCCTGGCTGCTGATCATGTCTGTCCCTGCGATGCTGGACTGGTTGTTCTTCGATGCCGATTTCACCTCCGATACGGCACAGGAGTGCCGAAAGGCAGAGGGTGCCTGCTGGGCATTCATAGCTGAAAAGCACCGCCTGATTCTCTTCGGGGTTTATCCATACGATGAACAGTGGCGGCCGCTGCTGGCATCCATCATCCTTGTTCTCGCGCTGGTGTGCAGTGCCATCCGTCGCTTCTGGTCGGCTTGGCTGCTGGTCCTTTGGACAGTCGCCCTTGTGGCAGTGGCCGTACTGATGTGGGGCGGCGTTTTCGGACTATCCTATGTGGAAAATGATCGTTGGGGAGGGCTGCCCGTCACCTTGATCCTGTCCACTTTCGGCATTGCCTTTGCCTTCCCGCTGGGGGTGCTGTTGGCCTTGGGGCGCCGCTCCAACATGCCGGCTATCAAATCGCTGTGCGTGGTGTACATCGAGCTGATTCGCGGTGTACCGCTGATCAGCCTGCTGTTCATGTCATCGGTAATGCTGCCGCTGTTCCTGCCGGAAGGGTTCTCCATCGATAAGCTGCTGCGGGCACAGATCGCCATCATTCTCTTTGCGGCAGCGTATATTGCCGAGACGGTACGTGGCGGCCTGCAATCCATTCCCAAAGGCCAATATGAAGGGGCTGATTCCCTGGGCCTGACCTACTGGCAGCAGACACGGCTTATCATCCTGCCCCAGGCTCTGAAAGTCGTGATCCCACCCTTAGTGGGCATCTTCATTGCACTGTTCAAGGACACCTCACTGGTCGTGATCATTGGCATCTTCGACCTCACCCAGGCGGCAAAAGCGGCTATCGCCGATGCAGCCTGGCGCGGCTTCAGTGTGGAAGCCTATGTCTTCATTGCAGTCATCTATTTCATATTCTGTTATGCGATTTCCCGTTACAGCCAGGCGCTGGAGCGTCATCTGGACAAGGGATATCAACGCTGAGTAAGCGGAACAAGGAGTCGAGCATGTCCGAGGCCATCATTCGCCTTGAAAACGTCAACAAGTGGTACGGACAGTTTCACGTGCTGCGCAATCTGAACCTCGAGGTCGCTCAGGGCGAGCGTATTGTCATCTGTGGCCCGTCCGGTTCAGGCAAGTCCACCATGATCCGCTGCATCAACCGCCTGGAAGAACATCAGCAGGGGCGTATTCTGGTGGATGGAACCGAACTAACCAACGACCTCAAGCACATAGAGGCTATACGCCGTGATGTCGGTATGGTGTTCCAGCATTTCAATCTATTCCCACACCTGACCGTCCTGGAAAATCTGACGCTAGGGCCGATCTGGGTGCTCAAGAGAAGCAAGGCGGAAGCGGAAGCCACTGCCATGAAATATCTGGAGCGTGTGCGAATTCCCGAGCAGGCTAATAAGTTCCCGGGGCAGCTTTCGGGAGGCCAGCAACAGCGAGTGGCTATCGCAAGGTCACTGTGCATGAACCCAAAGATCATGCTCTTCGACGAGCCTACTTCAGCACTGGACCCGGAAATGGTCAAGGAAGTGCTAGATGTGATGGTCAGCTTGGCTGAAGAAAGCGGCATGACCATGCTGTGCGTAACGCACGAAATGGGGTTCGCCCGCAAGGTCGCCGACCGCGTCATCTTCATGGATCAGGGTGAAATCATCGAAGAGAACAGCCCAGATATTTTCTTTGATGCTCCCCAGCACGAGCGTACTCAGACTTTCCTCCAACAGATTCTGCACTGAACCAAATTTAACAATCCTGGACGGGCGCTCTTGTTACGATCGTTCTCTGCAGTCATCCGTTTAGGACAAGAAGGAGAACGATATGAACGTTTCAACGCGTATGACGCGCCTGGCAGCATGCTTGGGTGCGGTGGCGCTGGCGGCAGGTTGCGCCACAGGCGAAATGGGGCAGGGCGGTCGCACCGCCGTAGGTGCCGGGACAGGGGCGGCGTTAGGTGCTGGCCTAGGCGCTCTGATTGGCGATAGCAGCCGTGCCGCTGCCATTGGCGCGGGTATCGGTGCGGTGGCAGGTGGCATCGCGGGGTACAACTGGTCGGGCGTGAAGAACGACGTGGAACAATCCGGGGCCGCCAGCCTGGGCGTGGACGTGACGGAAATGCCTGATGGCACCTTGCGGGTCAATATTCCGAGCAACGTCTCCTTCGACACGGGCAAGTACGATCTGAAGCCCGAACTGACGCCAGTCCTGGATAGTGTCGCTCGGGCACTGGTTCAGCATCCGGAACTGCGCGCTAAGGCAATCGGCCATACCGATAGCACGGGGACGGCTCAGGTGAACCAAACTCTGTCGGTGAACCGTGCCAATGCAGTCACGAATTACCTCAATGCCCGCGGGGTGGATCGTAGCCGATTGATGTCCGAGGGGCGTGGCCCCAATAACCCGGTGGCAGACAATTCGACGGCTGAAGGGCGAGCCATGAACCGCCGCGTCGAACTGTATCTCTACGCAGTGCAGCAGTAAATGAGTTCGCCCCGATACGGGGCGCTCACGACTTCAGCAGGGGGCTTCGGCTCCCTGTTTTGTTTTCCTCATTCGTTTTCTTCCAGCACAGCCAGCATGCTGGCAATGGTCTGGGCGAGCAGCTGTCGCTTGTGCAGGGGTAGTGCCCAGATGCGAGCTGGATCGATTTCCGGCAGGGGCCATACAGTGTTGCTGAGAGCGGCCGGAGGCTCGGCAAGCGGGGTACTGGGGGGTAGTTCCATGGGCCCGGCATTCAGGACTAACCATGCAGGGGAGACCTGCAGCACTTCGGCAATCCGGAATACGTTCTGGGGGTTCTTCCGTCTGCCTGATTCGTAGTTGCCGATAGTGCCCTGAGACAAACCGCAAGCGTGCGCAAGTTGCGCCTGAGATAACCTGCGCAGTGTGCGTGCGTGCTTGAGACGAGAGCCGAAGGTGTTCACAAATGTGATTGAACCGGCGTTGCCAAACACGTTGGTGATTTCCGTAATCACGAACGTGATTATTTAGGGGTACAGTCCTTCAGGAGTTATGCGATTCGAACACGTTCGTGATGAAGGAGGGCAAATGACTGCGGGGTTTGTGCACCTTTTTGGTTCTGCCGGGTTTGCAGGGGCGAGTGCTTTGCAGACGGCATTGCTGCGGCAAGGGCTGGGCCTGCGTTTGCATACCGAAATGTCGCAGCTGCTGGCAGCCCTCAGCGTACAAGGTACGAAGCCAGAGCCCTCGCTCGTCCTATTGGGAGCGTCTTTCGAGCAATGTTGTCAGGCGGCCCGACAGCTTCGATCTGTGGCTCCCGCGCTGCCAGTAATGGCGCTGGTCTCCCCTTTCACCGAGGCTGCAGTGAAGCAGGCACTCGTCCATGGCATAGTCGCCTGTTGGCCCGCATCGGTGCCTGTGGATACGCTCGCCATGAATCTGCAACGCCTGCTGTGCCACAGGCAGGAAAGCGCAACTGCGGCCTGGCGGCTGAACCACCTAGGTTGGGAAATTCAGTCTCCCCATGGGGTTGTGGTTGCGCTAACGTCTGCGGAACGCGCTTTGATGCTGGCTCTATGTAGTGCGCCACGCAGGCGTCTCAGTCACGATGCGCTGGACAGTGTCATGGGTCCGGCAGGGTCAGTGTCGTCAGAGGGCGGTGAACCTGTACACGGGCAAGCCCGTGGCACTGGTACGCGTCGTATGAGTGTCATGATGAGCCGTCTGCGGAAAAAATTTCTTGCTGCAGGGCTAGACCTGCCCATCCGCTCCCTGCGAGGGGTGGGTTACGAACTCTGCGTTGAGCTCACTCTACCGCATAGTCTTTCCGCGCCAGCCACTGCCTGCGACGCCGCAGCGTGCAGTTCAGCTCTTTAAGGCAGGCTGCAGCACTATCATATTGTCGCGGTGCATGAGTTCCGGGTCGGTCATGTGGCCTAGAATGTCGGCAATGCGGTGGCTGGGTTGGCGCAAAATTCGCCGCGTGTCGCTCGAGGAATAGTTGATCAGGCCGCGGGCGAGCTCCTTGCCATTTTCGTCCAGGCAGGCCACCACATCGCCCCGCTCGAATTCGCCATGAACAGCGGTTACGCCAATGGCCAGAAGGCTCTTGTGCCCCTCGGTGAGTGCCTTGACCGCCCCACGGTCCAGCGTCACCCGCCCGCGCAGGCGTAAGTGGTTGGCCAGCCAACGCTGACGAGCCGACCGTATCGGCAGAACAGCGCGCAATTCTGTGCCAATGCGTTGACCTTCCGCCAGGCGCTCCAGCACTCGGGGTTCACGTCCACTGGCAATTATGGTGTGGCCACCACTGTTGGCGGCACGTTTGGCGGCGAGCACTTTGGTGAGCATGCCACCCGTACCGATGTCACTTCCAGAGCCGCCCGCCATTTTCTCCAACGCTGGATCGCCTGCCCGGGCAACCTCAATCAGCGTGGCGGAGGCATCCTTGCGCGGGTCTGCGGTATAGAGGCCACTCTGGTCGGTGAGAATGATCAGAGTCTCGGCCTCGATGAGATTGGTAACCAACGCGCCCAGTGTGTCGTTATCGCCCAGCCGAATCTCATCCGTGACAACGGTATCGTTCTCGTTGACGATGGGCACCACTCCGAGTGCCAGCAAGGTGTACAGAGTGCTGCGGGCATTCAGGTAACGGCGTCGGTCTGCCAAGTCCTCGTGCGTCAGAAGAATTTGTGCGGTCCGTATGCCATGGCGTGCAAAGGCAGCTTCGTAAGCCTGCACCAACCCCATCTGCCCAACTGCCGCGGCCGCCTGCAACTCATGCATGGCACTGGGGCGGCGGGGCCACCCCAGTCGTGCCATGCCTTCTGCAATGGCCCCGCTGGACACGAGTACGACCTGCCGCTCTTCGGCATGCAAAGTGGCAATTTGGCTTGCCCATTGCTCCACCGCTTCCAGATCAAGGCCTTTTCCTTCGTTGGTCACCAGCGAAGAGCCGACTTTAATGACGAGCCGCCGAGCGTCGACGGTTGCGGGTGGCGTGTTCTTGAGGTCAAACATTTGCAGAAGCAAGGATGGGAAGGAGGAGGGCCGGGCACATTGTCCCCGGCCTGGTTTCAACTTTTCGAAGGGCTTTGAGGGGAGTCGGCATCGGGAGTGGCGCGCGCCGGATCGAAGCGAGGATCATCTTCCACATGGATACCTTGCAACTTGTCCTGCTCGACGTTCTCACGTTGCTTTTCGGCGTCCAACCAATCTTGCAGCGCCCACACCAATTCCTGTGTGCCTTCACCAGTAATGGCAGAAATGCCAAACACCGGGCCTTTCCAGTCGAGTAGCTTGCACAGGCGCTCTTGCACCGCCTTGGGGTCTTCCACCATGTCCAGCTTGTTCAGGACCAGCCAACGCGGCTTTTCATAGAGGGACGCATCGTATCGTTGCAGCTCCTGAATGATGGCCTGTGCATCTACGGCGGCCTGTTCAACTGCGTCGAAATCGGGGTCGGGCGAGGACACGTCGATAATGTGAAGCAATACCCGGGTACGCGAGAGGTGACGCAAGAACAAGTGGCCCAGGCCGGCACCTTCCGATGCGCCTTCGATAAGACCTGGAATGTCTGCAATCACGAAGCTGCGGCTGGCGGAGGTACGTACCACGCCCAAGTTGGGGTGCAGAGTGGTGAAGGGATAATCGGCAATTTTCGGCCGGGCGTTGGAAACCTTGCTGATCAAAGTGGATTTGCCGGCATTGGGCAGACCCAGCAGACCGACGTCCGCGAGCACTTTAAGCTCCATGCGCAGGCGACGCTGTTCGCCTTCTTCACCGTACGTGAACTGGCGGGGAGCGCGGTTGGTACTGGATTTGAAGTGAAGATTTCCCATTCCACCCTTGCCACCCGCCGCCAGGGTGAATTTTTGCCCATGGTGCTCAAAATCGACCAGTTGCTCGCCCGTGTCGGCGTCGTAAATGACTGTGCCGACAGGAACCTTCAGCGTGATGTCTGGACCTGCCGCACCGTATTGGTCGGAACCGCGGCCGTTCTCGCCATTCTTGGCTCGATGCAATCGCGCATAGCGAAAGTCGATCAGAGTATTGATGTTGCGGTCTGCCACAGCGTAGATACTGCCGCCGCGACCGCCGTCACCGCCATCTGGCCCGCCTTTGGGGATGAATTTTTCGCGGCGAAAGCTCGCTGCACCATTGCCGCCTTTACCGGCAATGACCTCTATGGTTGCTTCGTCGACGAACTTCATGGCTGTCTACCTTGGGTGGAGAAATCAATTCTAATCAAAAACAAAAAGCCTCGCCGTTAGGTGGCGAGGCTCATGCCAGGGAAACCGGGTCAAGTCGCCGGGACTTGACGGTTCCCTGCTGCTGCGTTCAGGCCGGAATTATTCGGCGGGAACGACAGATACAGTACGCTTGTTCAGCGCGCCGCTGATGTGGAACTTAACGCTACCATCAACCAGCGAGTAGAGAGTGTGGTCCTTGCCGATGCCGACATTGACGCCAGGGTGGAACTGGGTGCCACGCTGACGCACAATAATGGAACCAGCGGGGATCAATTGACCACCATAGACTTTGACGCCCAGGCGTTTTGCCTGTGAGTCGCGGCCGTTCCGCGTAGAGCCGCCGCCCTTTTTCTGTGCCATTGCTTAACTCCTGTTTACCGTGGCATCAAGCCGAGATGGCTTCGATGCGAACTTCGGTGTAGTTCTGACGATGGCCTTGGCGCTTCTGGTAATGCTTGCGACGGCGCATCTTGAAGATTTTGACCTTGGGATGACGGCCTTGTGCAAGAACGGTAGCCTTGACCACGGCGCCTTCAACGAAAGGCGTGCCGATCTTCAGCTCTTCGCCTTCGCCAACCGACAACACTTGGTCCAGCGAAATTTCTTGCCCAATGTCTGCCGGTATCTGTTCGATCTTGAGTTTTTGGCCGGCGGCAACTCGGTATTGCTTGCCACCAGTTTTTATGACCGCGTACATGGGGGGTTCCTTAAATCAAATAAGAAAGCAAAAGCCTTTAAATACACCGCCCTGAAGGCAGGCATGCTTTTGCTTTTAACGAATTGGCAAAATGCCAAGCTCTTGATTCTATATCGAATTGCATGTATGCGTCAATTTGCACTGCCATGGGCAGCTGACTCTAGTAACCACTTGCGGAAGACCTGCAGGGCGGGAAGGTTCCGCTTGTGCTCGGGATAACAGAGGTAATAACCGTCCTGAGCCGTAATGGGCAGGTTCAAGGGAATCACGAGCTTGCCTTCATTCAATTCGTCTTCGATGACACACCGTGGAATGAGCGCAACACCCAGGCCCGCTATGGCAGCCTGTGACAATAAAGAGTACTGATCATACCGGGCTCCATCAGCGCTGCGAGGGGTCTCGCACTCTGCGTCCCGAAACCATTCGGGCCAGTGATGTTGGGCGCTGGTGTGATGCAGCAGCGGCTTGCTCAATAGATCGGCTGCTGAACGAACTGGCTCGGCGAACAGACCCGGTGCACAGACGGGTACCACTTCCCGCCCCGTTATGTATTCAGCATGGCTGCCGGGCCAGCTGCCTGTGCCGAAGCGTATCGCGGCATCGACTTCCGGTGATTCGAAGTCATAGCCCATGCGATATGGCAGGAACACCAATTGCAGCTCTGGAAACTGCTTGCGCAGATCGGGCAGACGGGGAATGAGCCATTTGGCGCCGAGTGTCGGCATGCAGGTGATGTTGAGCGTCCCGCCGTGCCCGCGGTGAGACATGATGGCCAGCGACGCCGACTCGATCTTGTTCAGCGCGGCCCTGACATCATTCAGGTAAGCATGGCCGGCTTGTGTGAGCATCAGCCCGGCACGAGTGCGGGAAAACAAGGTGACCCCAAGGAATGTCTCAAGGTTTTTTATCTGTTTGCTTACCGCGCCTTGGGTGACACAGAGTTCCTGAGCAGCGCGAGTGAAGCTTCCTTGCCTTGCTGCGACCTCAAAGGCGTGAAGGTCGGAAATGGAAGGGCAGAACCGGCGCATAGAGGATATGAGAGCATGCTGAATAAGCATGGATTGAGGGAGCATCTATTCCGTTAAGGAATATCGTAGTGAAATTTTTTCGGTTGCACAATTGCTTACCGATAGCAAGAATAGTTGGTTCGTTCGTCTGGCCTGGCTGTTCCCTGACCGGGTCGGTTCTCATTTTTTATCCGTTTGAGGAGACCCTATGCAACGGCGTAACTTCGTAGTTGGACTCTGTGTGGCCGGCGTCGCCGCCCTCACCACCACTTTTGCAGGCGCTGCGGCTGCTGCCTACCCTGAGCAACCCATCAAACTGATCGTGCCGTTTGCGCCGGGTGGCACCACCGATATCGTGGGACGTCTCTTGGCTGAGCGTCTTGGCAATGAACTCAATCAGGTAATTGTGGTTGAGAACCGTGCTGGCGCAGGTGGTTCCATCGGTACAGCAACCGTTGCGCAAGCCAAGCCGGACGGCTACACCCTGGGCATTGCAACAGTGAGTACCCATGGTATTAATCCTGTGGTTTACAAGAACCTGCCGTATGACGCTGGCAAGGACTTCACGCCAATCACCAATATCGCTGCCGTGCCTAACGTCATGGTGCTGAACCCCCAAAAGGTTTCGGCTCGCAACATGGCCGAGTTCGTTGAACAGGCCAAGGCCGACCCCGGCAAATTTGCCTATGCTTCGGCCGGGAACGGATCCGTATCTCACATGATGGGCGAGCTGTTCAAGATGGCATCGGGCACCGACCTGTTGCACGTACCCTACCGTGGCGTCGGCCCCGCCCTGACTGACACCCTGGCTGGCCAAGTAGATATTCTCTTCGATAACCTGCCGTCCTCCATTCCGCATATCAAGGAAGGCAAGCTGGTCGCCCTGGCTGTTGCTTCGCCTGAGCGTAGCGCCGCTGTACCGGACGTCCCCACTTTCGCAGAAGTTGGCCTAGAGCCAGTGAACGACCCCTCCTGGTTTGGTCTGATCGCGCCTGCCGGCCTACCCGCCGATATTCGCGACGCCTTGAACAAGGCAGCTGTGAAGGCACTTTCGGGCGACGAAATCAAGGAGCGTCTGGCCCAACTGGGTGCGACTCCTGTGGCTGACTCCCCCGAGGAATTCCAGCAAACCATTCAGAAGACGCTGGAGCGCAACGCCAAGATCGCTCAAGAAGCCAATATCTCTCTGGACTAATCCTTTAGTAGTCCGCTCTTTAGGAACCGGCCCGCGCGACTTGCCCGGGCGGTTCCTGTAACCCACCGCGAAACATCATGCAGATCGTTACCCTGCCCCTGTCGTACCGTTATATTCATAGTCCTGAAGCAGCCGCCAAGCCGGTTCCACTGGTTCTGGATTCACCGCACAGTGGCACCGAATACCCGCCCGATTTCAATTCTGTCATTCCTCACGGCCAGCTGCGTACGGCGGAAGACACCTGGGTGGCCGACTTGTGGGCAGGCGCATTTGACCACGGTGTTGCCATGCTGGCGGCTCGCTTTCCCCGTAGTTACATCGACGCCAACCGCAGCCTGGATGAAGTCGACCCCTTATTGCTGGCAGAGCCCTGGCCGGAACCTCTGCCGGAATCTGCCAAAGTGCGCTTGGGCAAGGGTTTGGTCTGGCGCATGATGGACGACGGTACGCCGATTTACGACCGCAAACTGTCGCTGGAAGAAGTGCGTCATCGTATTGAAGCTTGCTGGAAGCCGTACCACGAGCGTCTTCAGGCTGCTATTGAGGAGACTCACGCTGCCTGCGGCCAGATGTGGCATATCAACTGTCATTCCATGCCCAGTGTTGCTGCCGAGTTTGCCACTGACAAACCCGGTCTGGTTCACCCCGACTTCGTGTTGGGCGACAGGGACGGCGAAACAGCCGCACCGGAATTCCGAGAGTTTGTCGCCGCTTTCTTGCGAGGGCGTGGCTACAGCGTATCTATCAACGACCCCTACAAGGGCGTCGAAATCGTTCGCCGTTGCGGCGACCCGGCGCGCGGCCGACATAGCCTTCAGGTCGAGATCAACCGCAAGCTTTATATGGACGAAGTGACCCTGCGCCCCAATGAAGGCTTCCATCGGCTGCGTACTGACCTAGCTGACCTTACAGCAGACTTGCTGCGCTGGATGCGCTCGCAACTGGCGGCAGGCTGATGCAGATCGACGTCAGCCGACTGTGGAAGCGGGTGGAGGAACTTGCCCGCTTCACTGACCCCGACCGTCCCTGGACTCGGCGCGCCTTCACGCCCTTGCATCTGGAATCCCGAGAGTGGCTCGCAGAGAGCATGCGCAGGGCGGGGTTGGCAGTTCGGCTCGACGAAGCCGGCAACCTCATTGGCCGCCGGGAAGGCCGGCGCGATCTTCCGCCCCTGGTGACAGGCTCGCATTGCGACACGGTGGTTGATGGGGGACGGTTTGACGGGATTATCGGTGTCCTCGCGGGGCTGGAAATCGCTCAGGCGATGGAAGAATCCGGCCTGCAGCTGGAGCACCCGTTTGAGGTCATCGACTTTCTGTCGGAAGAGCCGAGTGACTACGGCATCTCCTGTGTCGGCAGCCGTGGCATG
>JAJUJD010000059.1 GCA_029267315.1 Alcaligenaceae bacterium
ACCTGCAGGTCTGCTTCGCAATGCTCAACGAAAACGTGCTGGTCTCGCGAGAGCAGGCGGCCCTGCTGCAGCGCTTTGTGTACCAGCGCGCTCATGGCCACGGGTTCCGCTTCGGCCACAGGAGACGATTCCAGCGTGGAAAGCGTAAGCAGGTCGGAAACAATTGCCTCCATACGCACGGCCTGTTCCTGCATCATGGCCACGTAGCGCAGACGCTGGTCTGCGGTGAGGGAATCGGGCGGCATGTCCTGAAGGGTTTCCAGGAAACCGGTCAGGACGGTAAGCGGTGTACGCAGTTCGTGCGAGACATTGGCGACAAAATCTTTACGGGTAGTCTCCAGCCGTTCTATCTGGGTGATGTCGCGAGTGACCATCAGATAACGGTCTAGCCCGTAATCAACCAGTTGCACCAGCAAGGTGCGGTGCAGGTCAGCGCCCTGAATATGCAGTTGCAGCGGCTCTTCCCAGCGGCCCTGGCGTGCATAAATGGCAAATTCCGGTGCACGCACCATGTTGAAAATACTGTGGCCGACATCCGTGTGTGCCTGAAGGCCAAGGTGGTCACGAGCGCTGCGATTGCACCAGGTCAGGTTCATCTGTCCATCCAGGGTGACTGCGCCGTCGGGCAATGCTTCAGCGGCTTCCAACATGCGTTGCATGTCACTCTCCAGCCGGGCAATGGTCTGACGGTCGCTACGCAGCTTGCGGTAAATGAGGGACAGAATGTCGTCCCAGGGCCCCACGGAAGCGGGCGGTGCACTTTCAATATTGCGCGCCCAGCGGTTTACCAATGACACCTGCCGTCCGCTCACCAGCACCATGAGCAGCAGGCCGAAAGTAAGTACGCCCCAACCGACATGCGGGTTGGACCATGAACCCAATATGTATCCGGCCAGGGCCCACAGGGCGACGGTGATCAGCGTTTTCGTCATTGGCAGCTTGCTGCGATGGTGGTGTTCGAGTCAGGCTTGCGGCTGGGCCGCGAAACGGTAGCCCGCTCCACGTACGGTTTCAACGTGGGTATCGTGGCCGGTGGGTTCGAGCGCCTTGCGCAGCCGCCGAATGTGGACATCGACGGTGCGTTCTTCAACAAAGACGTGATCGCCCCAGACCTTGTCCAGCAGTTGCGCCCGGGAAAATACCCTTTCGGTGTGGGTCATGAAGAAGTGCAGCAGGCGGAATTCTGTGGGGCCCACCGACAACGCCTTGCCGGCGCCAGATACTCGGTGCGTGACGGGATCCAGGCGTAGTGTACCGATTTCCACAATATCTTCCGTGAGCTGGGGCGCACGGCGTCGCAACACAGCCTTGATGCGGGCAATCAGTTCCTTGGGCGAGAAGGGCTTGGTGATGTAGTCATCGGCGCCGGCTTCCAGGCCTTCAACTTTGTCCTGCTCCGCTCCCTTGGCTGTCAACATGATCAGGGGTACATGCCGAGTTCGTTCGTCGCTGCGCAGGCTGCGCGCCAGCGTGATGCCCGATGCGCCCGGCAGCATCCAGTCCACCAGGATGAGATCGGGCAGTTCTGCTCGGATCAGGGTCTGCGCCTGTTCTGCGTCAAAGGCGCGCAGCACCTTGTGGCCGGCGAAGGAGAGATTGACGGAAATGAGTTCCTGGATGGCGGGCTCGTCTTCAACGACGAGTATGGTCGTGCTCATGTGTAGGGTCTGGACTCTGTGTAGTTCAGGGAATGGCTCTTGGCGTCTTCCTGAATACTATGGCGACAATATTACAGGTTTGTGAATGTGGAGGCGGCGCACCGGCGCCAAAGGATGTTGTACGATACGAATCATGAAAGAAACGCCTTCCTCCTCGCCCGCTTCGGACGACACCACCCACTTCGGTTTCAGCAGCGTTCGCGCCAGTGAAAAAGCCGCCAAAGTGGCGCAGGTATTCCATTCCGTGGCCAACCGTTATGACGTCATGAACGACCTCATGTCGGTCGGGCTGCATCGTGCCTGGAAGGCTTTCACCATTGCCCGCGCGAACATCCGGCCGGGCATGAAGGTGCTTGACATTGCTGGCGGCACCGGCGACTTGGCCCGCGCGTTCGCACGCCGGGCGGGCGCTTCTGGGGAAGTCTGGCTCACGGACATCAATGAATCCATGCTGCGCGTAGGCCGTGACCGCTTGGCGGACGACGGCCTTCTGCCACCGGTGGCAGTGTGCGACGCCGAAAAACTGCCGTTCTCCGACGGCTATTTCGATCGTGTCAGCGTAGCGTTTGGCCTGCGCAACATGACGCACAAAGAGCTCGCGCTGGCTGAAATGCGGCGGGTGCTGAAGCCGGGCGGAAAGCTGCTGGTGCTGGAGTTTTCCAAAATTGCACCGCCGTTGGCGCCGCTGTACGACTGGTATTCCTTCAATATTCTGCCGTGGCTCGGCTCACGGGTGGCTGGCGACGCTGAAAGCTATCGCTATCTGGCGGAGTCGATCCGCATGCACCCGGGTCAGCAAGAACTGGCTTCTATGCTGGAAGAGGTCGGTTTTTCCCGGGTTAAGTACTTCAATATGAGCGCCGGTATTGTTGCGCTCCATGAAGGCGTCAACCTGACATAGCTCGCTACACCCAAGGCATTGTGCGCTTTTTAAGCTTCCTGTAAGATTCACTTCTTGTCAGTGATTTCTTTACTCGCGCGCGGCAGTTTCCGGGCGCATACAGGAGACATTCATAATGTCGCAACGTCTTTCGCGATTCCTCGCCATGGCTGTTCTGGCGATTTCGTCTGTCGGGATGCTGGCCATGCCCTTTGACGCTGAGGCGCGCCGCGCCGGTGGTGGCAAAAGCTTCGGCACCCAATCCCGCAACGTGACCACTCAGCGCACGCCGGCCACACCGCCGACGGCCAACCCCAATGCCGCGCGTAGCGCCACGGCGCCTGCCGCGGGTGCCGCTGCCGGCACTGCAGCCGCCGCTCAACGTAGTGGCATGTCTCGCTTCCTCGGCCCCATCGCCGGCATTGCAGCAGGTCTGGGTATCGCTGCCCTGCTGTCCCACCTTGGCCTGGGCGGCGCCCTGCTTGAATTCCTCTCCAGTGCCATCCTCATCGGCCTGGTTGCATTCGCCATTATTTACCTGGTGCGACGTTTGCGCGGCGGCAGCCGCCAGCCGGCCATGGCACAAGGTGGCAACAACAGCTTTCGTAACGCCAACAACGGCGGCTTCGAACGCGCCCAGCCGCCAGCCCAGCAAGCGCCGGTAGCGCCCGCCGCCCCTGTGGCTCCTGCAGCAGCCGCTCCGGCCGCGGCCACGCCCGTGCCCGCCGCACCGGTGGACGAAAGCTGGTTCATCCCTGAAAACTTCGATACGGCTGCCTTTCTGGCCAATGCCAAGCAGCAGTTCATCAAGATCCAGTCGCTTTGGGACCGTGGCAATCTCGAAGAGCTGCGCGAGTACATGACGGACGACCTCATTGCCGAAGTGAAGCCCGAACTCATGGGCCGTGGCGAGGACAACTACACCGAAGTGGTGTTGCTTAACGCGGAGCTCCTGGGCATTGAGAAGGTTTCCGGCGGTCACCTCGCCAGCGTGCGTTATTCCGGCATGCTGCGTGAAAGCCGCGATGGCGAGGCGTTCCGCTTCGAGGAAGTTTGGAACCTCTACAAGGGTGAATCTACGGGCTGGCTCTTGGCCGGCATCCAGCAGATTCCCCTGGACCACGCCAGCTAAGGTGTCACTGCAGGCAGGCCGTCCTGCTTGCCTTGCGGAACATGCACATCGATATGAAGAAGGCACCTCATCAGGTGCCTTCTTCTTTTGTGGCGCCGCACTGCACGCAACCCGGGATGCGCAGGCGCGAGCACGCGTCTTGCTGTTCACGACGCTGACCGCCGCAAGCGTTCAAACCCGTTAAACTCTAGGCTTGTCGAGGCTCCAGTGGGGAGCCTGAAGCCTGCCTGCGTCAAGTAACCCATGCTGCCATTGCCCCCGGTGTTTTCTCCCAATGCGCTGACCGCCTCTCTGCTCAACGCCCTGTTGCGTCGGGAACCCTGGGCCGCCGATCGGCTCAGCCGCCATGCGGGGAAATCGTTGCGATTCAATATCGGCCCCCTGCAAGCGTCATACACCATCGAACACACCGGCCAGCTGCGCGCCTGCGACAGCGCCATTACCCCCGATGTTTCGCTGACCATCGGCTCTCAACATCTGGCCGACCTACCGTCGGTCCTACGCAGCAGAGACCTCAATTCCATTACCGAAAAGCTCCATGTGCAGGGCGATGCGGCGCTGGCGACGCTGGTTTCCGAACTGGCCCGCGACCTGCGCTGGGACATGGAGGAAGAGTTTGCCGGCAAGTTTGGCGACATTCTCGGCCCGGGTTTGCTGAAAGGCGGCCGCACTGTGGCGGGCGTGGCGCAGGAAGCCGTACGCAGGGGGGCTGCCAACCTGGCGGAATTTCTGGGCGAGGAAAGCCGCATGCTAGTGACGCGTCATTCCATGGAAGCATTTTCCGCCGGCTGCCAGGAACTGGAGCGCAAGCTGCGAGAACTCGAGCAACGCATGGATAGTGTTGAGCGCCAAGAAGGCAAGGGGGCCTGAGCATGTTCCCCTTGTTCCGGCTGGTTTACATCATCATTATTTGCCTGCGCTACCGCCTGGATGAACTCGTGCTTTCGGGCATTCGTCATCCCTTGGCCTATGGCCTGCTCAAAGTCCTGCGCTTCGGGCGGCCACCCAAAATGGAGCGGGGCGTGCGGCTGCGCCGGGCGCTGGAATCGCTGGGCCCCATTTTCGTGAAATTCGGCCAGGTGCTGTCCACGCGGCGCGACCTCATTCCCCTGGATATTGCGGTAGAACTTGCTCTGCTGCAAGACAGAGTGCCGCCATTTCCCTCGGCGCAGGCAGCCGCCATTATCGAGAATGCACTGGGTGCTTCGCCACACACGCTGTTCCGCCATTTTGAAGTGGACCCCGTGGCTTCCGCTTCCATTGCCCAGGTTCACTACGCCATTTTGCACGATGGGCGCGAAGTTGCCGTGAAGGTGCTGCGCCCCGGCATGCGCGAAGTTCTGGAAAAGGACCTTGCGCTGATGCGGGTGGTGGCTGGGCTGGTGGAGAAGCTTGCGCCCGATGCGCGCCGCCTCAAGCCCCGGCAGGTGGTGGCAGAATTTCACACCTATCTGCACGACGAGCTCGACCTTATCCGCGAAGCATCGAACTGCAGCCAGCTGCGACGCAACTTCAGCCTGGAGAGCGGCCGTCCGCCACTGCTCATCGTGCCTGAAGTTTTCTGGGAATATACCGCCACCACAGTTTTCACCATGGAGTGGATGCGTGGCATTCCGGTCAGCCAGATTGAACGGCTGGAAGACGCAGGCGTGGACAGAAAAGAGCTTGCGCGCATGGGGGTGGAAATTTTCTTCACCCAGGTGTTCGAAGATGGCTTCTTTCATGCCGACATGCATCCCGGCAATATTTACGTGTCGGACGATGCCGCGACCCTGGGCCGCTACATCGCCCTCGATTTCGGCATCGTCGGCACCTTATCGGAATTCGACAAGAACTATCTGGCCCAGAATTTCCTGGCATTTTTTCGGCGTGATTACCGGCGCGTCGCCCAGCTGCATATCGAATCAGGCTGGGCTCCCGCATCGACGCGGGAAGAAGAGCTGGAAGGTGCGGTCCGGGCAGTGTGCGAGCCGTATTTTGACCGCCCGCTGTCGGAAATCTCCCTGGGGCAGGTGCTGCTGCGGCTGTTCCAGACATCGCGTCGCTTCAACGTGGAAATTCAGCCGCAACTTGTGCTGCTGCAGAAGACGCTGCTCAATGTCGAAGGCATGGGCCGCGAACTCGACCCGGGTCTGGACCTCTGGAAGACCGCCAAGCCGTACCTGGAGCGTTGGATGCACCAGCGCATCGGGCTGCCGGGCTTGAAGCGCCAGCTGGATAAGGAAGCCACGCAATGGGCCCAACTCATGCCGCAGCTGCCCAGGCTGGTGCATGCACAGCTCAGCCGGCCCGACGCCGGCCCAGCCATCTACGCCGAATTGCAGCGGCTCACCGAAAGCCAGCGGCAAGGAAACCGTCTGCTGTCCGCCCTGGTATTGGTCCTCGCTGCGGGGGTTGGCGTGGCGCTCTGGGCCCTTCTACGCTGAACCCTGAATGAATATGAAAGCAAGTTTCGAAAGCAAGATTCTCGAGCCGCAGGTGCTGTGCGGTCGTCTGGAAGCGGGGCAGATCGCCCGGCCACTGGTATTCACCAATGGGGTGTTCGACATACTGCATCGCGGCCACGCTACCTATCTGGATGCCGCCGCCCGCCTGGGAACCACGCTGGTTGTCGCGCTGAATACCGATGCCTCGGTGCGCCGTCTGGGTAAGGGGGAAGACCGCCCGCTTAATGTGCATGCCGACCGCATGGCCATGGTGGCGGCGTTGGGGTGTGTGGACTGGGTGACCTGGTTCGAGGAAGATACGCCTGTGCAACTGATTCAGGCCTTGCGGCCCGACCTGATTGTGAAGGGTGGTGACTACGATATGGAAAGCTTGCCTGAAACGGCTGTCGTGCGCAGTTGGGGCGGCGATGCAGTGGCCATCCCCTTCGAATTCCAGCGTTCGACTACTGCACTTCTGAAGAAGATTCGGGGGGCGTGAGCAGGGCGTTGATGGCGACCAGGTCGTCTTCCTGCAAGATACCTGCTGCGGCTTTCAAGTGCAGGCCATTCATGAGCGTGTCATAGCGTGCACGCGCCAGAGCGCGTTGGGTGACATACAGCTGTTGTTCGGCATTCAACACATCGATATTGATGCGTACGCCGATTTCATAGCCGGTTCGGTTGGCCTCCAAAGCGGCACGGCTGGAGCGTTCCGCCGCTTCCAAGGCAGCTACCTGAGACAGCCCGGAAACCACACCCTTGAAATAGCGTTGAGTCGCCTGGATGGTGGCACGGCGGGCGTCTTCCAGCATGGAGCGCGCATACTGCAGCCGCGAGGTCTGCTCACGAACTCGGGAAGAAATTTCGCCCCCGGCGAATAGCGGAACGGAAAGCTGAACGCCCACCGTGCTATCCAGCGAGCGTGGGCCGGCGCGGTAACCGTCCATGCCGTAATCAGACGCGCTACCGGTGCGGGCGACAAAGTCTACCGTTGGGGCGTGCTGGCCTTTGGCGATGTCGATTTCTTTCTGCGCGATGCGTGTCTGCAGGTCGGCATTGGCTACGGTCAGGCTGGCGTAAGCGGCCTGATCCGCCCAGTCTTCCAGACGATTGGGCTGGGGTGCGGGCAACGGTACATTGCGCGCCAGTTCTGCCAGGCGGCCCGGACGCTCGGCAATAATGCGGGCCAGGGCGTCTTCCGCCAGTTGCAGCTCATTGCGCAGGTTCACTTCATTGGCCATGACGAGGTCTAGCCTGGCCTGAGCCTCGTGCGCGTCGGTAATGGTGGTGGCGCCCAGTTCGAAGCCCTGCTGTGCCGCCTTCAGTTGGTACTCAATGGCGGATTTTTCGCTCATGAGCGCGCGAAGCGAATCTTGAGCAGCAAGCACGTCGAAGTAAGCCTGGGCCGTGCGCAGAAGTAAATCCTGATAGGCAATGCGGTGGGCAATGTCAGCCTGGGCAACCTGGAAATCTGCGCGTTGCAGGGTATTCCAGGCGGGCAGGTCGAACAGGGGCTGCACTAAGGCAAGAGACCACGCTGCGCGACGCGAACTGCTGCTGTCGGAAAGCGAGCGGGCACGCCGGCTGTTGTCTAGCTGTGCGCCGGCCTCAGCGCTTACATAGGGCAGCAGTTTGGCGCGTGCCTGGGGCAGCAGTTCCTGGTCGGCCGTGCGGGCGTAGCCGCTGGCGGCGTAAACGGGGTCGCGCTCCAGGGCAAGCCGGAAGACTTCGACAAGATCGCGGCCATGCGCGGGGGCAAGCCCTGCGAACAGGGCCAGAGCCATCAGCAGTGGTTGCCAGGCGCGCAGGCGCATTTAGAACTTGAACTGGGAAACGGTGGCACCCCGCAGCGGTTTGATCAGGGTATCAAACAGGGGTTTGGTTTCGAAGCTGGCCGCGCTGTTACGGGTGATGCGAACGGCGGTCATGACCGGCGCCTGACCAACAACGATGACCAGACGGCCGCCAACACGCAGCTGATACTTCAGAGCGTCGGGCACGGCCGGCACGGAACCCGTGACCAGGATGGCGTCGTATTCAGTGTTACCCCAACCGCTACAGGCGTCACCCGTTTCGACACTGACGTTCTGCACTTGATTACGGGCCAGGTTCTCAGCGCCGAAGGCAGCGAGGCGGCTGTCGATTTCCACGGTAGTGACTTGCTGGGCCAGGCGGGCCAGCAGCGCGGCCTGGTAGCCCGAGCCGGTACCGATTTCCAGTACACAGTCGGTGGACTTGAGCTGCAATTCCTGGGTGAAGCGCGCTTCCACCTTGGGGTGAAGCATGGTTTCCCGAGTGTCCACCGAATTGATGATCAGGGGAAGCTCGATATCGGAAAAGGCCAGGCCTTGCATGGGCGCGGGGACGAAGCGTTCGCGGGGAACGTCGAAGAGCGCCTGCAGAACCCGCTCGTCGCTGACATCCCATGGGCGGACCTGCTGCTCCACCATGTTGAAGCGAGCGCGTTCGATATCGGAAATGGCTGTGGCGTTCATATCTTCTTTAATGCGTTTCTGACAAGCGCGTGCTGCGTGCGCGCAGCATGTGCAACCTTCCTACTATAGCCTATTTGCGCCCGACCAGAGGGCATGAAAGTGATGCACTGGTCCATGCCCCGAGCCGACATCAAGATCGCCAGAACGGGCAATCGCTTGCACCAGGTAGGCCTTGGCGCGCTGTGCGGCTTCAGGCACTGTGCTGCACTGAGGCAGCAGCGCAGCCAGCGCGGCAGACAGCGTGCAACCCGTGCCGTGCGTGTTGGGTGTGGCGATGCGGGTGCCGGGCAGTTCAATCATTTTGTCGCCATCGTGCAGCACGTCAATCGTGTCATTACCCGGCAGATGGCCGCCCTTGAGGAAAACCCAGCGATGGCCGTCGTCGGCCAGCAGGCGGCGCAGGCGTTCGGCCATGCGACGCATTTCCTTGACGGTTTCCGCCGGGCGAGCGTCCAGCAGCACACCGGCCTCCGGCAAGTTGGGCGTAATGAGCGTGGACTGCGGCACCAGGCTTTCGCGCAATTCATTGATGGCGCTGCGCTCCAACAGTGCATCGCCACTCTTGGCGATCATGACCGGGTCCAGCACCAAGTGCGCTGGTTTCCAGTGCTGCATGCGCTCGGCAACTGCGCGGGTAACGGATTGTTGGCCCAGCATGCCTATCTTCACCGCATCGATGCGGACATCGGAGAACAGGGTGTCGATCTGTGCTGTGACAAAGGCCGCCGGGACGGGCTGAATGCCTGTCACGCCCTGTGTGCTTTGCGCGGTGAGTGCGGCGACTACCGCAGTTCCATAGGCGCCCAGGGCGCTCATGGCTTTGATATCGGCAAGAATGCCGGCGCCGCCGGAGGGGTCAACCCCGGCGATGGTCAAAGAATTGGGAATCATCTTGCAGTCGTTAACTGTTCAGCGGTTGCAGAAGACCCTCCTCGGGGGAGCTGGGATCTGCACTGTAATACTTGCGAGGAATGCGGCCAGCGCGCCAGGCTTCGCGGCCGGCTTCGACCGCTTTCTTCATGGCCGAGGCCATGAGGACGGGGTCGCGCGCGCCGGCGATGGCGGTGTTCATAAGTACGCCGTCACAACCGAGTTCCATGGCGATGGCGGCGTCGGACGCGGTGCCTACGCCGGCATCCACCAGCACCGGGACGCGGGCCTGGTCGATGATGAGTCGCAGGTTCCACGGGTTGAGAATGCCCATGCCCGAACCGATCAGCGAGGCCAGCGGCATGATGGCGACACAGCCTATGTCTTCCAGCATGCGGCACTGGATGGGGTCGTCAGTGCAGTACACCATGACCTTGAAGCCATCGGCTACCAGCGTGCGTGCGGCTTCCAGAGTAGCCGGCATGTTGGGGAAGAGGTTGTCTTTGTCACCCAACACTTCAAGCTTCACCAGATCGTGGCCGTCCAGTAGTTCGCGGGCAAGGCGCAGGGTGCGCACGGCCTCCTGAGCGGTATAGCAGCCAGCGGTGTTGGGCAGAATGGTGTAGCGCTCCGGTGGGATGACCTCCAGCAGGCTGGGCTCATCCGGATTCTGGCCGATATTGCTGCGGCGGATGGCGACCGTGACGATCTCCGCGCCACTGGCTTCGATGGCGCGGCGGGTTTCGTCGAAATCCTTATATTTGCCGGTGCCAACGAGAAGGCGGGAACGGTATTCGCGGCCTGCGAGGAGGAAGGTGTCTTTCTGCGTCATGATGAATAGGGCCGTTGCTGCTTTTTCAGGACAATCTGAAAGGATAATCTATTTTATTGGGGCGTCCCCTGACTGTTTCAATCCCGACCTTGCTGCGTCGACTGCGGCACACAGGGCTTCAGTCGCATCAATGAGGCGGGGGCCGGGCCGGTACAGGGCATCGGGGTCGGCCAGATGGACATGCCCTTGCAGTGCTGCCGACAGGCCCAATTGCGACCAGCGCTCGCGCGCCGCGGAGGCCTCAACGCCGGGCCGTTCGCTGACGACGATCAGCTCAGGTTGGTTGACCAGCACGCTCTCGACGGGCACCCGTGGAGCTGGCAGGCCAGTGGCAGCGTAGATATTGACGGCGCTGCACAGCCGCAGAGCGTCGTTGAGCAAGGGGTCGTCGCCAATGGTGTAGAGAGGGCGCTCGCCCACCTCGATAAAGACCTTGACAGGAGACTGGCTGGCATAGCGGCGTTCCAGCGCGTCGATGCGCGCTTCCAGTTCGCCGGCGGCGCGCGCCGCCTGGTCTTCAGTACCGAGCAGGCGGCCAAGGCGTAGTACTTCCGCCGGTATGTCGCGCAGACTCAGGGGGCGAGAGTATGTGAGCTGCGCACCCAGGCGATGGGCTACTGGTTCGATTTGCCTGGCCGCATTCGAGGGTAACCAGCCCACCAGCACAGTGGGTTTCAAGGTAATGATTCGTTCCTGATTGAGCAAAATGCCGTCGCCCACGCGGGGCAGCTCGCGGGCCGACTCCGGAAAGTCGCTACTGCTGACGGTGCCTACCAGGGTGTGGCCGGCGCCTGCAGCGTGTATCAACTCGGTGGCATGTGGCGCCAGTGTGATGACGCGGGGTGATTTGTCAGGCTGACCGGAACCCGCCGCCACGGCCAGGGTGGCGGTCAGTATCAGTTTGGCAGCGGATCCGGTTGCAATCATGGCTACATGCGCAGTGACAGATTGATGAAGACGTTGGACCCCGGGGTCTGGTAACCGTGTGCCAGTGCGTAATTCTTGTCGAACACATTGTTCCAACGCAGCTGCACCGCGGCGTTGCTGGTGAAGGCGTATTCGGCCGTCAGGTTGAATAGTCCATAACTGCCGAGGCGGGTGCGGTAGGACGCAAAGCTGGTCGGATCGACTGCAATGTCTTCCCGCGAACCCGTGAACTGGTATTCCGCGCCGACCCGCAGGGTCTCGAACTGGTGCTCTGCCGAAAAAGTGTATTGGTGCCTGGCGCGCCGCAGCAAGCGTTCCCCGGTATTGTCATTGCGTGGGCGCATGAAATCAGCGCTGGCGCGCAGGGTGGTGGCGTCCCATTCATAGGCGGCGGTCAGGGTGGCGCCCAGAATGGTCGCACGGTCCACGTTTTCCATGCGGAAGGTGGCGTTATCCCACGCGAGCAGGTCGCGGATCTTATTCTGATAAACCGTGGCGCCCAGCTGCAAACCGCCGCGCTCATACTGCACATGGGCTTCCAGGTTGCGGGAGCGCTCGGGCTTGAGATCGGGGTTTTCCGAACCCGGGTAATACAGGTCGGAAAAGGTGGGAGCATGAAAGCCGGTGCTTGCCGCCACGCCGAGGGTCAAATTCTTGTTCACGGCGAGGTCGTAGCCGAGCGCGCCGGTCACTTCATTGCCATATTCGCTGATGTTGTCGTTGCGCACGCTGGCCTGAACGCTGTGCCGGCCGAAACGCCCGTTGTAAATGGCGCCTACGGCATTGGTGTCGCGGCGCGTGGTCTGCATGTCGGCACTGTGCCAGGGGCGTTCTTCCTGGCGTTCGATATACAAGGCGAGTTTCTGATCCGCGCCCAGTTTCAGGTTGTTCTGCCAGCTGTAGCTGCGCAACAGCGTGGAAAACCGGGTATCCCACACGCGGTCGTCATAGCTCTCCTTGCTGAACCCGAAACGCAGAACGCTTTGCCAGTATTCGGTGACGTCGTTGGTGCTGGTCAATGAATAAGCCTGCTGGCGACTAAGCGCACGGGCTGCCGGTGTCCATTCGCCGGCGTCGTATTCACCATTGATATAGCTGTTGTAGAAACTCACGCCCAGATGCTGGCCGGGTGCCCATCGATAACCTAGCGAACCGGAAAGCGAATGCTGGCTGTAACCGTCATCGTCAGGGTGGTGGTTGCCGTAGGCGGCATCCGGGCTGGTCGAGCTGTACCCGTCGCTCTCGGCCATGCTGGCGGTCAGTGCGTAATCCCAGCCTGCGGCGGCACCGGAAAACCCGGTGGAACTGCGTACCGTGCTGTGGCTGCCTACACCCAGCTCAGCCCAGCCGGCAAGCGGGCGGTCGCCGGCGCCCTTGCGCGTAATGATGTTGACGACCCCGCCGATCGCGTCCGAGCCATAGAGGCTGCTGGCCGCCCCGCGCAGGATTTCGATGCGCTCAATGGCGGCCGGGTCCATGGCCATCCAGTTGGCGCCGCCCTGCACGGAGCTATTGATGCGCACGCCGTCAATCAACAGCAGGGTGTGATTGGCATTGGATCCGCGCAGCATGATGCCGGTGGGTGTCTGGCGACCGCCGTTGTCGGTGATTTGCACGCCGGGCTGGCGTGACAGTATGGTCGGGATGCTGTCGGCACCCGCACGCTGAAGTTCTTCGCGGCTCACAACCGTGATGTCGCCCAGGGTGTCCTTCAGCGCCTGGGGCTGGCGGTTGGCCGTGACCACGATGTTTTCCAACTGGGGCACGGGGCTTTGAGCGGATACGAGAACGGGGGAAAAACAGAAAGAGGCAGCGGCAAAGCACCGCACACAAGGTAGAGGCATGATGGTCCCTTGCAGACGCGCGTCCCCGCACGTCAAAGAAAATGAATGAAACAACGCCCTGATATGCCGCCGAGCAGGCCGGTGGCGGGCGCAGGGTTATAGGGACGATCCAGGCCGGTATCGGGCTGGCCGGGCGCAGCTTCGAGGCGACGCCGGCACACCGTTGCGGGGGCAGCACATCTGGTCGTTGCCGCATTCATGCGGCAGGACGCTTGTTTCCCGTTTAACTTCCTCCAGGCAGAGAACCGCCAGGAAGCACCTTTTTCGACGGCGGCAGTATAACGCGCAGCCCCTGCCCAATCGGTGACAGGCCCTGCTGCCAGCATGGGGTTGTTCCGCCCTGAGCGGTGAGCGACGATACAATGATGGATTCCTTCAAACGTCAACGTCCGGTGCACTACATTCAGTGGTGCCGCTCCGGCTGCGGGTCCGACCAGTGAACCATCCAGCATTGCCTTATCCGATTTCTTCCTACACGCACGGTGCCGAGTTTGTGCGCCGGCTTGGCGAGCGCATCATCATTCTCGATGGCGCCATGGGCACCATGATCCAGCGCTACAAACTGGCGGAAGGAGACTTCCGAGGCGCCCGTTTTGCCGAACATGCGCGGGATGTCAAAGGCAATAACGAGCTGCTGTCTTTGGTGAAACCGGACATCATTGCCGAGATTCATCGCCAGTATCTAGAAGCCGGTGCCGATGTCATCAGTACCAACACCTTTGGTGCGACGGCCATCGCCCAGTCCGACTACGGACTGCAGGAACTGGCCTACGAGATGAACCTGGAGTCGGCTCGCATTGCGCGTGCTGAGGCCGACGCCGCCAGCACACCCGAATGGCCCCGCTTCGTTGCCGGTGTATTGGGCCCCCAGCCGCGAACCGCCTCCATATCGCCGGATGTCAACGACCCGGGCGCGCGCAATGTCACTTTCGAGGCATTGCGCGACGCCTATGCCGAACAGCTGAAGGGCTTGCTGGATGGTGGCGTGGACATTGTCCTGATCGAAACCATTTTCGATACGCTGAACGCCAAGGCGGCCATTTTTGCCGTGGAAACCGTGTTCGAGGAACGGGGTATCCGCTTGCCGGTCATGATCTCCGGTACGGTCACCGATGCCTCCGGCCGCATTCTTTCCGGTCAGACGGTCGAGGCCTTCTGGAATTCCGTGCGTCATGCGCGTCCGGTCACGATCGGGCTGAACTGCGCGCTGGGCGCGGCCTTGATGCGCCCATACATTGCAGAGCTTTCCAAAATCTGCGACACGTGGATCTGTGTTTACCCCAACGCCGGCCTGCCCAACCCCATGGCCGAAACCGGTTTTGACGAAGGCCCTGAAGAAACGTCTTCGCTGCTGGAGGAGTTCGCCCGCTCTGGCCTGGTGAACGTTGCCGGCGGATGCTGCGGCACCACTCCGGAACACGTGCGCGCCATTGCCGGCAAGTTGAAGGGAGTGGCGCCACGCGTCGTACCCGAGATTCCTGTGAAAACCCGGCTGTCCGGGCTGGAACCGCTGAACATTGATGAAGAGACGCTTTTCGTGAATGTGGGCGAACGTACCAACGTCACGGGCAGCAAGATGTTCCTGCGCCTGATCCGCGAGGAAAAGTACGAAGAAGCCCTGCAGGTGGCCCGCCAGCAGGTGGAAAACGGCGCGCAAATCATCGACATCAATATGGACGAGGCCATGCTGGATTCGGCCGCGTGCATGCGTCGTTTCCTGAATCTGATTGCCTCGGAACCCGACATTTCCCGCGTGCCCATCATGCTGGACAGCTCGAAGTGGGAAGTCATCGAGCAGGGTCTGCGCTGCGTGCAGGGCAAGCCGGTAGTGAACTCGATTTCACTCAAGGAAGGCGAAGAAGCGTTCATTGAGCATGCGCGTCTGTGCCGCAAGTATGGCGCGGCAGCCGTGGTCATGGCCTTCGATGAGAAAGGCCAGGCCGACAGCCTGGGGAGGCGCAAGGAAATCTGCGCGCGCGCCTATCGCATTCTGGTGGAGGAAGTTGGCTTCCCGCCGGAAGACATCATCTTCGACCCCAATGTGTTCGCCATTGCCACGGGTATTGAAGAGCACAACAACTATGCCGTGGACTTCATCGAAGCCACGGGCTGGATCACTCAAAACCTGCCGTATGCGCGGGTGTCGGGCGGCATATCCAATGTGAGTTTCTCCTTCCGCGGCAATGATGCCATGCGCGAGGCAATTCACGCGGTCTTCCTCTACCACGCCATTCGCAACGGCTTGAGCATGGGCATTGTGAACGCCGGCCAGCTGGCGGTTTATGACGACCTGGACAAGACACTGCGCGACATGGTGGAAGACGTGGTGTTGAACAGGCCCGAACCGCTGGGCCGCACGGATGCATCCGATGATCGCACGCCCACCGAGCGTCTGGTTGAGATGGCCGAATCCATCAAGGGCAGCGGCGCACGCAAGGAAGAAGACCTGAGCTGGCGCGAGCGTACCGTGGAAGAACGTATCACCCATGCGCTAGTACATGGCATCACCAACTTCATTGTGGAAGACACTGAGGAAGTTCGACAGAAGATTGCCGCTGCTGGCGGGCGCCCCATTCAGGTGATCGAGGGCCCGCTGATGGACGGCATGAATGTAGTGGGTGACCTTTTCGGTGCGGGCAAGATGTTCCTGCCACAGGTGGTGAAGTCAGCCCGTGTAATGAAGCAGGCCGTGGCGCATCTGATTCCCTTCATTGAAGAGGAAAAACGCCAGATTCAAGCGGCCGGCGGCGACGTGCGATCCAAGGGCAAGATTGTGGTGGCCACGGTCAAGGGCGATGTTCATGACATCGGCAAGAACATCGTTGCAGTCGTGCTGCAGTGCAATAATTTTGAAGTGGTGAACATGGGGGTGATGGTGCCCGCGGCCGAAATCCTGGCCAAGGCCAAGGAGGAAAAGGCCGACATGATCGGGCTCTCGGGGCTGATTACTCCCAGCCTGGAGGAAATGGCCTACGTCGCTTCTGAAATGCAGCGCGACGAATACTTCCGTGAGCGCAAGATGCCTCTGCTCATTGGCGGAGCCACCACGAGCAAGGTGCATACCGCTGTAAAGATCGCGCCTCACTACGAGGGGCCAGTCATCTACGTGCCGGACGCCAGTCGTTCTGTGGGCGTGGCCACCTCGCTGATGTCCGATCAGGTCGACACCTATCTGTCAGAAGTGGCCGAAGAATACGAGAAGGTGCGCGAACGCCATGCCAAGCGCCCACAGACGCGGCTTGTCAG
>JAJUJD010000198.1 GCA_029267315.1 Alcaligenaceae bacterium
GCCCAGTTCCTGGCTCATGTTTTCGCTCAACACACGGGCAATGGCATCCATGGCGCCACCGGGTGGGAACGGTACGATCCACGAGATCGGTCGCTCGGGATAGTCTTCCGCACTTTGAGCCAGAGCACCGGCTGCGCTCATGGTCATTGCCAGAGCAGCCAGCGCCAGCCCTGCTGTCTTCCAGACGGCAGATGCGTTCTTGCCGAGTTCACGGCCAATGGGTGCATTCATGGAAAGTCTCCTGTATTTTTTTAGCCGCGGCAGAAATGCCGCACGCGGTCCTCGTCCAACTTGATGCCCAGGCCGGGTCCTGTGGGCAGTTCAAGATGGAAATCCTTGTATGTCAGCGGTGTCTGCAGAATTTCCTCGGTAAGCAGCAGTGGGCCGAAGAGTTCTGTTCCCCAATGGAGTTCGCGGAAAGTGGAAAAGACGTGGGCAGAAGCGATGGTGCCAATGGCCCCTTCCAGCATGGTGCCGCCATAAAGTTCAATATTTGCGGCATCCGCAATGGCAGCAACTTCCTGCGCAGCACGCAGGCCGCCGGACTGTTCAATCTTGATGGCGTACACATCTGCGCCAGCGACACGCGCCAATGTGAAGGCCGAAACTGGCCCAACCAGTGATTCATCTGCCATCACCGCAATGGGATAACGGCCGGTCAGTCGCGCCAGCGCTTCCGGGCGGGCAACCGGCTGCTCCGCCAGCTCGCATCCGGCATCTGCCAGTGCCGCAAGCCCGTGGCGAGCTTCGAGTTCGCTCCAAGCCATGTTCACATCGACACGAACGGATGCGCGATCACCCATGGCGCGCTTGATCGCGGCCACGTGGGCGACGTCCTGCTGAACTTCGCGCTTGCCGATCTTCAGCTTGAAAATGCAGTGGCGGCGTTGCGCCAGCATGGCCTCCGCTTCGTCAATGTCTTTCGCCGTATTACCGGATGCCAGCGTCCATGCAACGGGAAGGCGCTCACGTAGACGACCACCGAGCAGCTCCGATACAGCCAGCCCGGTGCGCTGGCCCAGCGCGTCATACAGTGCGGTTTCCACGGCGCACTTGGCAAAGCGGTTGTCCCGGATGGCCGTGTTCAAAGTGGCCATCACCGCCTGGACGCGATTGGCATCCGAGCCCTTGAGCAAAGGCGCAAAGTAGGTATCGATGGCCAGCTTCATCCCTTCCGGAGACTCCGCTCCGTATGCAAGCCCGCCAATGGTGGTGCCCTCACCTATTCCGACGGTGCCATCGGAGCAGTAGAGGCGAACCAACATCAGAGTCTGACCGTTCATGGTGGCCATGGACAGCTGATGAGGACGAATGGTGGGAAGGTCCAGCAAAAGGGTTTCCACCCGGTCGATGGTGACGCGGCCCGCAGGCGTCGCGCGAGTGCTTATGTGTTCCATGCCGTAATTTGACGGCAGGACCCAGCTCGCAATCCAACACCAAATAGGTCTTGGCTCATACCTAAAAGGTATAATCAACAGTACCGGCTAGAAATATCAAACACTTAGGCCGGCCTATATACGAATTAAGGGTTTACCCTAGGCTTGAAGCGACGACGATGGACCTCCGACAAATTCGCTATTTTGTAGCGGTTGCCCAGGCACGCAGTTTCACTCGGGCTTCGGAGAAACTGCACATCGCGCAGCCCCCGCTCAGCCGCCAAATTCAGCTGCTCGAGGCAGAGCTTGGCGTTCAACTGCTCCAGCGTGACACCCGCCCTCTACAGATCACCGAAGCAGGCCGTGTGTTCTATGAACAGGCTCTCCAGGTTCTGCAGCGCGTGGAGCAGATGAAGGAATCCACCATACAAGTTGGCAAAGGCCAGGCTCGCCGCTTATCCATTGGTTTTGTCGCTTCCACTCTTTACGGCGCCTTGCCAATGTTGATGCATCGGCTTCGCAAAGCCTATCCGGACGTGAACTTTCAGCTTCTCGAAATGACCACCATGCAGCAGATTGCGGCGCTGAAGGACGGTCGAATCGATGTGGGGTTTGGCCGGGTCAGAAGTGATGACCGTTCGGTTTCTCGAATTGTCTTGCGGGAGGAACGTTTGGTTCTGGCGATCCCTCCTCACCATGACTACGGGCGGGATGCGCGCCCTCTTTTATTGGCAACGGTCCAAGGCCAGCCTTTGATCGTGTACCCGAATGCGCCACGGCCCAGTTTTGCAGACCAAGTTCTGAACATGCTGCATGACCGCAATATTCAGCCATCTGAAGTGATCGAGGTGAGGGAACTGCAGACTGCGCTGGGACTGGTCGCTGCGGAGGCCGGCCTGTGTATCATCCCTGCCCCAGCAAAGTTTCGCCATGATCTGGTTTATCGCCTCATTGAGGACGACGGCGTCACATCTCCGGTGATACTCAGCCATCGTACTAACGATAGCTCTTGGTATATCGAAGCCATTCTCACCATTCTGAAGCAACTGTACGCCGAAAACCCACACTGGCTCTCTGAAGCGGGCCAGCCTCCAAAGTGAGCGTACTCTGCCGCGCTACGCACGGTCACCCCAAGAAAATAAAGGGGCCATGTCCGAAGACATGGCCCCTTTCATACTGACGGAGCGTTTACCTTACTCGGCGTCACCGCTGGCAGGAGCTTCGCCTTCCACCCCATGGTCACCCGCAGCGTGGACATCAGCCGATTCGGAATCCGGGTTGGATTCCGCCGCGGGACGATCCTCGAACGGGTTGGCCATGGCGCGTGCGGCTTGCCTTTCGGCAGCTTCCAGCGCTTCCTTGTCGCGACGGGCTTGGTGATAAGCCATACCCGTACCAGCAGGAATCAAGCGACCGACGATGACGTTTTCCTTCAGACCACGCAGGTCGTCGCGCTTGCCCATAATGGCTGCTTCGGTCAGCACGCGGGTGGTTTCCTGGAAGGAAGCAGCCGAAATGAAGGAGTCGGTCGACAGCGAGGCCTTGGTGATGCCCAGCAGCACGTTGTCGTAGGTGGCGGGGATGCCGCCTTCTGCGATTACGCGGTCGTTCTCGTTCAGCAATTCGGAACGCTCAACCTGTTCACCGGTAATGAAGCTGGTGTCACCCGGATCAACGATATTCACACGACGCAGCATCTGACGGACGATCACTTCAATGTGCTTGTCGTTGATCTTCACGCCCTGCAGACGATAAACGTCCTGCACTTCGTTGACGATGTAGGTGGCCAGCTTCTCGATGCCCTTCAGACGCAGGATGTCGTGCGGATCCGAAGGACCGTCGACAATCATTTCGCCCTTGTTCACGACCTGCCCATCGTGCACCAGCACCTGTTTTTCCTTGGGAATCAGGAACTCGTGGCTGACACCTTCCAGGTCGGTAATGACCAGACGCTGCTTGCCCTTGGTGTCCTTCCCGAACGAAACCGTACCCGTGACTTCTGCCAGCATGCCGGCGTCCTTGGGGGAACGCGCTTCGAACAGTTCGGCCACACGCGGCAGACCCCCGGTAATATCGCGGGTCTTTTGCGATTCTTGCGGAATACGCGCCAGAATCTCACCCATCTGCACGTCTTGACCGTCACGAACGGTAATCAGCGCACCCACCGGGAAGGAAATGTTCACCGCGTGGTCAGTACCAGCGATCTTCACTTCCTCGCCAGCCTCGTTGATGAGCTTGATCTGCGGGCGCATCATCGTCTTGCCGCCGCGCGTCTTCGGCGTGATGACAACCAGGGTCGACAGACCCGTGACTTCATCTACCTGACGGGCAACGGTGACGCCTTCTTCGATGTTTTCGAAGCGGACGCGACCTTGGTATTCCGACACGATGGGGCGTGTGAGCGGATCCCACGATGCCAGACGCTGACCAGCCTTCACAGCTTCGCCATCGCCCACGGCAATGGTTGCACCGTAGGGGATCTTGTGGCGCTCACGCTCGCGGCGGGTATCGTCATAAATAACGATTTCGCCTGAGCGGGAGATCGCGACACGTTCGCCCTTGGGGTTGGTCACATAGCGCAGACCGATTTCAAAGCCCACCGTACCGGCAGACTTGGTTTCGACGGAGCTGGCCATAGCCGCACGCGACGCCGCACCACCAATGTGGAAGGTACGCATCGTCAGCTGCGTGCCCGGCTCACCGATGGACTGAGCAGCGATCACACCCACTGCCTCACCGCGGTTGACCATGGTGCCGCGACCGAGGTCACGACCATAGCAGTGCGCGCACAGACCATGACGGGTTTCGCAAGTGAGCGGCGTACGAATCTTGACTTCGTCGACACCCAGTTCGTCGATCAGATCGACGTAGTCTTCCGTCAGCAGCGTGCCCGCCTCGATGGCGGTTGCCTGCGTGTCCGGATTGACTATATCAACTGCCGCCACGCGACCAAGAATACGATCGCGCAGGGGTTCGATGACTTCACCGCCTTCCACCAGCGCTTTCAGGGTGTAGCCCTGAGTCGTGCCGCAATCGTTCTCGGTAATGACGAGGTCTTGGGTCACGTCGACCAGACGACGGGTCAGGTAACCCGAGTTAGCCGTCTTCAACGCCGTATCGGCCAGACCCTTACGCGCACCGTGAGTCGAGATGAAGTACTGCAGTACGTTCAGCCCTTCACGGAAGTTGGCGGTAATCGGCGTTTCGATAATGGAGCCGTCCGGCTTGGCCATCAGGCCGCGCATACCAGCGAGCTGACGAATCTGGGCAGCAGAACCCCGCGCCCCGGAGTCGGCCATCATGTAGATGGAGTTGAAGGACTCTTGGCGGACTTCTTCGCCGAACCGATTGATGACCGGCTCGGTAGCGAGCTGTTCCATCATGGCCTTGCCGACGCGGTCGCCGGCCTTGCCCCAGATGTCCACAACGTTGTTGTAGCGTTCCTGAGCAGTCACCAGACCAGAGGAGTACTGCTTGTCGATTTCCTTGACCTCGCGGGCGGCCTGGGCCAGGATTTCTTCCTTGACCGTGGGCACGACCATGTCGCTCATGGCAATGGAGATACCGCCACGTGTCGCCAGGCGGAAACCGGACTGCATGAGCTTGTCAGCGAAGATCACCGTGGCACGCAGGCCGCAGCGACGGAAGGACTGGTTGATCAGGCGCGAAATTTCCTTCTTCTTCAGGGGGCGGTCAAGCACCGAGAAGGGCAGGCCCTTGGGCAGAATTTCCGACAACAGCGCACGACCGACCGTGGTTTCGAAGCGGCGCA
>JAJUJD010000033.1 GCA_029267315.1 Alcaligenaceae bacterium
GTACCCGTGCCACTGAGCGGCGCCTCACCTTCATCACTGGAGCCCGAATGAGAAATTCGAGCCTGTATTTCCGCAGTTTCATCGTGATGCTGACGCTGGTCACCGTCGGCTTCATCTGGATATTGCTTCCTTATTACGCAGCCCTCTTTTGGGCCACCACCCTCGCTGTCATCTTTTATCCGGTGCAGCGGCGGCTTTACATGAAATTCAAAGGTCGCAGTAACTTGGCAGCCGCCACGACGCTGACCATCATCCTGCTCATAGTGATTATTCCGATGATTCTCATATCGGGTGCACTCATTCAGGAAATCGCGACCTCATATAAGCGGATCAGTTCAGGCGAGTTCAACGTCGGCGTGTACTTCACCAAGGTGATTGACGCCTTGCCGCCGTCTGTCCACAACATACTCAGCTTCATGGGTGTCGGCGATCTGACCAGCATTCAAGACAAAGTCACGCAGGGCGCTGTGGCCGGCGGCAAATTCATCGCCACGCAGGCGGTCAGTCTGGGGCAGAACACAGCGCAGTTGCTCATCGGGTTGGGCGTCATGCTGTACGTGTTGTTCTTCCTGCTGCGCGACGGCGCGGACCTCGCCCGCTATAGCAAACAGTTGATCCCGCTTAGCGAAGAACACAAGCAGCATTTCATTCGAAAGTTCGCCACTGTCATCCGCGCGACCGTCAAGGGCAATATTGTGGTGGCCATCACGCAAGGTACATTGGGCGGACTGATGTTCTGGATGTTGGGCATTCAGGGCCCCTTGCTGTGGGGTGTAGTCATGACCCTGCTCTCGCTTCTACCTGCAGTAGGCGCGGCACTTATCTGGGGCCCAGTAGCCATTTATTTCCTGGCAACCGGGGCAATCTGGCAAGGTGTGGCCCTGACACTTTTCGGTGTGTTGGTCATCGGCTTGATCGACAATGTGCTCCGCCCCATATTGGTTGGCAAAGACACCAAACTGCCTGACTGGATCATTCTTGTATCCACGCTGGGTGGGTTGGCCGTTTTCGGCCTGAACGGGTTCGTGATTGGCCCCCTGGCCGCCGCCCTGTTTATGTCCGCATGGGACCTTTTCCCGTCGGCGGTGCGCTTGAACCAGGGCAACCAACATTCTGCCTCGCCTGCCCAGGAACAGGAATACGCTAGCCGAAAATAAAAAAATGTGGGTATAATTATTGGCTTTCCCGGGCAACAAACCTTGTTCAGTGGGGAAAAAGCAAGTGCCGCTTTAGCTCAGTTGGTAGAGCAGTTCATTCGTAATGAAAAGGTCGCCAGTTCGAATCCGGCAAGCGGCACCAGCACAGAATACGTAGAAGGCCCCCGTAATCTCAACGTTACGGGGGCCTTTACATTACGTACGTCTTTCGCGGGATGTCGCTTTCAGAGACAATACCCCTACCCTACCAACAATTCCATCAATAAAGGGCATCCACCATGAACGAAATGAAATTCAATGCCGGCACGCTTGTGTACCACGGAACCGACCGCCAGGAAGCCGACGAAGTATCAGTCCTCGGGCGCCATGCGTTTTGGCTGGCGGCCACACGGGAACTCGCTGAAACCCAAGCCTTGCGCAACCGCAGCGGCTCCCCCAAGGTTTTTGTCTACCGCCTGAAGCACGACCTCGTCCTGCCGGCGGTGCACACTACAGAAGACGTGAAAGCCCTGCTGAAAAAGTATGAGCTCTGGGTCACCGAAGACGAACTCTTGCAGGCCAGCGCCCTGGCGGCTAATCTTCCCGGCTGGGCCTACCCGGACGCCAATCCGCTTGGGGCGTTCATTAAGTTGTTCGACACCGGCATGCTGGAATACGTCGAAACCTTGCCGGTAGACCGCGCCAGTGTGCTGGGGCAAAGCGCCTGAAGAACAGGCCGCGTAACCGGCTTAGACAGTGCAGGTCTGCGTCGCCGTCGCCTTGTCCGCATTGGGCAAGGCGGAAGCCGGGAGGCCGAAAACCCGGTCAAAACACCATGAGAACACAAAGGTGTAGACCAGAAAGAAGAGGATGAAGCCTAGGTCCATGACAAAGGCTTCCCACAAAGAAACGTTCAGCCACCAGGCGAAGAACGGCACGATGGACAGCACCAGCCCACCTTCGAAACCAATAGCATGCGCCACACGGCGCTTTAGGCTGCGCCCCTTCAAGGTCTGTCGGCGCTCCCAGGCTTCGAACAAGGCGTTGAAAACCAAGTTCCAAATAACAGCCAGTACGGACGCTCCCACAGATGCCACCAGTGAGTGCGCCGGCGAGTGCCCAAGTAACATCAGCACTGACCCGGTCAAGGCGATGGCAATACCTTCGTACAGGGTCACGTAAACAACCCTGCGCTTCCAGCCCTGCATTATGTGAGACTCCGCTTTAAGACGTTCTCCGCTTGGCCAAGTAGCGCTGCGAAGAATAATGATTGAACATGGAAGAATAACATTTCGACGGTTCTTCCTCTGTGCTGCGCGTTCAGTTGAACGTCAGGAGCGTTGCACGCAAACAATGCATCCGCCGAATGGCGGATATCATTGAGGAAAAAGCCGCAGCAAAATTGCGTAAGGGTAATCCCCAGCCTGTAAAAAATTGACCGTTCAATCATTTCCGGAACGCCCGAGCTCACTGGGCCAGCCGCTTCCAAGGTGCCACATTCTATGGAAACAAGTATCTCCTCGCCCACTCAGTGGCTACGGCTGCCAAACGGAAACGTCGTGCATCGCTGCGGTATCGAGCTCACTCGGGAAGGACACCAGTGGCGTATGACCGATGAGTCCGATCACGAGTTCGCCTGGTTTGCCATTCGCGAACAGGGCCTCAGCCATGACGAAGCCCGCGAACTGGCAGATCTGCTGATAGAGCAAGGCGCCTACTGGGCCGAACACGGCATGCATTAACGCGTGTCGTATTTTTTTCTCGTTCCTCCGGACTGATGGGCGTACAATTTATGCCCCCTTCTTATGTCACGTTGGACAGTCCATCTTGAGCACCACCCGCACAAAACGCTGGAACGGCACACTTGAATCTCTGGCCGCCGACTACCTCAAGGATGTCCTGGAACGTATGGAATCCTATGGCGACCGGGTGCAATTCGAGCTTCCCGGTCACAGCAAGCATCCCATCTATCAGGTCATCGGTCGTAGCGACCGCAAAATGGGGTTCGACGGCAAGCACCTGCTGCTACGCCTGAACGAATCCGGCAATATCGCCGACAGCCTCTCCCCCACTTATTCCATCGACGATGTGCGCGACGCCATTGCTGGCAAGCGCACCCGAAACGCCACTTCTTCACGTTCCGTTGGCAGCAGCAACGGCGTGAAACGCCGGCGCGCACCGGCAGAGACCGCTGTCGTCGACACGGTCGAGCAGGACAAGTACGCCTATTACCGGGCGCACCGCGACGAGTTGCCGGAAGACATTTCACACCATGCCACTGAAATCAGTCGCCTGATGCGTTCTGGCAAATCGGCAGAAGAAGCGTTCAACGAAGTCATCGCCCAGCACTACTGATCAGGCCAGCCGCAGGGCGGACGAATGGTCGGCACCCTCAGCAAGAAGTTCCGCATACGAGGAGGCCGCAGCATCCCGCCCACTCGCTGCGCGGGTGGCCGCTTCCGTAATATCAATGATGGGGCGGCCGTCAGCTTCCGGCAGACGGAACACCGACACTGCCTGTGCCAGCCTGCTCGCCTGCTCCCGCAGGGACTCTGCCGCGGAAGCCGCCTCCTCTACCAGAGCTGCGTTCTGTTGAGTGACAGTGTCCATCTGCATGACGGCGGTATTGACTTGGTCGATCCCTCCCGCCTGTTCTTCAGAGGCATGGGAAATATCGTGCATGATTTGTGTAACGCGGCCAACTGACTCAAACAGTTCGCGCATGGTGGCGCCGGCTGATTGAACCTGTTGTTCTCCTGCCTGAACCTCCTGCAAAGCGGCTTCTATGAGCCCCTTGATCTCCTTGGCGGCCTGCGCACTGCGCTGCGCCAGCGTGCGGACTTCGCTGGCAACGACCGCGAAGCCCTTGCCCTGCTCCCCCGCCCGCGCGGCTTCCACCGCAGCGTTCAAAGCCAGTATGTTGGTCTGGAAGGCGATGCCGTCGATCACGCTGACGATTTCACTGATCTTGCTGGAACCGGCTGATATGCGTTCCATGCTGTCGACCACGCCATTCACCGCCCGTCCACCCTCTTCCGTGACCTGAGCGGCTTTGGTAGCCAATTCGTTGGCCTGGCCGGCATTGTCGGAATTCTGCCTGACTACGGCGGCCAGCTGCTCCATGCTGGCGGCAGTCTGCTGAAGCGATGCGGCTTGTTCTTCGGTCCGGCTGGAAAGGTCGAGATTGCCGGCAGCGATCTCGGCGGCACCCGTGTTGATCTCCTCGACGCTGGCTCGCACCGTGCTGATGGCGCGCTGCAGATTGGCTTGTGTGCGCCGCAGGTTGTCGTAGAGCACGTGAATTTCATTACGGCTGTTCTTCGGCACCCCAGGAATTCGCGCGGTAAGGTCGCCTCGGCCAAGCAGTTCCATGCGTTGCATAATGTCGCGCACAGGGCGAAGCGTGCGCGCGGCGATCCATCCAGTCAGCAGCGAAATCAGCAGCGTACCGACCAACATCATGCCCATTTGGGTAAAGATGCCGCGCATGCTGGCCGCCATGAAATCGGATTTCTTGCCCGCGCCGTAGAGAACCCAGTCCCAATTGTCAATGGCATCCCAGGCTACCAGATAGGCTTCGCCGCCTTCCGGCGTGACTTCAGCGAAGCCGCTGTCAGATCGGAAGCTGCTGTTAAGGAGAGCCAGCGCGGACTCCGGTGACAGACCAAGATTGGCGCCATCGCCCACCGCCACAGATTGACCAGAGCCCGTGTCGCCACCGCTGATCAAGCCAAATGAACCATATTTGGCTACACGGGTATTGGCGACCATGTCCAGAACATTCACTACCTGTTCGTGGACGTCAATCCGCACAGATAAGCCGCCGTATACGATGCCGGCGTCGTCTTCCAGGGGAAGAATGCTCATGGCATACCAGCGCCCGTTGCGCTGCACCAGGCCGCCATATGGCTTGCCCGAATCCAACGTACGCGCCAGCAGATCGTCGGGATCGACCACGCTATCCAGACGCAGATTGCCTTCGGCGTCGCGCAGCAGTGTAGCTACCCGGACCCAGCCCTGAGGCGCCTTCACGATAATGGCCGGGTCAGCGCCTGTGTTCTCGTTCATGCGCAGCAAGTGCCCAACATCCCCATTAACGATGGTGTCGTTGACGATGAGCAGGGGCACGCCATTTTCGTCGGCGCTGCCGTCGGGGTAAGGTCGACCGCCAAGTTCCCGTTCCAGTACTGGGATGAGTTGCTCGGCTCGTTGGCGGGCAGTGGAATAGGCAAGTTGCAGGGAACGGTCTACCCCCTGCAGGGATGCAGCCATTTCGCGGTGGACGGTGTCCCGCGCCACCTGAAGGCTTTGCCAACCCATGATGGCAGCGATACTGAACATGACCACGGCCGTAGCAAGCGATGTCACGATGAACAGCCGTGCAGCCAAGCTGCTACGTGACCACCACCCCGACTTGATATCGCCACTGTCTGTGTTGCGTTGAGCCATGTCTCCACCCTGCTTATGTTATTCGCGCCGTCAAGGGCGGCGACAAATTATCACAAGAAGTGACAGATTCGGCTAGTAACGGATTCCCTTATTGGCTGCGCAGCCGCGCCGTGCTCTGCACTTACAGACTGAAGGCACTAACGAGGTAGAGGAACTCATCCACCGGCATTGTTTGCCCATTTAGGTTCACCTCGCCGTTCTGATAGAGCACGGACATGACGCTGCGCTCGTCTTCAACACGCACCAAACCTTGTTCTTCCAGCTGCGCGATGTAACTATCCAGAATGAGCGCAGCGAACATGGCGAACTCTTGGCCTTCCTCGCCTCCACCGGCGGCACGCGAAATCGCTTGCAGAAGCATGGGACGGGACAAAGCAATTTCCAGGCGCACTTCACGCAGGGAGTCGGCTAATGCTTCCTCCTGGGCACGCGTGTCACCTTCCGGTATCGGCTGCAGGGCCAGGCTAAGACTCAGGGATGTCTCGCCTTCTTCATTGCGCCAGCTCACGGGCTGCAGGGCAAACTCGGGGCTGGAGGCCAAAATCGGAACCACACGAGCCAGCAAACGAGTTTCGTCCGCAGGGGTAAGATCGAAATCTTCCCCCTCTTGGGCCCCGTGCTCCGCAGCAATGGCGTCGTACTCTGTGATCAGGTTCGAAAAGGCCTCGAAGTTGAAGCGTTCCACCTCGCCGCCCATGGTGATGCTGCCCAGGTCTGCCTCGCCAACCCGCAGGCGTTTGACGTCATAGCGCAGGACGGCATCCAGGAGCGCTTCCTTCTGAGTACTTTGGAGCGAGACCGAAACGCCTTCCAGCACCAGCGGTTCGGAAACACCTGTGTCGGCAACGAGGGCGGCGATGGTCAGGCCGCTGTCGACTTTGACGGAATCATCCGCGGCCGTTCGAGTGTTTGACTGAATATCAACATTCTTCAGAGTAACGGTTTCCGCATCGCCCTCGCCGAGCGTGATCGCCTCGAAGCGTCCCTTGGCGTCGCTGTCGCGGAAATCATTGCTGAAATCCACCCTTACTTGGCCGCCGCTGAAGGCAAATTGCTCTCCATCACCCACCCACTGCAAGGGAGCAAACCGCCATTCCGTCATGCCCTTCCCACCGAAACCAATACGCGTTTCGGCCTCCAGTGGCATGCTGCCACGCGCCGCATCAAACCAGCGCTTGACGCTCTCTGTGTCGACCAACTGGCTGCGGCTCCAGGCTAACTGTGGGGCCAGCACACCCTGGCTCAGCAACCCGAAAGGAAATGGCCCATGTTGCATGTGGTCGTGCAGGCTGACTTCCGTGCGCTCGCCGCCGTCTTGCAACACAAAGGTATAGCGCGCTTCAGAAGAAAATACGCCGCGCCGGTATTCGTCAATGGAAATGGTTGCACCGACAGAACCCACTTCCGGCCCGATCGTCTTGACGATACGCTGGTTGGCGCGCTCAACTGCGGCCCGAATTGTGTGCTCGGCTTCTGCACCTACGTACCAGGCCGCGCCGGTATAGGCTGCTGCCGCAACAAGAATGGAACCGGCAAGGACCGCAGTTGTCTTCATGAATGACCTCAGATCTCGAGGGAATGGGCGTTGGACAGGCAGGAGGGTGAATGATTACTTACTTAAGCTTCTGCGTCCGGTTGCCGGGCAGGTTCCGCAAGAATGAAAGCATCCAGTTCTGAACAAGTGTCAGCGATGCGGGTGACAGTCGGCATGGTGGAAAGATCGCAGTTAAAGCGCCTTGCGTTGAAAACCTGAGGCACAAGGACGACATCCGCCAAGGTGACCTCATCGCCGTGGCAATAACGGCCCGTCGCCGGGCTGTTTGCGAGCATGGCTTCCAGGGAATTCAAGCCGACGTCTATCCAGTGTCGATACCAATCATTCTTGGTTTCTTCATCTAAACCCATCCCGTTCTTGAGATGCTTGAGGACCCGCAGATTGTTCAGTGGGTGTATGTCGCAGGCGATGGTTTGGGCGATGGCCCGCACGCGTGCGCGCCCCGCAGCGTCAGACGGCAGAAGCGCGGGCTTAGGATGCGTCTCTTCGAGGTATTCCAGAATGGCCATGGACTGGCCAATGGCCAGTTCGCCATCCACCAGCGTGGGTATCAGGGAAGTCGGGTTCAGTGACTTGTACGATTCCGAGAACTGCTGCCCGCCATCCTTGAGTAGGTGGACGGAAACATGCTCATAATCGAGGCCCTTCAAATTCAGTGCGATACGCACACGGTAGGCGGCGGAACTGCGGAAATAGCCATAGAGCTTCATCAAGAGGCATCCTTAAGCTTGCGAGACAATTCACGTGGCAGGGGGAAGGCAACATTTTCCTGTGCACCTTCCATGGTACGGACTGAAATGGCACCCAGCTCCTTGAGCCGGGTGATCACCTGGCTGACCAGGATGTCGGGGGCCGAGGCACCGGCCGTCACACCAACCCGCTTGGCGGTTTCCAGCCACTGCGGGTCAATCATTTCGGGGCCGTCCACCAGGTAAGCCTGAACGCCCATGCGTTCAGCCACTTCGCGCAGACGATTCGAGTTGGAACTGTTGGCACTGCCCACGACCAGAACGAGATCGCATTGTGGCGCCATTACTTTCACGGCGTCCTGTCGATTCTGCGTGGCGTAGCAGATATCGCTCTTGCGCGGCTCCGTAATGCCGGGGAAGCGTTGGCGCAATGCGTTGGCCACTTCCGCTGCGTCGTCAACCGACAGCGTGGTCTGCGTGACGAACGCCAAGTTGGATGGGTCCTTCACTTCCAGCCTGGCGACGTCTTCGGGGGTCTCGACCAGATACATCCCGCCTTCGGCCTGACCCAGCGTGCCTTCCACTTCAGGGTGACCCTTGTGCCCGATCATGATGATTTCACGCCCGGCTGCGCGCATGCGCGAGACCTCGACATGAACCTTGGTCACTAGCGGGCAAGTGGCGTCGAAGACCCGCAAACCGCGGCGCTGAGCTTCATCCTTTACGGCACGGGACACCCCGTGCGCAGAGAAGATGACCGTGGCCCCTTCCGGTGCTTCGTCCAATTCGTCAATGAATATGGCGCCTTTTTCGCGAAGGTCGTTCACGACATAGCGGTTGTGAACGATTTCGTGACGCACATATATGGGCGCACCGAAAAGCTCAAGTGCACGCTCGACAATATCGATGGCGCGGTCCACCCCAGCACAGAAACCCCGCGGCTGAGCCAGCAGAACTTCGGCGCCGTTTTCGGCGGGAATACCGGTAGACATCAGAGAACCCCCAACAGCGAAACCTCCACACGCAGGTCTATGCCGGCAAGCGGATGGTTGAAATCGAACAGGGCGCGATCGGCTTCAAGTTCCTTAAGTACGCCGGAATAGCGCGCGCCGGTGGGCGCCGTGAACTCGATGATCTCGCCCGGCGTGAATTCGGCAGGATCTGAGGCTTCGGCCTCGATCATGCTGCGTGCCACCCATTGAAGCAGCTCTGGGTTGCGTTCGCCATAGGCATCGGCAGCCGGCACTTCGAAGGTGAAGCGCTCGCCCTCGGCACGACCGACCAGGGCCGCTTCCAGGCCCGGAGCCCACTGGCCGGCGCCCATCTGCAATGTGCCGGGACGGCCCGTAAAGGTATCCGCAAAGACGGAACCTGCTGCGGGGCCACTGGCCAGCTCAATGCGATAGTGGAGAGTCAGGTAGGAATCAGGACGGACAAAAGCGTTCACTGAATCGGAAGAGGAAGTCAAAATCTGCCACCGTAAAGGTTTGATGAACCACCGTATTTTAGAGCCTTTATGAATATGAGCCTAAGCCCTGCCGCAAATGTCTCCGAACGACCGCGCGAGCGCCTCTTGGCGCATGGCCCTCAGGTGCTGACCTCCGCCGAATTGCTGGCCATCATTCTGCGAACTGGTATCAAGGGTTGTTCCGTCGTGGAACTGAGCCACAGGTTGATCCAGCATTGCGGGGGCCTGCGCGGCCTACTTGCGGCAGATTCCGCCACCCTTCTGAAACTTCCCGGCCTGGGGCAGGCCAAGGCCTGCGAGATCCTGGCCATCAGTGAATTGAGCCGCCGTGCGTTGGAAGAAGAACTGCGCGTGGGCGAAACCCTGGATCAGCCCTCCCGCGTGAAACGCTATTGCATATCATTGCTCGGTCACCTCGACATTGAACACTGTGTGGCCTTGTATCTGGACACCCGCTTTCGCCTCATTATCTGCGAGGAAGTGGCCCGCGGAACGCTGAGCCAGGCGTCGATATACCCTCGCGAAGTCGTAAAAGCCGCCCTGCGCCATCATGCTGCTGCCCTCATTCTGGCGCATAATCATCCTTCCGGTGTGGCCGAACCCAGCCAGGCGGATCTCGCCCTGACGCAACACCTTCGCAAGGCACTGGCCTTGGTGGATATACGCCTTCTCGACCATCTTATCGTCACGCCCGGCGGCGCTCTGTCCCTGGCAGAACAAGGCATGCTGTAGGCAGTTGCCCACACTCAAGGCGTTCGCGCTTGACGCAGGCGTGTTTTCAGCTTGTATGCGAAAGGCGCTCGCGCTAGAATTAAGAGTTATCCACGGATACGTTGCTGCAAGCATTGTGCGGCTTGATTCGTTCCAAGCCCAGGCGTGCTTGTGGCTGGCGACCCAAACATTCTCGACAGGAATTAACATGAAAGAAGGCATCCACCCCGAATACCGCGAAGTGGTGTTCCTGGATCAGCAAACCGGCACGAAGATCATCACCCGCTCGACCGTTAACACACGCGAAACCATCGAACACGAGGGCAAGACCTACCCCCTGTTCAAGTGTGACGTCACCTCTGAGTCGCACCCGTTCTACACTGGCGCCCAGACTCGTATCGTTGAAACTGGTCGCGTCGAGAAGTTCCGCGCCCGTTTCGCACGCACGGTGGGTACCCGCAGCGCCTCCTGATTCACTTCAGCGCTGTCAGCAAGGAAGCAGCCTTCGGGCTGCTTTTTTGTTGCCCCCTGGCTGCCGTCTTTCCTTGCGCCCGTGCCTATAATGGGTGGCCGCTGCGTTTGCGGCCCAGACACCTTATTGTTGTGGTACCCGCAGCAGCCCACCTCGTTTGAATCGCCCATAAGAAGATGGATTCCCGTTCCACCCCAGCGCGCCTGACCGAGACGGCGACCGTCAAGCTTTCCAGGCCCTTCCTGCTGCTAATCACCGCCATCTATATTCTGGCCGGCCTATTTTTTCGCGACCCGTGGAAAACGGATGACGTGGTGGGCCTTGCCACGATGGTCAGCGCTTTGTCGGACCCTTCCGGGCAGGCATTGCTCGCCCCGCAGATTGGGGTGCTGGCCCATGCCCAGGACGGCCCGCTGGTCACCTGGGTAGGCGCTTTTTCCATATGGCTGTTCGGGCCATTATTCGACTTTTTCGTCCCGGCCCATGACGGGGCCATCATCGCCTCGCGCCTGCCTAATTTGCTCTGGTTCGGCATTCTGGTGAGCTCGGTCTGGTATGGCAGCTATCTGCTGGGACGGCGACCGGAACCCCAGCCGCTGGAACTCCCATTCGGCGGCGAACCCAGTGTGAACGATTACGGGCGCATGATCGCCGACGCGGCCCTGCTTCTGATACTGGCCACGGTCGGCATCGTATGGCGGATGCACGAAACTTCAGAAGTGCCCGCGCTGATTGCCTTCCAGGCACTGGCCTTCTTCGCCATTGCGCGCAGCATTGATCGGCCTCTGTCCGGCGCCGTTATCCTGGGCCTGGCGCTTGGTGCCGCCTTCCTCACTCGTGGCTGGATAGGCGCCCTGCCCATCATGCTGGCCTCTGTTTTTGCCTTCCACCCCCACGGAGCGCTGTGGCCACGGCGCGCATGGCTCCTTCTGAGCGCAGTGATTGCACTGGCCATAGGCTTGGCATGGTGGATTCCGGTAAGCAAGGTTGCCCCCTTCTGGACACAGCACTGGGTACTTTGGAATTCGCAATCGTTCGGCCTTCCTCAGCCCGATGTTCTGCTCAGCCTTTTGCGCGACCTGCCTTGGTTTCTATGGCCAACCTGGCCGTTCGCTCTGCTCGCCCTGTGGAGGTGGCGCAGCTGGTTGAGCTCGCCCCATATCTGGGTACCTTTGATGTTCACGGCCTGGCCACTGATCATCATGCTCTTCCTGGCGGACGTCTTCGAACCGGAGTACGCCCTGATGGCCGTGCCCTCCGCGGTGCTGGCCGCCTTCGCCCTGCCCACGCTGCGCCGGGCCGTAGTCAACTCATTGGATTGGTTCGCGGTCATGTGCTTTTCACTGACCGCCGCCACAGTGTGGTTGGGTTGGTTCGCCTTGCACACCGGGGTGCCCGAGCAAATTCACCACAACATTACCCGTCTTACCCGGGGCTATGACATTCATGTGTCCTGGCCATCCGTGCTCATCGCCTTGGTGGGCACACTGGCCTGGGTGGCCCTGGTTCGCTGGCGTCTGCACAACAAGCCGGCCGCCTTGTGGCGAGGCACCGTACTATCGGCCGGCGGGCTGATTACAACGTGGTTGCTGCTCGTCACCCTGTGGATGCCAGTGCTGGATTATGTTCGCAGCTATCGCCAGGTGTCGGGCGAATTGGCAGCCGCCCTGCAACAGCACACAGTTCCCAGCGACTGCGTGCGGGCGCTTGGCGTGGGCGTCGGCCAGCGCGCCTCCTTCCTGGTCTTCAACGACATCCGGTTCAGCTACGACTCGAATTGCCGCCTGATTCTGCAACAAACGACGCAGAAGGCGGTGCGCGAGGGCAGCGTCGGGTTTTCGGATTCTGCACAGGTACTGTGGCAGGGCCGCCGACCTGCTGATCGCGATGAAATGTTCCGCCTGCTTCAGGTCAAGCGTTGATGCATTCTAAAGTGCAGCCTCAGCCGCCTTTGCTCACACGCATGAAGGTGATTGCTGGGCAGGCCTGGCCGGTGCTCGTGGCATCGTGGGCTGGAATCGCCTTTGGCGTGATTGATACCGCCATGGGCGGCCACTCCGGTGCACTCGACCTTCAAGTCATGGCGCTGGCCACTTCCATTTATGTCAGCGTGTTCGTCGGCCTGATGGGGGTTCTGCACGCGCTTATTCCCATACTGGCTCAACATTTCGGTGCCGGGCGTAATGAGGAAGTGGGCCGGCTCTGGGGCCAGGGCTTGTGGCTTTCCGCGGGGCTCTTCCTGGTCGGCGCAGTCTTCCTGCTTCAGCCGGACGCTTGGCTCAGAGTATCGGGCGACCTGGACCCCGCCGTACGGGAGGGCGTGAGAAGGTATCTGCTTGCTCTGACGTTTGCCCTGCCCGCCGCCCTTGCCTTCCGTACCATCTATGCCCTGGCCACGGCGGTTTCACGAACCCGCACAGTGATGAACATCAATGTCGCTTCATTGGCATTCAAGCTGTTTTTCAATTGGGTGCTTATGTTCGGCAAGCTGGGCATGCCTGCCATGGGCGCGGCCGGGGCCGGCATTTCCACGGCCATTACAGCCTGGCTGATGTTGATCGCCGGTGTGTGGATAGTGCTGCGCGACCCCTGGTATGCTCGCTTCCAACCTAGAGTCAGCCGGCCAGATTGGCGAGCGCAGTCAGAACTGCTGCGCCTGGGTATTCCCATGGGTGGCTCCTATTTGATCGAAGTATGCGCCTTCACCTTCATGGCACTGCTCGCAGCCCGCGACGGCATGTATGTCACTGGTGCCCACCAGATCATGGCCAATATTGCGGCTCTTTGCTACATGATTCCCATGGCTCTGGGCATTGCCACGGCGGCAACGACGGCACAGGCCATTGGAGCCCGTGATCACACGCTGGCACGCATCAATGGGCGCGCCGGAATCATCTTGGCTGTGGGGGCCGCGCTGTTTACGGCTGGTTTAATCATACTGGGGCGAGACGCCCTTCTGCAGCTCTATACCGATGACGTCCACGTGATTGCTGCCGCCGCCCTGCTGCTCATGCTGCTACCGTTCTTTCACGTAAGCGATGCCTTGCAATGCATCGCTTGCTACCTGCTGCGCGCCTACAAAGTCGCTATCGTGCCCCTGCTCTTGCAGGTGGTCGCACTCACAGGCGTCGGGCTGGCGGGCGGCTGGTGGCTAGGTTTCGGCCCGGGCCGCGACATACTGGCCGCCCCCATACAGGCTGTCCTGCCCGGAGCTCCCCTGGGCACCACGACACTGTGGTTAATGTCAACAGTCGGTCTTCTGTTATCTGCCAGCCTGCTTTTCTGCCGCTACGCCTGGGAACTCAGAAAGCGGCCAGCCATGCAGCACTGAACGGCCCATTCCTATAAATCTCACGCTGCGCTGCGCTGCGCGGACGTACTTCCGGTTGTGTCGTCGTCGCGCTCACCAAACGGTTGGCCATCACCTTCGCTCTCAAGCAAGGCCGGCCGGATCAGCTCCACGACTTTGCTGCGTGAAAGTACACCCAGGAATTCATCATCCAGGCCAGTGACCGCGAGGGGTTCCGTGCTGCGCAACAGACGACCCAGCACTTCGTCCAGCCCCGCGCTGGCTGGCACAGTGGCCATGTTCTCCACGTAGCGCGAAATATCCCGGGCCCCTTCCCGCAAAGCGCGTTCGGCTGCCTCGCGGGTCAAGACACCATACAAGCGCTTTCCATCGAGCACCGGACTGAATTTCAGCCCTTGTTTGGCCATTAGGTCCACACCATGAACCGGATGCGTGCGCGTGGTTAGCGAAAGGGCCGGCCGGTTGCAGGCGTGGGCTGCATTGAGCACCTTGCTACGGTTGACGTCTTGCAGGAATGCCTGGACATAGTCGTCGGCGGGTGCGAGCAGAATGTCTTCCGGCGTTCCTTCCTGTACCAGTTCACCGTCCTTCAAAATAGCGATACGGTTGCCCAGGCGCAGGGCTTCATCGAGGTCGTGGGTAATAAACACGATGGTCCTGTTCAGCTGGGACTGCAGCTGCAGCAGTTGATCCTGCATTTCCCGGCGGATGAGAGGGTCCAGCGCCGAGAAGGCTTCATCCATGAGCAAGATCTCGGCATCGGTCGCCAGTGCCCGGGCCAGACCCACACGCTGCTGCATGCCGCCAGAAAGTTGATGCGGATATTGCTTGTCGTAGCCAGCAAGCCCCACCACTTCCAGCCAGTGCATGGCACGGCGTTCGCGCTCCTTGCGAGTAATTCCTTGCACCTTAAGCCCATAGGCAATGTTGTCCAGCACACTGCGATGGGGGAACAGGCCAAACCGCTGGAAGACCATGCTCATCTTCTGTTGCCGAAACCGCTCCAGTTCGCGTGCACCCAGGGCCATGACGTCGACGTCGTCGACGCGAATCGTGCCTGCCGTTGGTTCGATCAGGCGATTGAAGTGGCGGATGAGTGTGGACTTCCCGGAACCGGATAGCCCCATGATCACATGAATGCTGCCCTCTTCTATGGACAGGGAGATATCCCGGAGGCCCAAGGTATGGCGGCTGCGCTGCAGGAGCTCGTCCCGGCTGATGCCGCGGCGAGCAGCTTCCAGCCACTGCTGCGGCCGGGGCCCGAAGATTTTGTATATACCCTGAACTTCGATCTTGGCCATGTCAGGATTCCTTGTGCTGATAACGGCGGCCCAGCGCCTGGGTGATGCGATCAAAGACTATGGCCAATATGACGATGCCAATGCCTGCCAGCAGGCCGCGCCCGACCTGCAGACGATTGATGCCCTGCAGCACTTCGTAGCCCAGTCCGCGTACCCCGATCATCGAGGCAATGACCACCATAGCCAGCGCCATCATTGTTGTCTGGTTGATGCCGGCCATGATGTTGGGCAGCGCCAGCGGCAGCTGCACACCGAACAGTTGCTTGAAGCGGTTGGCACCGAAGGCCCGTGAAGCCTCGAGTACTTCGCTGTCTACCAGTCGGATACCCAAGTCTGTCAGCCGGATGACGGGCGGCACGGCATAGATGACTGTAGCGATGATGGCCGCCACCTTGCCCAGGTTGAACAGCATCACCACAGGGATCAGGTAGACGAAGCTGGGCATGGTTTGCATAACGTCCAGCACGGGCAGCATGATGTTGCGCAACCACCTGAAACTGGCCATGAGGATGCCCATGGGCACCCCAATGAGCACGGAAAGCGCTACTGCCACAATCATGATGGACAAGGTCTGCATGGAGGCATCCCACAGCCCCAGTACACCCAGCATGAACATCATGGCAGCGACCGCCAGAGGCAGAACCAGGCGACGGCCGGCCAACCAGGCCAAAGCAGACACTGCCAGAATGACCAACCACCAAGGCGCTCCCCGCAGAACGGCGTCCATCCAGACCAACAGGTCAAGCAAAGGCTGGCTGAATGCACGCAGCAGATCCGCGTACTCATTGACGATATTGCCCACAAAGGCGTCGATGGGCGCGCGTAGCGCCCGTGGCGGGATCAATTCTGGAAACATGCGTTATCCGCGCTCCGATTAGAGGCTGGCTTTCACGCGTTGGGCCGCGGCTTCCGGCAACCACTGCGTCCAGATGTCCTCATGATTCTTAAGGAACCACTGGGCGACCTCTTCCGGCTCAAGCTCGTTTTCATCCATGTGTGCCATCGCCTGGTTCATTACCGGTAGCGGCACACTGACCTTGGAGAGAAACTCGGTGAGCTGCGGCGCTTTCTGGGTGAACTCGGTTGTGACAGCTGTGAAAACAGGGTTGTCGGGGTAGGCTGTGGGTTTCGGGTCTGCACAGTTGACATCAGTCAGGCAGGCGTGGAGCTCTTTGTCGTACTCGGGCAATTCCACCTGGACCAAGTCCATGGCGCCCACCAGCGGTGTCGGGAACCAGTAATAGAAAACGATGTTCTCCTTACGCTGGTACGCCGCCGTCAGCGCTGCTTTCTGTGTGGCGCCCGTACCCGGCGAGAAATACGTGAAGGAGTCTTCAAGGCCCAGCGCTTTGTGCAAGTTGCCGCTTACTACTTCACAGCCCCAGCCCGCCGGGCAGCCGTAGAAGCGGCCCTTGGAGGGTTCTTCCGGGTCGGTGAACTCATCCTTGAACTTGGGCAGGTCGGCTGCCGCCTTCAGCCCGGGCAGGCGTTCGGCCGTGTAGCGCGGGATGAACCACGCCTCGCCACCCATGTAGATATCACCAATGCGTTTGACATTGCCGGAGGCTTCCGCCTTGGCCCACGGTTCAGCCACGCTGTTGAGCCAGACCTCGGTGTTGATGTCCAGGTCGCCCCGAGTCAATGCCGCCAAAGCAGGCAAAGTTTCGACTGGCATGACTTCGGAATCGCAGCCATAGGCGTGTTTGACGATGTGGCGCTCTACTTCCACCAGCACCAAGTTACTTTCCCAGTTCATACCGGCAAAGCGCATGGGGCGGTCAAGTTCGCACTGAGGGGTTTCCGCCGCACTGGCCTGCACGGGTGCCAGCGCCGTGGCTGCCGCCGCCAAAACGCCCGCCATGGCGAGACGGGCCGGCCTGTGCCGCTTGCTACCCCCCTTCAGTTCTGTTTGTAGGTTGAGGGGTGCTGCTTGGATCGACATATAGCCTCCTTCTGTGTTGCCTGAGCGCAGCGGTTGCCGCGCAGGAATTCAAGAGGGGCGGGAGGGTCGGCGAATTGCCGAAGATGCCATCAATGAAGAGCGGGGACGCAAAGCGACCCCATGAGGACAGGTTGCCAACCGATGGCCGGCCCCAGTCTTGAAGCTGGGGCGCATTTTACGTGAAGTAGCGAAAAGATGCGAACCGAAATGATTGGATGATGAACTTCACCACCTAAACACTATTCGGTCAAGAAGTATAGATATAGTCTCGTCGCCAGGGGTATCCGTGCTCACTCTTGTTGGAGAGCTCATCCCCCTTCCAGCCCTCGCGATGCTGCGCCAGAACCTGATGCAGCGCTATCCACCCGTGCTCAAAACCCATGGCACACCCGGCCAGATACATGCGATACGCCCGCAATGAGCGATCACCATTCTCATTCTTCAGTGTGGCTCGGGCAGCCTCCAACTGCGATTCGAGGCTATCGCTCCATGCCCAGAGCGTGCGTGCGTAATGCGGGCGCAGGTTTTCGACGTCGAGGTCTTCCAGACCGCCTTCCGTCAGACTTTGCAGCACGTGGCTGATGTGGGTGAGTTCGCCCCCAGGGAAGATATATTTGTCGATGAAGTCGCCCATGCCTGCGCCTAACTGGTGGTTGTCCACTCCGCCGGCGGTAATGCCATGGTTCATGATCAACCCGCCGGGCCGCAGCAAGCGCCGCAGCTTGGAAAAATAGCCAACCAATTGAGCCCGCCCGACGTGTTCGAACATGCCTACCGACGCAATCTTGTCGTAAGGGCGGCTTTCGTCTAGCTTGCGGTAATCCAGCAACTCCATGCGTACGCGCCCGCTCAAGCCCTTCTGCTCGATGAGGCTGTTGACATGCGCGTGCTGATTGCGCGACAGCGTGATGCCGGTTGCCTCCACGCCATAGTGTTCGGCAGCCCAAAGTAGCAACCCACCCCAACCCGCCCCGATATCCAGGAAACGTTCGCCGGCACGCAGGCGCAATTTGCGACAGATATGGTCCAGCTTCGCTTCCTGGGCCTGGGCCAGGGTCATTTCATCAGACCGATAATATGCACATGAATAGACGCGGCGCGGGTCGAGCCAGAGCGCATAAAATTCGTCTGACAGATCGTAATGAAACTGAATTTGCTTGGCGTCGCGTTCGATACTGTGGCGCCAGACCGACATCAATCGCCGTATCAGCGTGGTAAACATGCCTGAGCGGGCGGCATCGATGGGTGACTGGGGGAGGATGGCGGCGGCGACCCGCATCAGGTCGCGCATTGAACCTTCTACTTCGAACTTGCCTTCAACATAATCTTCACCCAACGTACCGACCTGTCCCGATGCCAGATGCGTCAGCGTGCGGGGGTCACGTACGGTCAGGTGAATTGCGGCATCCATGGCGCCTACAGAGTTACCATCCGGCAGTGTGAGCCGAACGGGCAAGGGCAGGGATGCAAGCTTTGATTCCACTGCAGACAAGATCGAACTCAAGGCAACCTCCTGATTGAACAGTGTTGTAAGACACTCGACTCGTGGGGATAAAGCGACATCAATAATACATGCAGACCGAGGCGCTTGAGACCGCATTGCGTAGGGGAGCAAGCTGCATAAAGAGGCGTAACCCCAACGGCCGCAGTAGCAATTGCACCCCAGCTTCTTGCCCCAGGTTGCTGATTCATAGTAGAATCGCTGTCTTTACACAGATTTCAACAAGGGGTGAACCATGGCACGTGTATGCCAAGTTACCGGCAAGGGCCCGATGGTGGGCAACCACGTCTCGCACGCCAACAACAAAACCAAGCGTCGTTTCCTTCCTAACCTGCAGTCTCGTCGTTTCTGGGTCGAGAGCGAAAACCGCTGGGTTCGCCTGCGTGTTTCCACCCAGGCGCTGCGCACCATCGACAAGGTCGGCATTGACGCCGTCCTGGCCGACATGCGCGCCCGTGGCGAATTGGCCTAATCGGCCCGCCACCGTAATCTAGGAGCACATCATGGCAAAAGGCATCCGCGAAAAGATCAAGCTGGAATCCACAGCCGGCACGGGTCACTTCTACACCACCACCAAGAACAAGCGCAACACGCCCGAGAAGATGCTGATCAAGAAATTTGATCCCGTCGCTCGCAAGCACGTTGACTACAAGGAAACCAAGCTGAAGTAATCAGCCGGGTGGTGCATCGGCAAGGTCAGGCGGTACGCCCCGGCCAGTCCTTGCCTTGAAGGCACACCTGTAGTTTCCCGACCCGCCCTGGTGGCGGGTTTTTTTTTGGCCTGCCCGCTGCAGCCCTATTGTCTGCCGGCCCTTATAATGGCAGGTTTGCGCAACCTACTGAATTCGCACGCTCATGCTGGAATACCGTCCCAACGACGTTGAAAAGATCGCCCAGGCCGACTGGGCCGCTCGCGACGTCTATCGTGTCACTGAAAATGCCGTCAATGCTGATGGCACACCCAAGCCCAAGTTCTATGCCTGCTCCATGCTGCCCTACCCCAGCGGCAAGCTGCACATGGGCCACGTGCGCAACTACACGATCAATGACATGATGACCCGCCAGCTGCGCATGCGCGGCTATAACGTGCTCATGCCCATGGGCTGGGACGCTTTCGGCATGCCTGCGGAGAACGCCGCACTGAAGTCTGGTGTTCCCCCCGCAAAGTGGACCTACGACAACATCGCCTACATGAAGCAGCAAATGCAGGCGATGGGGCTGGCGATCGACTGGTCACGCGAGATGTGCGCTTGCGATCCCAAGTACTACAAGTGGAACCAGTGGCTGTTCATCAAGATGCTGGAAAAGGGCATCGCCTACCGCAAGACGCAGGTCGTGAACTGGGACCCAGTCGACCAAACCGTGCTTGCCAACGAGCAGGTGATAGACGGTCGCGGCTGGCGTTCCGGCGCGCTTGTCGAAAAGCGCGAAATTCCCGGCTACTACCTGCGCATCACTGACTACGCCGACGAGCTGCTCGAGCATGTGAAGAATGGGCTGGAAGGCTGGCCAGAGCGCGTCCGCCTGATGCAGGAAAACTGGATCGGCAAGAGCGAAGGGGTCCGTTTCGCCTTCACCCACGACATCCGCGATTCCGAAGGCAAGCTCATTCAGGACGGGCGCATGTATGTCTTCACCACGCGCGCTGACACCATCATGGGTGTGACCTTCTGTGCCGTGGCGCCTGAACATCCGCTGGCCACTCACGCGGCAGTCGGCAATCCGGAACTGTCCGCCTTTATCGAAACCTGCAAACTGGGCGGTACCACAGAGGCTGAACTGGCCACGCGCGAAAAGGAAGGCATGCCCACAGGTTTGCACGTCACTCATCCGCTGACGGGCGAACCGGTGGAAATTTGGGTGGGCAACTACGTGCTCATGAGCTATGGCGATGGTGCCGTGATGGGCGTACCCGCCCATGATGAGCGAGACTTCGCTTTCGCCAAGAAGTACGGTCTGCCCATCAAGCAGGTAATCGGTGTGGAAGACAAGGAATATTCCACCGAGGCCTGGCAGGAATGGTATGCCGACAAGCAGTCGGGCCGCACTGTAAATTCGGGCAAGTACGACGGCCTTTCGACCTCCGAGGCGGTGGACGCCGTGGCCGCCGACCTGGCCGCCATGGGTCTCGGCGAGAAACAAACCACCTGGCGCCTGCGCGACTGGGGCATTTCCCGTCAGCGCTACTGGGGCACACCCATTCCCATCATTCACTGCGCCGACTGCGGTCCTGTACCAGTACCGGAATCCGACCTCCCGGTCATTCTGCCGGAGCACCACATTCCCGATGGCAGTGGTAACCCGTTGGCCAAGGACCAAGCCTTCCTGTCGTGTTCCTGCCCGAAGTGCGGAAAGGACGCACGGCGCGAAACCGATACCATGGACACCTTCGTGGATTCGTCCTGGTATTTCATGCGCTATACCTCGCCGGGCAACGACAACGCCATGGTCGACGGCCGCAATGATTACTGGATGCCCATGGACCAGTACATCGGCGGTATCGAACATGCAGTGATGCATTTGCTGTACGCCCGTTTCTGGACACGCGTGATGCGCGACCTGGGCTTGGTGAACTTTGACGAACCGTTCACCCGGCTACTGTGTCAGGGCATGGTGCTCAACCATATCTACTACAGAAAGACCCCGGTTGGCGGCATCGAGTATTTTTGGCCCGAAGATGTCGACAACGTCTACGATGCCAAGGGCGCCATCATCGGCGCACGCCTGAAGTCCGACGGTTCGGAAATTCAGTACGGCGGCATTGGCACAATGTCCAAGTCCAAGAACAATGGTGTCGACCCGCAATCGCTGATCGACACCATGGGTGCGGATACCGCGCGTCTGTTCGTAATGTTCGCCAGCCCTCCCGAACAAACGCTTGAATGGTCTGATTCCGGCGTGGACGGTGCGCACCGTTACCTGCGCCGTGTGTGGTCATTTGCGCAGTCGCGTGCGGACGCCATCCGCCACGGCATCGCCCAAGGCGACAAGGGTTGGGACGATATCGACGAAGCCTCACGTACGCTGCGCCGTGAAATCCACAATCTGCTGCGCCAGGCCGACTACGACTACCAGCGCATTCATTACAACACCGTGGTGTCCAGCTGCATGAAAATGCTCAATGTGCTGGAAGCGGCCAAGCTGCCCGACTCCGACGTTGCTGCCCGTGCGCTGGCCGACACCACCAGCATTCTGTTGCGTGTGCTCTACCCCATCGTGCCGCACATTACCTGGCAGCTGTGGCGCGACCTTGGTTTCGCCGAACGCGACGGCGACCTGCTCGACGCCGCCTGGCCCCAGGTGGACGAAGCCGCTCTGCTTGCTGACGAGATCGAGTTCGTGCTGCAGGTCAATGGCAAGCTGCGCGGTTCCCTCAAGGTTCCCAGCTCGGCAGACAAGGCTGAAATCGAGCAGGCGGCCCTTGCCCATGAGGCCGTGGCACGCTTCCTCGAAGGGCGCCCGGCCAAGCGCGTGATCGTTGTGCCTGGCAAACTCGTCAACGTCGTCGGATAAACATATGGCTCATACCCCCTTCATCCCAGAACTGAACCGCAGCGTGCAACGGTGCCTGCTGTTGGCCATGTTGGCGACCTGCGTCCTAGTGGCCGCCTGCGGTTTCCGGCTGAAGGGGGCTACGCCCATGCCATTCGACACGCTCTACACCAACATTGCGCAGAACTCGGCCTTTGGTGCGTCGCTTCGGCGAGCCATCATGGCCGCCTCGCCCAATACGCGTATTGTTGAAGATCCCGCTCAGGCCGAGGTTCGCCTCTTGCAGCTGGCCAATAACGAGCGCTTGCGGGAGCTTTCCATTGATGCCGAAGGGCGTGTGGAAGAGTACGAACTCAATCTGGAGTTCACTTTCCAACTGGTGGATAAAGCCGGTCACCAGATCATCGCACCCACCACCCTGCGCGCCATACGTGAATTGCCCTACGACGATACCCTCGTACAGGCCAAGCAGAGTGAAATCACGTCCATCTTCCAGCAGATGCAGCAGTCAATGGTCGACCGCGTCGTACGTCTGATGAGCGCACCGGATGTCGCCGAGGCGATTGAGAACGTTCAGCAGTTGCCCGCCGTCGAGGTGCCCGAAGATATCGCACCCGTTTCCAACGACCCGACACCGTCCGGCAACACGAGCTGGGGGGCGCCCACGCTGAAACCGGGCGGCGTCTTCTGAAGGATGGGACGCCGTCTTGACCTCGACACCCTGTTGCGTCAACTGCAGCAGGCGTCCACTCCTCTGGCACCTCTGTATGTCATAAGCGGTGACGAAAGCCTGCTGGTGATTGAAGGGCAGGATGCTGTGCGAACAGCTGCCCAGCAACAGGGTTATACAGAACGCACGCGCCTCATTCTCGACGCTCGCAGTGACTGGTCAGCCGTTCTAGGAGCCACTCAGAGCATGTCGCTATTCGGCGACCGCAAGCTGCTGGACCTCACCCTGCCTTCGGGTAAACCGGGCCGGACCGGCTCTGAAACGCTGGAGA
>JAJUJD010000109.1 GCA_029267315.1 Alcaligenaceae bacterium
ATTGCTGTAACCACAATCAACCCTAGGGGGCTGAGTGGCCGCCAGCTTCTTTAAAGAGCACTACCCTCATGCACCACCCAGCGCATGCAGACCTACCAGCCTTCGTGGCACGGAACATGTTTTGCCGGACATTGGAGGGCGCACCCTCAAACCGCCCGACTGGCCGGCAAAACATGTTCCGTGCCACGAAGGCTGGTAGGTCTGCATGCGCGGGGTGGTGCATGAGGGTAGTGCTCTTTAAAGAAGCTGGCGGCCACTCAGCCCCCTAGGGTTGATTGTGGTTACAGCAATAAACCTTGTTTGCCTACTTTTTGGCTGGGGAGAATTTCTTTTTTACCTTTGCGGCGGGCTTGGCGCCGGATTTGGCTGACGATTTTGCGGAAGGCTTGCTTGCCGATTTGGAGCCCGGCCTGATGGCGGGTGAGGTGGTGTTGGCGTTGAACTGTTCCATCCAGGAAAGTGCTTCTACGTGCGCCAGGAAATGGCGCAAGTACTCGGGCGCGGTGTCTTGCATCAACAGCAAGGCGCGGTGAATCAACTGGGTAGAGTTCAACGGGCCTGCGTTTTCGGGCACCTGCTGGTGTGACTGCTGAAGTCGCAAACCCACGCTCAGGCGCTCCCAGGTTTTTTGGAAGTATTCGATCTCGGGCGGCTCGGCGGGTGTGGTGCCTTGATACTTTTCGGGGGCTTGCCTGGCGATGTGGTCCAACAGTTCGCCCAATGGGCCCGCAGCGCCGGGCTTGCGCTTCAGAAGTAAGCCCACGGAGTTTGAGTCGGGCGCCGGTGCGTCGGGCTCCGTTGAGTCGGGCGCCGATACGCCGGACTCCCGTGAATCGGGTACCGGTGCGTCGGACGCCGTTGAATCGGGCGCAGTCGCGTGGGGCGTCACGTGCTGGTCGTCGGGCGGCTGATGGGTGGTCATTGGCGAGACGAAATATGTGGCTGGCGAACGGGTTGATCAGGCGCTTGTGCCTGCCCTTCTGGCGTTGCCCCGGCAGTTGGAAAGGACGTTGGGGGAGTTAAGGACGGCGAAGGAACAGGGGAGATTTCGACCCGGCGGTTGCGGGCGCGGCCGGCTTCGTCGGTATTGCTGCTGATGGGTTGTTCGGAACCGAAGGCGGCGGCGAATATTTTGGACGAGGGAATGCCGGCGTCGATCAGGGCGCGTGTGACGGTTAGGGCGCGTTGGGCGGAAAGCTCCCAATTGTCGGCGAAGCGACGGTTGTCGCCGTGAATGGGCTGGTCGTCGGTGAAACCGCTTACCATCAGTGCCTGGTCGCCATCGTACAGGTAGTCGGTCAAGGGCTCGACCAGTGATGACAAAACCTGTCGGCCTTCTTCTTGAAGTTCGGCAGAGTTCAAGGCAAAGAGAACGCTGCCGCTGATGCCTATACGGCCGTCCACCAAGGTGACGCGACCTTCTGCCAAAGGTCGTGCCAGGGCTTGCTCCAGGGTCTGGCGTCTTTCGGTCTCTTCTTGTCGTTGCTGTATTTCTTCGGCAAGCCGGTTAGAAAGCTGAAGCTGCATGGCAATGACGCCTACCAGCACAAGCACGAAGGCGCCCAGCAACACGGACATGAGGTCGCCAAAGACGGCCCAGACGGGGGTGGTGGAGTCGACGCCGGAGTCGAAGTCTTCTCTCATGTGGCGGCAATACCTTTTGATCCGTCGGCGCGCGGAACCTGCTGCAATTGCTCGAGTATCTGTTTCTGGGACAGCAGGCTGAGGTCAACGATTTCGCGGGCCTGGGCAACGTAGTAGGCAAGTTGTTCGTCGCTGCGGGCGATGGATTTTTCGAGGGTATCTTCGACCCGCTGCAGATGCTGCATCAGGGTTGCGCTGGATTCGCTGAACGACTGGACGGCTTGGCCGAATGTGTCGGCAAGCTGGGTGATCTCTTCGGCGCTTCCGCCCACACTGGACGCGATGGAGCCGAGTTTTTCTGCCTCGGCTTCGACCCGGGTCGCAACTTTGGCCTCGATACGCTCGAGCAGTTCCGACGAATTGCCTAACAAGGCGTCAACGGCCGTGCGCTGTTCGTTGGAGGCATGGTTCACTGCGTCGAGCAAGGTTGCCAGGGTTTCCAGCATGCGGCCACGTTCTTCGAGCATGGCGTTGTCGCGTGCCATGCTGTCGGACAGCTTGTCGCGCACTTCGGCAACCACCTCGGCCGCCAGCTTGGGCGCTTCGGACGCGGCGGTTATCAGGCGTTGAATCTCGGCAATGGTGCTGTTGGCATGTTCGCGCGAGTGCGTGGCGATTTCTTGCGCGGTAGTGGCCAACGCATCGCAGATTTCTTTTTGTTTTTGGGCCGCAAGTGCCGATGATTCCTGCCATTGAGAATGCAAGGTTTCGGTGACACCTTCAAGCGCTTGTGTCCATACTGTAAGACGATCGGCGTCTTGCGAGGTCAATGCTTCACGCAAGGAGATGGCGGCGTTCCTGGCCTGCGAAGTCATATTCTCGATCAGCGCGGCGGAGCGTTCCTCGAACGTGCCGGTGAAGGAATCCAGCGAACTACGTAAGCCGCCCGCCAAGGCTTCATTGGCCTGGCGCTGTTCTTGCACAAGTGCAGCTCCAAGTTCTTGCTGTGCTTTGAGTACAGCCTGATTCGAGGCGACGGTTTTTTCTATGAGGGATTCAGCGACTTGGCGCTGCTCTGCAATCATCGACTCGATTACCTGGCGCTGCGTTTGAAGCAGGGATTCGCTGGTAGCCTTGTGCTGATCAAGCGCCGCCGCCCAGTGGTTCGACACTTTCTCGGCTGACGCTTCGTGATTCTTGGCAAGCTGCTGCAAGTGCTGCTGCACGGATTCACGCACAGAATCTTGCAGCGCCTTGCTCTGTTGGGCCAGGCCGGCCAGTGTGGCTTCTACGACAGGTGCGATAGAAGCGCCGGCAGCCTGGGTCGCCTTCTGGAGGCTCGATTGAAGCGACGAATCCAACGATGTGGCCAGGCCCTGGTACGAGGTTTCGGCCATCGCAGTCAGTCGTTCGTTCAGCTGGTGTGCGCGTTGCTCGAGCGTTGCAAGGGTGGCTTCGTTCTTGGCCAGCAGCATCTCGTGGCCGGAAGCCAGACGCTGGTTCAGCGCTTCGCTACGTTGTTCCAATGCGGTCTGGCGTGCGTCGCTCTTTGCATGAAACGCCTCTTGGCCGGCAATTAGCTTGTCGCCCAAGACCTGATTATTTGTTTCTATAGCTGAAATCAGCGACTGCAAACGATCAACCACCAGCGGCAATGCCTGTGTCTGCTCTTGAAGCAGGCGCAGGCTTTCTTCGCGCTGGTAGGCTTGCGAATACACGCGCAAGGTGCCGGCGGCTTGAGCGTCCAGTCGCCGAACGGCCGCCGCGCGGTCACGCCGGGAAAGCGTGGATAACAAACCCAGCATCGCCGAAGTGGCTACACCGGCCACAGACGTGCCAAACGCGAATCCGAGTCCGGTAATCGGCGCGGCCAGCGAGGCGCGAATGGCTTGCAGATCGGTAGCGTTTTCGAGTGCCACACCGGTGCCGCGCAGCGTGGCCACCATGCCCAAAAACGTACCCAACATCCCAAGCAATACCAATAAACCCACCAGGTAAGGGGTCAGGGCGGGGCCGGGCAAGCCGACGCGTTCGCCTTCCACCCGCGCGCGGACAGCATCCTGAAGGGCCGGATCGATGGTTGCAATCCATTGTGAGAGGCTTGGTGGTGTCTGGGAAAGCCCATCCAATGCCTTATCCAGCGTTTGGGTGGCCTGCCCGTAGCGTTGCAGCTCGAACGCACCTGTCACGTAGACCACGGCAATCAAGCCTGTAAAGGCCAACGCCAGCGGGTTCGAGGCAATGTACCCTGCTCCCACCCAGGCCACGACTGCCAGGCCGGCAATAAACGCTAGAAAATAAAGAATTCGGTTCATAGGTAGTTTTGTGAGGTAGAGATTGCAGAAAGCAGCCCCTGAACAGGCTGCAACCGCAGCTCCAATTCTTCCTTCATGATCTGGCTTAATTCACGAAGGAATGCGTCGGTGCGCCCTTTTTGAGGCAGGCGCTCGAAATGTTCTTCCAGCAGCCCCGGCAAGCCTGCCAGCACACTTGTCTCGCGGTCGCCCAAGGCCTGCTCCATGGCCGCATCCACCGCCGCCAGGCGCGCCATGTCGGGCGATGCCGCCACCAGAACACTTCTGAGACGGCCGCGCAGCGCGGCAATGCTGTCCTGCATTTTCTGCTGCAGCATCGTGTAGCGTCGACGGTAGGCCTGAACATCCAGCTCTGGCTCCAGGGCCGCCCCGGCCCGCAGCTGCCTGCGCTGAGCGGCAGGCAATGGTTGGGGCGGCGCGGCGGCCGCAAAGATCGCCTGTTCAAGCGTATCGCGCAGCTGCGCGTACTCGGCGCGTGCCACTTCGACCTTGTCCACACCGTCGGCACTGGCCGCCGCACTCGCCGGCGTCTTGGTGGCCGCCGTGGGCGCGGGTGCGTTCAGCACCTTGGACAGCAGAATCGATTCGGTCCAGCCCAACCACTGATCCAGGCGCGCTGCCGGCGACTGAGCCGGCTCGGCTACCTCGACCTGCGTAATACGGGAAAGTAAACGCACGAGCGCTGGTCCACTGAAGCTCGTCCGCCGCGGCAGTTCTGTCACCATGCCTTCCTGGGTCGAAAACGAATGATTTTACTTGGAGAGCTCACGGGTCACAGTTCTTGTTCCAAAACTCAGACAACATGACCTTGTTGAAGGAGACAGGCACAATGATGCCCGATTCGCTCGATATGGCAGGCCGCCGGGCCACCCGGATCGTGTAGTAACCTGCCAAATACGTTCGTGTCGAGTTTCTGACCTGTCCTCGCACGCCGTTTCGGGCTAGCATTTCCTCAGCTTGCAACGATCTTGTCAGACCCGCCGCTCAGCACCACCGTTTTGTCCAATCGAAGACACCCTCACCCTTTGGATCAGGTTCTTGATGCAGTCGCTCACAGGTACCAGCTGGAGCCGCTGCATTCGATGGAAGCCGCCAATAACAACAGGGCCGCCACGAGACTGGCGTTGTCGATTGAGTCCGCACGCGCCCAGCTTGCTGCTGGCGCGGAACCCGCTGACTCAACGAAGTCGGAATTCCTTGCTTCCTTATCCGGGCTGATCAGCGAGTCGCTCAACGGGTCACCACCCGATCCCGTCTTCCAGGCATTATTGCTTCGCCATCAGTCAGCACTGGTCAAGGAATACGCTGCGCTGTCCGCCAGAAGCGAACAAAACAATCGGACGGTGCGCACAATCGTCAATGCCATGGCTCACCCTGCCCGTCAGCAACGGGCGTCCACGACGAAACTGGCTGCCGCCCTGGGTGAAATCCATGATGCGTCGAACGAACTGCAATGGGAGACACTTGCCAGGCTGGCCCAACAGTTTCTGTCGTGGCTGGAGGCTGAACACCGTTCTGCGGATGACGCTGTCGAACTCATCCGGAGAAACCTGCGTCGGCTGATCAACGAACCCGCCCTGTCCGAGCTGCGCCGGATGAGTGAACTGGATTCCTGCGAAGTCGTGCAGCAATACCAGACACTACGCCGGCAATCGGGCCCGCGTTCGGGAAGCACCGATGCCAGTGAGCTGGGAGCGGAATCAAAAAAGCGCGGGGCGCGAACCGAAGCCCTGGCTGCGCAGGCCCTGCAAGCGCTTGCCGACAAGTTGAATCGCGAACTGACAGACCAGGGCGCCCAATATCGCGTTGTCACGTCGCTGCGGGTGCCGTCCGCACTGCTTGCGGACACCCGGCGAGGCAAAGGAGAATGGGACGCGGTGCTGCTCTACAGCAGCGACGCTTCACAGGGTGATGGCTCGGTGTGGGACGTTTGCCTGCTTGTCGAGGCCAAGGCATCGGCAGATGCCGCCACAAAAGACTTTCCTCGCCTGCTACGGGGCCTGGAGGTTCTGGCGGAGGCCTCCAGCAGCACCACGTACGCGTTTTCATCGCGAGAAGGCACGCTGCGCATCAGCGGCTCGTCGCTTGCATCTTTAGGTACTGACGAGGCACGTCTCAAGAAGACCGTGATGTATTGCTGCGACGAAACTGCAGAAGGAACACCGCGCTTATTAAACGCCGCCAGCCGGATGCAACTTTTATCGGCGCCGGCAAGCGTGGAATTTGCGAGCCGATTGCAAAACCGGCCGGCAGGTGGAAACGCAAATGCAGAATTCGCACACTCTTCGCAAAACGTGTCGACCCTGCAAGCGCTTGAACCTGTTTGGCGCGAACTATTGCATTCGCCCAATTGGCGCCCGGTTCTTAACCAGTATCAGACCTTGCTGCAGGTACGTGAGCTGATGGTACATCCAGACGACCTCGTCGCCGCGGTTCGCGAATCAGACAGCGGCCAATAGAAGGCCAACCCGCTTTCAGTAAAGCCAGCCCGATTTCCGGACGTCATTGCCAGTTCACGATTCGAATCTAGGATACGCGCTCGAAAATTCCCGCCGCCCCCATGCCTGTCCCCACGCACATCGTCACCATTCCATAATCCAGCTTGTGCCGCTGCATGGCATGCACAACGGTGGCCGAGCGAATGGCACCCGTGGCACCCAGCGGATGGCCCAGTGCGATAGCGCCGCCCATCGGGTTGACCACCTCGGGGTTGAGGTTGAGATCACGAATGACAGCCAGGGCCTGAGCGGCGAACGCTTCGTTCAGTTCAATCCAGCCAATCTTGTCCAGGGTCAGGCCTGCCCGCTGCAGCACTTCGGGAATTGCAAACTTGGGCCCGATTCCCATGATTGCCGGGGGCACGCCGCGCACCGCAAAAGATACGAACCGCGCCAGAGGGGTCAGGTTATGGGCCTTGAGCGCGCGTTCCGAGACCACCAGCAGCGCACCGGCACCGTCAGACATCTGAGAGCTGTTTCCCGCCGTAACACTGCCCCTTGCAGCAAATACCGGCTTGAGCCTGGCCAGCGCCTCGAGGCTGGTGTCGGGGCGCGGACCTTCATCCAGCGACATGTTCTTGCGGGTTTCCTGCACCTCGTCCGACGCCAGATTGGGCGTGCGGCGAGTGACCTGGATGGGAAGAATCTCGTCGTTGAACTCGCCCGCCTGTTGTGCGGCCAAGGCACGCTGATGAGATTGCAATGCAAAAGCGTCCTGGTCTTCGCGCGACACTTTCCACTGTTCGGCCACCTGCTCGGCAGTCTGACCCATGCCATAGGCGATGCCCAGGTTCTCGTCGTGCTCGAAGATGCGCGGGCTGAATGTGGTGTTGACGCCAATGATCGGCACCTGACTCATGGACTCGGTGCCGGCCGCAATCATGACATCGGCCTCGCCGACCCGGATTCGGTCTGCCGCCATGGCCAGTGCGGTAAGGCCGGACGCACAGAATCGGTTGACCGTGACGCCCGGCACGGTATCAGGCAGGCCGGCCAACAGAACACCCAGCCGCGCTACGTTGAACCCCTGCGGGCCTTCGGGAATGGCGCAACCCACGATTACATCCTCTACCGCGGCCGGATCAAGGTTTGGCGTCTGCGCCAATAATCCCTTGAGCACTTCGGCCAGCAGATCGTCAGGACGATAACGGGAAAGTGTTCCGCGCGGCGCTTTTCCAATGGGGCTGCGGGTGGCGGCAACAATATACGCCTGTTGCAATGTGGTCATGTGTCGTCTCCGTGATGGGTATTTCGACTGTGATGCGAAAGGCGATCTGCCTAGTTGCGCACCGGCTTGCCGGTCTTGACGAAACCCATGATGCGTTCCTGTGTCTTGGGGTGGGCGAGCAGGCCCAGGAAGGCTTCACGCTCGCGCGCCAGCATCCATTCCTCGTCCACGCGCTCGCCAGGGTCAAGATCACCGCCGCACATCACGTGTGCAATCGTGGCTGCCACGTGAAAGTCGTGTTCAGAAATAAATCCACCCACCAACATATTTACCAGTTGCCCTTTCAGTGTCGCAATGCCGTCCCGGCCGGCCACCGGAAATAAGCTGGGCATCGGCGGACGCCAGCCGGCCTCGGCCATGGCGTGGGCTTCACGCACCGCTACGTACAGCAGTTCGTGACGGTTCATCACAACAGGGTCGGAAGGAAGCAGGTAGCCGATCTGCCTCGCGTGCAGGGCCGACGTTGTCACGGTGGCTTGGGCAATGGGGAATGCGAAGCGCTTTAGATACGCGAGCAGCGGTGCATCAGGTGCGCCCAGGGCCTGAAGCTCTGCAGCCCGTCGCGCGCTCCAGGTCAGGCCGCCGGCGCCGGGCACCAGCCCCAAACCGGCTTCCACCAGGCCCAGATAGGTTTCAAAATGGGCGACCCGACGTGCACAGTGCAAGGCCAATTCACAGCCTCCACCTAACGCCATGCCTGCCAGCGCCGCCACCACAGGCACTTGCGCGTAGCGCAAACGCAGCACCATGTCCTGCATGGCACGTTCTATGGGCTCGACGGCGCCCGGCCCCCCCGACTCAAACAGCGGCAGCATGGACTTCAGGTCGGCACCCGCCGAAAACGGGTCAGCAAGCTGACCGATCACCAGCGCACTGAACGAGCCTTCGGCAATATCCACGGCGTGTTGAACTCCTTTCAACACGTCGGGGCTCAGTGTGTGCATCTTGGTCTTGAAGGAAACGATCAGCACATCTGAAGGGTGCGGTGCGGGTAGTGTCCAGCACCGGACGGCGTCGTCTTCGTATACGGTTTGGGCATCGAGGTCGGATGATTCGCCAACAAGCCGCGGGGCGCCGACTTGCCGCTGGTACACCGGCAGTCCGGTGCGCGGCTGAAAAGCCTGGGCAGTGGGATTCCACGACCCCTTGGCAGTATGCACGCCCTGCGCCTCGTTAACCGGCCCATTGAAGACCCAATCGGGCAAGGGTGCGCTGGACAGTGCCTTGCCTTGCTTGATGTCGTCGGCGATCCACTCCGCCACATCACGCCAACCTGCTGCCTGCCAGATTTCGAACGGCCCCTGCTGGTGGCCGAAGCCCCAGATCATTGCCTGGTCGATCTGGCGGGCGGTGTCGGCTATTTCAGCCAGATGGAAGGCGCTGTAGTGGAACATGTCACGCAGCAGCGACCACACAAACTGCGCCTGTGGATGCTGCGATTCACGCAGCCCGCGCAGACGCTTGGCGGGATCCCGCTCGGCAAGCAATGCGGCCACGCTTTCGTCTATCTGTGCATCGGCCGGCACGTATTCGCCCTTCTCGGGGTCCAGCCGCAAAATTGTCTTGCCGTCCTTGCGGTAGAAGCCGGCGCCGGTTTTCTGCCCTAGGGCACCCTTTTCGATCAGCGCCTCGACAACCGGCGGCATGGCAAACACCTGGTGAAAGGGGTCGTTGGGAAGCTGGTCCCACATCGTGCGAATTACATGCGCCAGGGTGTCCAGGCCCACCACGTCAGCAGTGCGGAAGGTGCCCGACTTGGCCCGGCCCAGCCGCGCACCGGTCAGTTCATCGACCTGTTCATAGCTGAGCCCGAACTTCCGGGCCTGTGAAAACACCGACAACATGCCAAAGACACCGATGCGATTGCCAATGAAGTTGGGCGTGTCTTTGGCACGTACCACTGCCTTGCCCAAACCGGTGGTAAGAAAAGTTTCCAGCGCATCCAGCAAGGCCGGCTGCGTATCAACGGTGGGAATCAGCTCGACCAACGGCATATAGCGCGGCGGATTGAAAAAATGCACCCCGCAAAAGCGGGCACGCAGAGACTCGGGCAAGGCCTGGGCCAACCGGGTAATCGACAGGCCCGACGTGTTGCTGGCCACGATGGCACCCGGCTTGATGGCTGGTGCCAGCTGCTTGTAAAGATCAAGCTTCCAGTCCATGCGCTCGGCTATCGCTTCAATGACCAGGTCACACTCGGCCAGACGATGCAGGTCGGTCTGGTAATTGGCTGCCGTGATCAGGTCGGCAAGCTCTGGCGTACCCAGCGGCGCCGGCTTTGCCTTGCGAAGCTGGGCAATGGCCTTGAGCACATTGCCGCTGGGGTCTCCCTGTTTGGCGGGCAGATCGAACAGCACCACCGGCACGCCGGCGTTGACGCAATGAGCGGCAATTTGCGCCCCCATGACTCCCGCCCCGCATACGGCCACCTTACGGATATGGAATTGGCCTGATTGACTGGCTTGCATAGACGTCGCTCCATTGAAAATGTAGTTTGCGTCGCTTTGACCTAGTGTAGTACG
>JAJUJD010000170.1 GCA_029267315.1 Alcaligenaceae bacterium
AGTATCCTTGTTCATGCCCGGATTCCAGGCATACCGTTCGCATTTTGTTGCTATGTACGTTACGTATCAACCGCGTATTATAGCGTCTGCCCGATATAGGGGTGAAACGCGTAGGGAGCAAGCCGTGAGTAAAGTGCGAGGTTTTTTTAGCGAATTCAAGGAATTCGCCGTCAGGGGAAACATGATCGATCTGGCGGTCGGTGTCATTATTGGCGCCGCTTTCAGCAAGATCATCGATTCTCTCGTGGCAGACGTCATCATGCCCCTGGTGGCATTCATCGTCGGAGGAGAAGTCGACTTTACGAATCAGTACTGGGTTTTGCGACTACCGGAAGGCTACACCGGCCCGCAGACCCACGAAGCCCTGACTGCAGCGGGCGCTGTAGTGTTGTCATGGGGCAACTTCCTGACCATTCTTATCAACTTTATTCTGCTCGCATTTGTGGTCTTCTGCCTGGTCAAGGCAGTGAATGCGGCGCGCCGCAGCATTGAGCGGGAAAAAGCGGAAGAACCAGCAGCGCCCACTCCTCCGCCCGAGGACGTCGCGCTACTGCGGGAAATTCGCGATCTTCTGAAAAAGCCGTGATAGCCAGGGCAAGCTGAGACGGCACACACAAAAGGCGGGCGCAATGTCCGCCTTTTGCCGTCCGGGCCTGCGGCCCTGGCCGTACCGGTTTCCAGCTGAGTTTGAAAGCCCTAGTGTTGCCCTGCAAGGGCGCGCTGTGCCCTGCGGGTTCAGATAGGGTTGTCCAAGTCGAGGAAATCGACGCGGATGCCGAATTCCTTGGCTACGGCTTCGCCCAGAGCCTTGATGCCGTATCGTTCGGTGGCGTGATGGCCACCAGCGATGAAAGCGGTGCCCGTTTCATTGGCCAGGTGGAAATTGGGTTCCGAGGCTTCGCCCGTGATGTAGGCATCAACTCCAGCCTGGATGGCTGCTTCCATCATGTCCTGCGCGCCGCCGGAACACCATGCCACTGTACGGATTTCCCGCGTGGGGTCGCCCAGAACCAGCGGCACTCGCCCCAGAGCGCGCCCCACGCGTTCACCCAACGTCTGTAGGGAACACGGCTCGCAGCGGCCGCGCCACACCAGGTCATACGGGCCAAAATTGACTGGGCTACCGTCCGCATTGCGATCGGGTTCGAAACCGAAGCGCAGGGCGAGCTGAGCGTTGTTGCCCAGTTCCGGATGGGCATCCAAGGGTAGGTGGAAGCCGAAAACATTAAGTTCGTGACGCAGGGCGGTGGCAATGCGCTGCCGCTTTGTGCCGCGCAGTACAGGGCTTTCGTTCTTCCAGAACCAGCCGTGATGAACCAGGATAGCGTCGGCATTCTGTTGCACTGCGGCATCAAGCAGCGCCTGAGAAGCCGTGACTCCGGTAATAATATGGCGGATAGTGTCCCGGCCCTCTACCTGAAGGCCATTCGGGCAATAGTCTTTGAAACGCTGGGTCTGCAGCGTGCTGTCGAGCCAGTCGGCAAGCTGCCGTGTAGAAACCTGGTTCATCTTTTTATTCCTCGCGTCTATGCATCGTTTGTGGTTGGTCTTTGCCCAGACCGTTACCGTATGCCTGGGTATTTTATTCATCGTAACCACCTTGCGACCGGACTGGCTGCGCAATGGGGCGCCGGCGCCTGCACCGGCCCAGCAGGTGGCTGTGAGTGGCCCGAACCAGGCCCCATCGGCGTCTTATGCCGATGCGGTAGCGAAGGCGGCACCAGCTGTGGTGAATATCTATACGACCAAGGCCGTTGAGGTGCCCTTGATTCCTCTGCCATCGGACCCCGAGCTTAACCGCTTGTTCCGGGGGCTGCCGGGTCTCACCCAGCGTCGTCAGTCGGGCAGCCTGGGTTCCGGCGTGATCGTCCGAAACGATGGCTACATTCTTACAAACTACCACGTGGTCGAGGCGGCAGACTCAATTCGCGTCGCGCTGGCGGACGGCCGTGAGACAGACGCGCGAGTGGTGGGCGCCGACCCGGAAACCGACCTTGCCGTGCTAAAGGTTGGCTTGCAAAAGCTGCAGGCGATTTCCTTCGACGCAGATGAATCGCTGCGCGTGGGCGATGTGGTGCTGGCCATTGGCAACCCATTCGGGGTCGGGCAGACGACCACCTTGGGCATTGTGTCCGCCTTGGGGCGCAACCGCCTGGGCATCAATATTTATGAGAACTTCATTCAGACAGATGCGGCGATAAATCCCGGCAACTCAGGGGGCGCTCTGGTGGACGCGCAAGGCCGGCTGGTGGGTATCAATACCGCCATTTATTCTGAAACGGGCGGCTCACTGGGAATAGGCTTCGCCATTCCAGCCAAGACGGCGGAGCGTATCTTGGGAGAGATCATCGAACGTGGCAAGGTGACTCGCGGCTGGCTGGGGATAGAACCGCAGGATATTTCCCCCGAGCTTATGCGAGCCTTTGGCCTGGAAAGCCAGCACGGTGTGATCGTGGCAGGGGTCTTGCGAGGCGGACCTGCGCATAGGGCCGGCCTGCGCGTGGGGGACATAATCCTCAGATTGCAAAATGAGGTCATCCCCGATTCCATCGGTTTTTTGAACGCGATTGCGCCTGAAAAGCCGGGAACAAACGTTGAATTGACGGTGTTGCGCGAGGGCCGGCAATTCCGGACCGAAGTTGAAGTGGGGGAACGGCCGGCGGCGATGCGCCGGCGCTGATTGTTTCCAGAAACACTCAGAATGCGAAGCCGGGCAGTTAGTTTTCGCCGCGCACTTCTTCCGGACTGCGTTCTTCGCTTGTTGCCTCTTCTTCCTGCTTGCGCTTGCGCACAATGGATGCCGATAGCAGGATGCCAACTTCGTAAAGTAGGCAAAGCGGCACGGCAAGCATGAACTGGCTGAGCACATCAGGCGGGGTGACGACAGCGGCGATGATAAAGGCGCCGACGATCACGTAGCCACGGATCTCGCGCAGTTTCTTGACGTCCACCACGCCGGTGCTGGCCAGCAGCACCACCGCCACCGGCACTTCAAAGGTCACGCCAAAGGCCAGGAACATCGTCATGACGAAGTTCAGGTAGGCCTCGATGTCTGGGGCCGGTGTAATGGATTCCGGTGCGAACCCGGCGATGAAATGAAATACCGTGCGAAACACCACGAAGTAGCAGAAGGCCATGCCGGCCATGAAAAGTGCGGTACTCGAGGCAATGAGCGGCAGAGCCAGCTTCTTTTCGTGGGCATACAGACCAGGCGCGACAAAGGCCCAGGCTTGGTACAGAACGTAGGGCAGGGAGATAAGAAACGCTGCGAGCAGGGTGACCTTGACCGGAACCATAAAGGGCGTGATGACGCCCGTGGCGATCATGCGCGTGCCCTGAGGGAGCGAGGCCAGCATGGGCTGAGCAAGCACGTCGTATATGGCCGACGGCCCCGGGTAGATGAAGAGAACGACAAAAACGGCGAGCACTGCGGCTACCGCCCTGAGCAGGCGGGAGCGCAGCTCCACCAGGTGCGACATGAACGTTTCTTCTTGCTGCGGTGCTTCTTGTGTCACTTGCGCGTACCCGAGTCTTCCGCCGTTACCGGCGCTGCATCAGCAGTGGCGTTCTGAATGGCGGCCGCTTCTGTAGCGGGCGTAGTTTCTGAAGCGGCAGACGTTGCCGGGGCGGTTGAACCCGGTTCGGCGTTCGCAGCGGAGGTTGCTGGAGACGAATCGACTTCCTGACGCGCCTGTTCAACCAGCCCTTCGACAGACGCTGAAGCCTCTTCCAGGCTTTTGCGCGCATCGGACAGCGGCTTTTGGAAACTTTCAGACGTTTCGCGCATTGAAGCCTGGAGCGAATGGGCGGCCTCGTCCATCTGCTTTTTCAGCTTGTTCATTTCATCCAGGTCGATTTCCCGCTGGATGTCACTTTTCACATCGGAAACGTAGCGCTGGGCACGGCCGAGCAAATGCCCCACCGTCCTGGCGACTTTGGGCAGCCGCTCAGGCCCGATGACGACCAGCGCCACAACGCCGATCAGCATGAGTTCGGTGAAGCTGACGTCGAACATGGTCAGGCGTCAGTCTTTTCTTTGGCTTGAATGTCGATGGTTTCTTCGCTGCTGGTGCGCTGGGTCACCGCCTCAGGCTTCTTTTCATCCTGAGCGTCTGCCATGCCCTTCTTGAAGCCGCGCACGGCCCCGCCGAGGTCTTCACCGACGTTGCGAAGTTTCTTGGTTCCGAAAATCAGTGCAATGATGACCAGAACGATCAGCCAATGCCAGATACTGAAGGTGCCCATAACTTACTCCCTTAGGCGGCAGGTGCCGCACGCTTAGTCCAGGGGCGCGGGCCCCCGAGTATGTGAAGATGCAGGTGATCGACTTCCTGACCGCCTTCGCGCCCCGTATTCACGACGACACGAAAGCCGCCATCATGGCCCGGGGTGCAGCCGTTGTCAAAAGCCAGTTTCTGCACCAATGTCATCATTCTACCCAACCAGGGGGCGTCCTCGGCTTTGATTTCGGCCAGAGATTTGACGTGTATTTTCGGTATGAGCAGCAGATGGGTGGGGGCGGCCGGATTGATGTCGTGGAAGGCGACGAATTCGTCGTCTTCATAGACTTTTTTCGCGGGAATGTCGCCGGCGGCGATCTTGCAGAAAATACAGTTTTCGCTCATGGAATATTTGCTCAGGATTGCGGACGGCTGGCTTTCTCGACAAGGCCCGAGACGCCTTCGCGCCGCGCCAGTTCATCAAGTACCTGTTCGGGCCGCACACCATAATAGGCCAGCGCGACCATGCTGTGGAACCAGAGGTCAGCTGTTTCGGCAATGATGCGGGAAGCATCTTCGTCCTTCGCCGCCATGACCAGCTCGGTCGCCTCTTCGCCCACTTTTTTGAGGAAAGCGTCGGGGCCCCGTTGATACAGCTTGGCAACGTAGGATTCCGAAGGCGTGTGCGCATCGCCCGAAGGGAGGCGAGACTCCAGCGTGTCGGCCAGGCGGCTCAGGATGGACTCGTATTCGTTCATTTGTAGATGTGCTCCGGGTCTTTCAGGACGGGCTCGACGTTCACCCAGCGTGGGGTGCCATCGGTATCCAGTCGCTGGAAGAAACAGCTGCGACGCCCGGTATGGCAGGCAATGCCGCCTTCTTGCTCGACCTTGAGCAAGATGACGTCGCTGTCGCAATCAAGGCGTATTTCCCGCAGGAGTTGGCGGTGGCCCGATTCCTCACCCTTGCGCCACAAACGCTTGCGGGACCGAGACCAGTACACGGCGCGACCTGTCTCTGCAGTCTCGCGCAGCGCTTCGGCGTTCATCCAGGCCACCATCAGAATGGTGCCGTCTACCGCATCCTGCGCGATGGCTGGGATGAGGCCGTTTTCATCGAAGCGCACGCTTCCCAGCCAGTCAGTCATGCCGCTCATGGCTCCAGCCTTACTTTGACGCCTTGCGCGGCGAGGAATTCCTTGGCCTCACGCACGGTGTATTCACCGTAGTGGAAGATGCTGGCCGCGAGCACGGCGCTGGCGCCCCCCTTGATGACCCCATCAGCCAGGTGCTGCAGCGTGCCCACGCCGCCGGAAGCGATGACGGGGACAGGTACGGCGTCCGAGACAGCGCGGGTCAGTTCAAGGTCGAATCCCGACTTGGTGCCGTCTCGATCCATGCTGGTCAGCAGAAGCTCACCGGCACCGTAAGTGGCCATCTTGCGCGCCCATTCGACGGCATCCAGGCCAGTGGCGCGTCGCCCGCCATGGGTATAGACCTCCCACCGAGCCGGCTCACCGTCGCCGGAAACCCGACGCGCGTCGATCGCAACGACGATGCACTGCGAACCGTGATGGTCAGCCGCTTCGCGCACCAGATCGGGGTTGGTAATGGCGGCGCTGTTGATGGAGACCTTGTCGGCCCCAGCATTGAGCAGCCGCTGGACATCAGTGACCTGTCGCACGCCACCGCCTACGGTCAGCGGTATGAAGATTTCGCTGGCCACCGATTCGATGATGGGCAGGATGAGGTCGCGATCATCGCTGGTAGCGGTAATGTCGAGAAAGGTGAGCTCGTCGGCGCCCTGTTCGTTGTAGCGGCGTGCAATCTCGACCGGGTCTCCGGCATCGACAAGATCAACGAAATTCACGCCTTTGACGACTCGACCGGCCGTGACATCAAGGCAGGGGATGATGCGGCAGCAAAGGTCGCTGCTGGTGTCTGCGTTGGCCTGGCTCATGCTGCGCCCAGTTCATCTGCGCGCTCCTGGGCGGCAGCAAAATCTAGTGTGCCTTCGTAGATGCTGCGTCCCAGAATCGCGCCTTCAATCCCTTCGTGCTCGACTGCGCACAACGCCTCGATATCGCGGAGATCGGTTACGCCGCCGGAAGCAATGATGGGGATGTTGACGCTTTGTGCCAAGCGCACCGTTGCCTCAATGTTGACCCCGCTGAGCATGCCGTCACGGCCGATGTCTGTATAGATGATGGATTCCACACCGTAGTCTTCAAACTTGCGGGCAAGGTCGACAACGTCGTGGCGGGTGAGTTTGCTCCAGCCATCCGTGGCCACTTTGCCATCCCGGGCGTCCAGACCGACGATGATGTTGCCAGGGAAG
>JAJUJD010000212.1 GCA_029267315.1 Alcaligenaceae bacterium
AGGCTCTCACTCCGACGATGGACGAGAACATGGATGTCAGGATGCCGATGACGTGAACGACTGCGAAACCGCGTACAGGACCGGTTCCAAAAGCCAGCAGAGCCAGACCCACAATGAGCGTGGTCAGGTTGGAGTCGAGAATGGTGCCCCATGCTCGCTCGAAGCCCAGGGAGATGGCTTGCTGGGGCGAGTGTCCGGCGCGCAGTTCTTCACGAATACGTTCATTGATGAGCACGTTGGCGTCAATTGCCATGCCCAGTGTGAGCGCAATGGCCGCAATGCCAGGCAGGGTGAGCGTGGCCTGCAGCATGGAAAGGGCTGCAAGCAGAAGCAGCACGTTGAACAGCAGGCCCAGCGTGGAGAACATGCCGAAGAGCCGGTAGTAAAGCAACATGAAGATGGCGATCGCAATGAAGCCATACAGAGTGGAGTCAAAGCCCTTCTTGATGTTGTCGGCACCCAGGCTGGGGCCAATCGTGCGCTCTTCGATGATTTCCATGGGCGCAGCCAGCGAGCCGGCGCGTAGCAGCAGGGCAATGTCGGCGGCTTCCTGAGCATTCATGCTTCCAGAAATCTGGACCTGACCGCCAGGAATTTCGCTGCGGATGACGGGTGCCGTTACGACTTGGCCCTTGCCCTGTTCGAATAGCACGATGGCCATGCGGCGCCCGATGTTATCGCGGGTGACGTCGCGGAATATGCGTGCGCCCTTAGCGTCGAGCGTCAGATTGACCGTGGGAAGCTGCGTTTGCTGGTCACGCCCCGGCTGGGCATCTTGCAGGTTCTCACCGGTGAGAACGACCTGGCGGCGCAAGAGCAAGGGACGGCCGTCGGTATCTTCGAAGCGTTCGAGGCCAAAGGGCACGGTGCCTGCAGCCAACGCGGCGGTGGCGGAAGACGAATCTTCCACCATACGGATCTCCAGCGTTGCGGTACGACCGAGAATTTCCTTAGCCTTGGCGACGTCTTGCACGCCCGGCAACTGGACAATGATGCGGTCCGTGCCCTGTTGTTGGATAACGGGTTCGGCCACGCCCAACTCGTTGATCCGGTTGTGCAGCGTGGTGATGTTCTGCCGCAGGGCGTTGGTCTGAACGGTATTGACGGCTTGTTCGGTCAGCTGGCCGCGCAGCGTGTAGTGGCCACCGGACTGTCCGGCGGCCGTGAAGGTGAGATCAGGCAGGGCGCGGCGCAATTCGGGTATCGCGGCATCACGTTCAGCTTCGGACTTGAAAGAAGCCACGACGGAAAGGTCGCTGCGTTCCACGCCGGCAAGCGGAATACGAGCTTCGCGCAGTACGGCGCGGACGTCGTTGCCGAGGGTGTCGTAGCGGGCGGTGAGCGCGCCTTGCATATCGACTTGCAGCAGAAAGTGCACACCGCCGCGAAGGTCGAGCCCCAGATACATGGGGTTGGCGCCGATGGACGTCAGCCAGTTGGGCGAGGCCGACAGCAGGTTCAACGCAACTGTGTAGGAAGGGTCGTCCTGCTTGGGGTTCAGGTTGCGTTCAATGAGGTCTTTGGCGCGCAGCTGTACGTCAGTGTTGTCGAAGCGCACACGCACCGTGCCCGTGGGGCCATTTTGTTCAAAAAAGGCGCCCGTAGTCTCAATACCGTTGTCGCGCAACAGTGTCTCGACCTGGTTCAGCATGGAAACATCCACCTTGACCGTGGATTTCGCCGGGGCGATCTGGACCGCCGGGGATTCGCCGAAGAAGTTGGGGAGGGTGTAGAGCAGCCCGATGATCAGAGCCACCGCTACGGTGAGATACTTCCAGAGGGGATAACGGTTCATTCTCGGTCAGCAGGCGGATGGACAGGAATACCTCGGAGCATGCGCCCCGAGGCCGGACATCGCAGGGTCAGAGCGACTTGATCGTGCCCTTGGGCAGTACGGAAACGACAGCGTTACGCTGAATGACGGTTTCCACCTGCTTATCCGTCAACGCGGAGATGTCCACAGTGACGTAGTTGTCGCTGACCTTGGTGATGCGGCCCAGGAGCCCGCCTTGTGTGATGACCTCGTCGCCTTTGGAAAGACCTTCCACCAGCTTGCGATGCTCCTTCTGACGCTTCATCTGCGGACGAATCATCAGGAAGTAGAGAATGACGAACATCAAGATGATGGGCAACATGCCCATCAGCGCATTCCCTTCGCCGGGGGCGGCTTGAGCGATGACGAGTGACAAGGTATCGGTGAACATCGGGTGCTCCTGTGATTTTTTGGGTTTAACTCTTTATTGTAGCGACAAGCCCCAAAGAGTGAATGAATTCCTCAGTCGGTTCCCCGGGCACGGTCAGCTGCAAAGGCTTCGCGCCAGGCCTGAAAGCGGCCCTCGGCGATTGCTTCCCGCATTTCTTCCATGATCTTCAGGTAGAAATGCAGGTTGTGCAGTGTATTCAGTCGCGCACCGGTGATTTCATTCGCCCGCTGCAGGTGATGCAGATACGCGCGCGAGAAGTTGCTACAAGTGTGGCACTCGCAACTGGCGTCCAATGGCCGGGTGTCGTCGCGGTGCCGGGCGTTGCGGATCTTGATATCGCCGTAGCGGGTGAACAGCCAACCATTGCGGGCGTTACGGGTGGGCATGACGCAATCAAACATGTCCACTCCACGGCTGACTCCTTCAACCAAGTCTTCCGGAGTGCCCACGCCCATCAGGTAGCGTGGCGCATGAACTGGAAGGCGAGGCGCCACATGCGCCAGGATGCGCATCATGTCTTCCTTGGGTTCGCCCACGGAAAGGCCGCCAATGGCGTAGCCTTCGAAGCCAATGTCCACCAGGCCTGCCAACGATTCATCGCGCAAATGTTCGTACATGCCACCCTGAACAATGCCGAACAGGGCGTTGGGGTTTTCCAGGCGTTCGAATTCGTCGCGCGAGCGGCGCGCCCACCGCAGCGACATGCGCATGGATGTGGCGGCTTCCTCCACCGTAGCAGGTTGGCCGTCGATGGAGTAAGGGGTGCATTCATCGAAGACCATGGCAATGTCGGAGTTCAGCGCATGCTGAATGCGCATGGACTCCTCCGGGGTCAGGAAAAGACGTGCACCATCGATGGGAGACGCAAAACGCACCCCTTCCTCCGTGATCTTGCGCATGCTGTTCAGACTGAACACCTGAAAGCCGCCCGAGTCCGTCAAAATAGGCCGCTTCCACTGCATGAAGCCATGTAGCCCGCCGTGCTTGCGCATGATCTCCGTCCCCGGCCGCAGCCAGAGATGGAATGTATTGCCCAAAACAATCTGGGCACCAATGCCTTCCAGTTCGTGCGGCAACATGGCTTTCACGCTGCCATAGGTGCCGACCGGCATGAAGATGGGCGTCTGCACCACACCGTGATTCAGTGTTACCTGGCCGCGGCGCGCGGCGCCGTCGGTCGCCAGCAATTCAAATTGGAGACGAGTCATGAATGGTCAGGAGTTTCGATGAACATGGCATCGCCGTAACTGAAGAAGCGATACCGGGATTGGACGGCATGGGCGTACGCGCGCCGTATGGGTTCCATGCCGGCGAGGGCCGACACCAGCATGAGCAGGGTCGATTGCGGAAGGTGAAAGTTGGTCACCAAGGCGTCCACATATTGGAAGCGGTACCCGGGTGTGATGAACAGCCGGCTGTCGCCCTGTATGTCGCCCTCAGTCTGGACATCGGATATCTGCGCCGCAGCGGATTCCAGCGCCCGTACACTGGTCGTGCCCACCGCAATCACGCGGCCACCATTTGCACGCGTCTGGCGGATGGCCTCGAGCGTGGCGGCACAAACTTGGAAGCGTTCGGCATGCATGACATGCTCGCTCAGGTTTTCGACTCGCACGGGCTGGAATGTGCCTGCGCCCACGTGTAGGGTGACAAAGGCGGAATTCACCCCCATGCCTGCCAGGCGCGCCAGCATGTCCTCGTCAAAATGGAGGCCGGCGGTCGGTGCGGCCACCGCACCCGGTTCGCGCGCATAGACAGTCTGGTACCGGCTGTCATCCTCTTCATCGGCCGCATGGGCAATATAGGGTGGCAGCGGTGTGCTGCCATGCGCCTCAAGCAAGGACAGGGCGTCATCTGGAAATTCCAGTGCGAAGAGTTCACCTTCGCGACCGGTCACCGTCACATGGAAGGCGTCTGCCAGCCACAGGCGGGTGCCTGGCTTGGGCGACTTGCTCGCCTTCACGTGCGCCAGCGCAGAACAGGTATCAGTGATACGCTCCACCAGGACCTCCACCTTTCCGCCGCTTTCCTTGCTACCGCGCAGCCTGGC
>JAJUJD010000247.1 GCA_029267315.1 Alcaligenaceae bacterium
GCGGCCGGTTTCGGGCGAAGCCAGGTATACGCGAACCGTCGCCTGCCCGTAATAGACCTCCATGTCTTTATCGAAGGTGGGGTCGTACTTGACCAAGCCCGGCGGATACAACGTTTCAACGACCACCCCATTTGGAGCGGTGACTTCAAAGCGCTCGCGGTACATGTAGTACTTGGGCGCAATGGCGTAGTGCAGGTCGAGCGTTGAAGGCGCCGCCAGGGCCACAGAAAAGCGGAAGGCATCTTCCGGGTCGAGAAATTCCTCTTCAGCGCGTACCGGGCTCAGCAGAACGGCGAGGGCGAGTAAACACAGCAGCAGGGGAAAAATTAAAACGGGGGCAAGCCCACGGAAAGCGGTTCTTGAATCAATCATTGCTGCTGTCGCGTCTGTTCGCGCACCCACTCCATGTAGCTGGCCAGCCCGCCGAGCACGGGCAGTACGATGATCTCGGGAACCTCATAGGGGTGCAGCTCTTTCAGGCGTGCAACCAAAGCCGGCAGTTGGCCCCGTGTCGTTTTGATTGTGAGTGACACTTCTTCCGCGCCTTCCAACTTGCCTTCCCACATGTACATGGACAAGCCTGGCTGGCCAAGGTTCACACATGCCGCCAGGTACTCTTCCACCAGCATATGAGCAATGCGTTTGGCTAGGAGCTGATCGGGAGCGTTGCTCAGGACAAGCACCACCTCATCAGGCAGGTCTGAAACGTTCGAAACAAGGGCTGCGTCGGCCATGTTCACCTTTCAAAATTCAGCATTGACATGACGATTCTAGCCTTTCCCCATATATTCCAATGGGATATGCATCAAACTCAGACGCAAAAAAACCCGCGCGGTTTCCCGGGCAGGTTTTTTTTGGCCGGACATGCCGGCCTGGACTCGAAAAAACAGCTTATTCAGCGGCTTCTTCGACTTCCGGACGATCAACCAGTTCCATGTAGGCCATGGGAGCGTTGTCACCCTGACGGAAGCCCATCTTCAGAACGCGGGTGTAACCACCGTTGCGCTCCTTGAAGCGGGGGCCGAGGACGTCGAACAGCTTGGTAACGGCGTCGCGGTCACGCAGACGGGCGAAGGCCAGGCGGCGGTTGGCGAGCGTGGGTTCCTTGCCGAGCGTGATCAGCGGCTCGATGACGCGGCGCAATTCCTTGGCCTTGGGCAGAGTCGTCTTGATGCCCTCGTGCACGATGAGCGAGACGGCCATATTGCGGAACATGGCCAGACGATGGCTGCTGGTACGGTTGAGTTTGCGAAGTCCGTTGCGATGACGCATGGTGATTTCCTTTGAATCTTACGGCGGTGTACCGCCATTACTCCGGCTCTTCTATCAGCGTAGCTGCGGTCCGGTGGTGGTTGAAAAAGGGTGAAATTATACAAGCAAACGGGGACAGGCCGCCTGGCCCATCCCCGGGAACAACTTAGGGACGCTCGAGGCCCAGGGGAGGCCAGTTCTCGAGTTTCATGCCCAGAGTCAGGCCGCGTGCAGCCAGCACTTCCTTGATCTCGTTGAGCGACTTGCGACCCAGGTTGGGGGTCTTGAGCAGCTCGTTCTCGGTACGCTGGATGAGATCACCAATGTAATAGATGTTCTCAGCCTTGAGGCAGTTTGCCGAACGCACTGTGAGTTCGAGGTCGTCCACAGGACGCAGCAGGACGGGATCGATCTGCGGCTTGGCGCCAGTGGGTGCTTCGTAGCTTTCGTCCGCGCCTTCCAGAGCAGCGAATACAGAGAGCTGGTCCATCAGGATGCGGGCAGCCTGACGCACCGCTTCTTCGGGCGAGACCACGCCATTGGTGGCGATATCCAGCACCAGCTTGTCGAGGTCAGTACGCTGTTCAACGCGCGCGCTTTCCACAGCATAGCTGACGCGACGCACGGGGCTGTAGGACGCATCGAGAATGATCCGACCGATGGTGTGAGCACGATCGTCGGCCAGCGCACGTACGTTACCAGGAACGTAGCCGCGACCCTGTTCCACCTTGATCTGCATTTCCAGCTTACCGGCTTCGGTAAGTGTGGCAATGACGTGATCGGGGTTGACGATTTCAACGTCGTGCGGAAGGTCGATGTCTGCAGCCGTGACTATGCCGGTACCCTGACGACGCAGGGTCAGCGTGACTTCTTCACGATTGTGCAGCTTGAAGACAACGCCCTTGAGGTTCAGCAGGATGTCGACCACGTCTTCCCGGACGCCAGGCAGCGTCGAGTATTCGTGCACCACGCCTGTGATCTGTACTTCAGTGGGCGCATAGCCCGTCATAGAAGACAGCAGAATGCGACGCAAGGCATTACCCAGCGTGTGGCCATAGCCGCGTTCGAACGGCTCCATGATGACCTTCGCGTGGTTCTTGCCCACCGGTTCGACTTCGATGGAGCGTGGCTTCAGAAAACCCTGAGACATGATTTTTCCTTTATCAATACCCTCGGCTCGTTACACCGATAAGGCTGATGTAGTAAGGCAAAAACTCACC
>JAJUJD010000098.1 GCA_029267315.1 Alcaligenaceae bacterium
AGCGGTTTGACCGCAAACCCGTCCATCCCTGCCTGGCGGGCAACCTGACGGTCTTCCGCCATGACACTGGCTGTCAATGCGATGATGGGCGTTGCCACCCGGCTGGTCTGCTGTTCGTACTCGCGGATGAGTCGACAGGCCTGCAAGCCGTCCACTCGCGGCATGTGGACATCCATAAGGACCACGTCGAACCGACCTGTCTTGAACAATCTGACGGCCTCGCCGCCATCGGCTGCCATGGCAACAGTATGCCCGTGCTTTTGCAGTGTCAGGGCGAGCAGTTCCAGGTTTTGAGGAACGTCATCGGCGATCAGCACATGCAGTGGCGGCAGATTCACCGCCTGTTCGTCCTTGCGTTTCGGCTTGATGGCTTCTCCGGGTGGCAAGGGCAGCCACACGTGGAAAATGCTGCCTGCACCGGGTTCACTTTCCACATCGATGCTGCCGCCCATCTGTTCAACAAGCTGGCGAGCAATGGTGGTGCCCAGACCCGTTCCGCCAAAGCGTCGACTGATTGACGCGTCAGCCTGGGAGAACGGTGCAAATATCAGTTCGATTTGCTCGTCCGTCATGCCAATGCCGGTATCGCGCACCTGAATGTGTACACCTTGCGGTGCGCCTTCGAACAATAACTCGACATGTCCGGTTTCGGTGAACTTGATAGCATTGCCCACCAGATTGTTAAGTATCTGGAGCACTCGCAGAGGGTCACCGCGGTAGAACTCTGGCAACTCATCCGGATAAGAAACTCTGAATTCCAGCTGCTTGGCATGGGCAGCCAAGCGCATGGCAGACTCCACCTGCATTGCCACGGCCCGCAGCGAGAAATCAATGGACTCAAGCTGAAAGTGGCCCTTTTCCAGCTTGGTTGTGTCCAGAATGTCGTTGATGAGACGCAGCAGCGACTTGGAAGCCTGTCGCACTGTCTCGAGATGCGTGCGCTGTGTGTTGTCGAGTTTGGTCTGAAGCAACAGCTCCGTGAACCCGATAATGGAGTTCATCGGCGTGCGGATTTCATGACTCATATTGGCCAGAAAGGTGGTCTTGGCCGCAGCCGCCTGTTCCGCTTTTTCGGCCGCTTCCCGTAATGACGCTTCGAGTGCGTGCCGATCGCTGATGTCTGAAACAAAGCCGACGAATAACAATTCCCCGGGCAGGTCCACCCTGCCGACAGCCAGTCGCATGGGCATCTGGCTGCCATCCTTGCGCAACCCAACCACTTCACGGCCTGTGCCAATGATCTTCGGCTTGCTGGAACTCAGATAGTTTTGCAGGTAACCGTCGTGGGCCGATTGATAAGGCTCGGGCATCAGCATCTTGATGTTCTTGCCCTGTACTTCTTCCGCCGTCCAGCCAAACATGCGTTCTGCAGACCGGTTGAAATCCTGGATGAGACCCTTGGCGTCTATAGTGATGATGCCATCCACAGCGGTCTCGAGCGTTGCACGCAAGCGCACGCTGCCCTCTCGGAGTCTGCGATACAGTTCCTGTGTTCGGATCAGACCATTCAAAGCCACTACCAGCGCCGTGACCATGATGGTGAAGCACGCAAGTATGAGTGCAACAGAAAGCGTGCTGAACGTGACTTCATGGTTGGAGATATTGGCCTGCCCAATGAACCGGGCCGAAGCCATACCCGTGTAGTGCATACTGGCAATGGCAATGCCCATCACCGCGCCGCCGGACAACAGGCGCATGGTATTCGGCTGCTTGCCGCGATTCATGCCGTAGCCCACCCTCATGGCAAGGATGGCCAGCACAACAGCCACGAGTATGGAAAAGAAGAACATCACTGGTTCGTAGCGGATGTCCAACTCGGTTTGCATTGCCGCCATGCCGCAATAGTGCATGGTGCCAATGCCCAAACCGACGAGCACACCGCTGCCCATCAGGCGACGCCCAGTCACCTGCGTCGAGGCCAGAAGCCTGAGCGCCAACCACGATGCCGCAAACGCCGGCAGCAGTGAAAACAAGGTCAGGCCCGCCGAGTAGTCCACCCTTGCCGGCAAGACGAAGGCGAGCATGCCGATAAAGTGAGTTGTCCAGATCCCGCCGCCCAGTGCCAAGGCGCCCGTCAGGACGGCAGCATGACGATGCAAGGCACGCTGCGCGCGCCGGGCAGTATGCGCCGTCTGACAGGCCATCGTGGCCGAAAATATGGAAACGAATATGGAGAGCACCAGCAAGCCGAAATGATGGCTGCCATGCACGAACGACGCATCCTGGCTTGCAGCGTCAAGAAAAAATGGGGGGAGCGTCATTCAGCTAGATTTGTTTTTATTTGGGTGAACCCTAATTGACCGTCACGGATTTTACACATAACTATGCCTTCACATAACGGCACCCTTTCCATGACTGATCAACATCCTGCCCCTGCTACACTTCCTGCAGCAAAATGCCGTATGCTGCACTGAATACGGCCTTTAGAGTGAGCATCAACTTGAACCCATCTTCACAAGAATCCTGGGGCTTTCTCCACCCTGAATGTCACGGGCGCAATGCCCTCGTCTTCTTCAGCTGGGATCTGGCCCGCACCATCGAGCAGCAATTCAAATTGCACGCGCAATCAACCGTCACCATGCAATTGCATGAGGCGCAAAAGGCGGTCGATCGTCTGTTGAAGCAATATGTGCAGATTCAGGCGAACCCGGCGGCTTTTGAAGGCCAGAGCATCGAGCTACGATTCGAGCACGATGAGGCAAACCCGGACACTCCTATGCTCGCCCTGAAGACATCGCCGGAGCTCGAAGCGCTTATTCTGGAAGCGCAGCAGGAGGCTCAGGCCTCAGGCAAGCTGAATTAAATTCGGTCCGCCGATGCTTGCGCAGCGATGAAAGTCTGGATCGTGCTCATCAGCCTGCTGGCTGCAGCCTGTGTGTGGCGGTGGGGCCCGCATCGTCGTGCGGGCGCTGGATGGGGCCGGCGGGCACGTCAATTGACGCAAAGCGCTCTGGCGGGCATTGCGGTCTACTTCTGTTTTATGTCGGTAGCCGCGCTATACCTCATGCTGACGCATAGCACTTAGGCTCTGACCACACTCGCCGCAGATAGAGCGGGCTGGCGCACCCGAAAGGTGATTCCGCCTGGCCCGACTCCGGAACCAAGGTCTACTTCAGTTGGGACAACGCGGCCGGACGCACGTAACCCGGGAAGTGTTTATCCAGTGCTTCCTTGAAGGCCGCAGATTTGAAGGACTCGGCCAAGTCTTTCGCCCACGTTGTGTCCTTGTCCGCCGTACGCACAGCCACTACCTGCTGATACTCGATGGGCGGCTCTTCCAGAACAACGGCGCTGGTCAGATCCATGCCCGCTGCAATCGCGAAGTTGCCCGGCACAATGGCGTAGTCGGCGTCACCGACGGTACGCGGTAGCTGAGCTGCTTCAACCGGCTGCAGGCGAATCTTGCGAGGGTTTTCGGTGACATCGCGCTCGGCCACACGCAGCGGATCGATATCTTCGCGCACCTTCAGAACATTGTTCTTTTGAAGCAGCAGAAGCGCACGCGCCAGGTTGCTGGGGTCATTCGGCAAGGTGAAGCGGTCGCCTTCCTTTGCTTCATCCAGGCTCTTGCGCGTCTTGGAATAGATTCCCATGGGCGCAGTGGTGCTTTGTGCGATGTCGACGATGTCCAGCTTCTTGTCTTCTTTGAAACGATTCAGATAGGAGATGTGCTGGAAGAGGTTGGCGTCGAGTGAGCCCTGCGCCAGCGCAAGGTTGGGCTGAACGTAATCATTGAACTCGACCAAGCGAACCTTGTAGCCCTTTTCTTCGAGCTGAGGCACGATGGCAAGCTTGAGAACGTCATAGTTGTAGCCAGCAGTGGCACCAAAAACCAGGTTCTTCTTGTCGGTGTCAGCGTGAGCAACTGCCCCGCTGAGTGCGACTGCGGCGGCAACTGCGCCCATCAGGATACGGCGACGAATGTTCATGAAACAAATCCTTGTAGAAGGGGATCAGCAAAAAAGGAATTCAACGCTTGTCCAGACGGTGCGCAATCGCATTGCCACCAAACTGGATGATCTGAACCAGCACGATGAGCAAGGCCACGGTGAGCAGCATCACGTCAGTCTGAAAACGGTAATAGCCGTAGCGGATCGCCAGGTCTCCGATTCCGCCGCCGCCTACGACCCCAGCCACCGCTGAGTACGACAGGAAGCTGACAGCGAGCACAGTGAGGGCCAGCACCAGGCCAGATCGCGCTTCACGCAAAAGAACCCGACGCACAATCTGGTAGCGCGACGCACCCATGGCTTCGGCCGCCTCGATGACGCCGCGTGGAACCTCGCGCAAGCTCTGTTCAACCAAGCGTGCAAAGTATGGAATGGCCGCAACGGAAAGCGGTACTGATGCCGCCAGCGGGCCAATAGATGTTCCCACAATGGCAGCCGTCACCGGTGTCAGTACGACCAACAGAATGATGAACGGGAAAGAGCGCACGGTGTTCACCACCCAACTCACAATCGTATAAGTCGTACGATTTTCCAGCGCTTGGTTCGGCCCCATCTGAAACAACAGCACGCCCAACGGACCGCCAAACACAATGGCGCAGGCCAGGCCAATGCCCAGCATCAGCATGGTCTGGCCGATGGCAATCCAGAGTTCAGGAAGTATCGCAACAATGTTCTCGGTCATAATCAGTCCAGCGTGGCGCCCGCACTACCGAGCAGGGCATGTTTCTTCAGAATCTGAAGCTTGAGTCTTTCCTTATCGAGCTCGCGGCCCAGCGCGCTGACCCGCTCACCAGTGTTATCGCCGATGGCAAACTGCTCCACCATTTCCCCATGTTCGAGAACAGCGACTCGGGTACACAGCGCCTGAACAACCGACAGTTCGTGCGTGACAATGACAATGGTGACGCCCAGCTTTTCATTGATATCGCGCAGGGTGTCCAGGACAGTGCGAGTTGTCTCTGCATCGAGCGCGGAAGTGGGCTCGTCGCAAAGCATGACCTGCGGACGCGGTGCCAGGGCCCGCGCGATGGCCACTCTTTGTTTCTGGCCGCCCGAAAGCTGAGCAGGGTAATGAGCGTGCTTGTCACTGAGGCCCACGAGCGCCAGGCATTCTTCTACACGCGCCTTCAGTTCCTTGCGACCGAACTTGCCATGCAGGGTCAATGGAAAGGCAACGTTCTCGTAGACAGTAGCGTTCTGCAGCAGGTTGAACTGCTGGAAAATCATGCCCAGATTCTGCCGTGCCTTGCGTAGCTCCGGCGCTGAAAGCTGAGTGAGGTCATGACCGTTGACCAGTACTTGACCGCTGTCCGGGCGCTCCAGCAAATTGATCATGCGCAGCAAGGTGGACTTGCCTGCTCCACTACGGCCGATCAGGCCAAATACCTCGCCCTGCGCGATGTCCAGAGAAATCGGCGCAACTGCGGTGAACCGTCCTCCGCCTGGCAAAGTAAAAGTCTTGGTGACGTCGGATAGCCGGATGAGCGGCCCGGCCTGAGATTGGGGGGTGGCTTGCATAGAAATCGGGATGCCTGAACCGCGTCTGAAACATGCGGTAAGAAGCGCAAGTATAGTAGCTCGCGCTGCTTAATATCATTCTTAAGGGATTTATGCTTATTTTTAAACGTTATAAACGACGCAGCTTTTATTCCTATTAAGCAGCGGTCAGTTCCGCCTTCAGCCTGTCCATAAATGCTCGGACGCCTTCGGGCAATGTGCGTCCCGTGAGCGTTTGTAGTTCAATGAACCGGTCTGACATGCCAGTATCGCGAAAGGGGCGCGCCACTAGTGTTCCATTCCGCAATCTCTCGCGCACGGTGATTTCTCCGCCGATCGTCACCGCGTCGGTATGCAGCACGTAATGGATCAGAGATTCGAAGTTGTCGCTCTCCAGAGCCGCTTCGAGGATCAGCCGGTGACGGCTGCTGCCAACATCGAATAACTGCCGCACGGTATTGTCTCGGTCCGGTAGAGCGAGGTTGTACGGTTTCAGTTGAACCAGCTCTAGTGACTCGGAGCCGGCCAGCGGATGGTTCGGCTTCATGATGGCCATGACGGGCGCGGCCTGCTGAAACCCGACACTGATGTCCCGCTCGGCAGCACGGCTGTAAGTTAGCCCGATGTCCGCATCGCCCCGCAATATTGCAGTGGTAACGGATGAGCTGCGAGAGACGCGCATCTGAAACTGTATCCCCGGATACTCCATTTGGAAGCGCGCAATGACCGAAGGCAAAAATTCAAGGGCGAAGCCGGAAGAGGTGGCCACCCGCACCATTCCTTTGCGCAAGCCCTTGAGCGCCTGAATCTCTGACACCACGCGATCCGTTTCAAGACTGACTCGCCGCGCATACATTGCCAGAACCTCACCCGCTGCCGTCAGGGCCATTCCGCGTGGACGGCGCTCGAACAGCTGGGTATTGAGCGCATCTTCAAGAGCGGAAATTTGTCGGCTCACTGCAGAACTGGAGACAAACAGACGTTCTGCTGCCTCGCGGATTGAACCCCGTTTCACCACTTCCAAAAAATAGCGTAGTGAAGTTTCCTGCAAGTGCTGCCCAGCCATGCCGCCCTCCCCCGAGTTGCATTAAACGCAATCCACTGTTGAAAAAATTATAGTTGTTGCAATTCGTTCCGCTATCTAAGCTCGCGGACATGAAGAAATCCAGTCCGGTAGCAAACATGCTTTATGAACTCGACGCTGTCGCCCTTTCCGCTGCAATTCGGCAACGCCAGATCTCGTGTCTTGAAACACTGGATGCGTTTCTCGATCGCGTGGAAGCAGTGAATCCGCGTGTAAACGCGCTCGTTGCCTTGCTTGAGCGAGACACGCTCAGGCAGGAGGCCAAGCGTCTCGACGACTTGCTGGGCCGGGGACAGTGGCTGGGGCCACTACATGGCTTGCCCCAAGCACCAAAGGACATCATGCCCGCTGCCGGAATGGTGACTACGCGCGGCTCGCTGATTTTCCGCGATCAAGTGTCCGCGTCAGACGCAGTCGTGTTTGAACGCATGCGACAGGCAGGTGCAGTATTCATAGGCCGCAGCAATACGCCCGAGTTGGGTTTGGGGGGCCACACCTACAACGCCGTTTATGGGCTGACACGCAACGCTTACGACCCCAGCAAATCCGCCGGAGGAAGCAGCGGCGGAGCGGCAGTCGCCGTTGCGCTCCACATGCTTCCGGTGGCTGACGGCTCGGACATGATGGGCTCCTTGCGTACTCCTGCAGCGTTCAATAGTGTCTATGGCTTGCGCACTTCTCTCGGCTGCGTGCCTCATGGACCGACGGAAGACGTATTCTTCCAGCAGTTCGCGGTGGCTGGGCCCATGGCGCGTAACATTCCCGATCTGGCGATGCTGTTTTCAGTGCAGGCTGGTTACGATGCACGCCTGCCGCTTACAAGAAAATCGTCTCCAGACCATTGCGTACAGAATCTGGATCGCGATTTCCGTGGAGCACGAATTGGATGGCTGGCAGATTTAAGCGGCCGCCTCGCTATGGAAGCGGGTGTTCTGGCGGTGTGCGAGAACGCGCTGAAGACGTTCGATTCAGTCGGCGCCCGCGTCGAGCCTGTCACCATTTCCTTTGACTTCGAGGCACTTTGGCAGGCTTGGTTGACCTTGCGCAGCTTCAACGTCGCCGGCAACTACGCACATCTGTACCACGACGCGGACAAACGCGCCTTGTTAAAGCCAGAGGCCATCTGGGAAATTGAGCGGGGCCTGAAGCTCAGTGCGATGGATGTCTTTCAGGCAACACGCATGCGCAGCAGCTGGTATCAGACCTTGCGCGCGCTCTTCGAAAATTTCGATTTTCTCGTGCTGCCCGGGAGCCAGACCTTTCCGTTCGAAGCAGAGCAGGACTGGCCGACACACATCGGCGACCGTGAAATGCGCACTTACCATCAATGGCTTGAATGCATGATCCCGGCCACGTTGGCTGGCTTGCCGACGCTCTGCGCACCCGCCGGATTCAATTCCGATGGCCTGCCCACCGGATTGCAGATTATCGCTCCCCCTCAGGAGGATTGGCATGTCCTGCAGCTAGGGCACGCCTATGACCAGGCGAGCGGCCATTTACGATCACACCGCCCTTTCATGGAGTAAGGGGCATAGCAGCACCGTGATGCACACATAACTTCAATATCAATCGGAGGCAAATCATGGTATCTCGTTCCAAATTCTTTATGGCCTGCATGTTGTCGATATGCGCTTGGGGCATGGGCCAAGCCGCTCATGCACAGGCATATCCGGACAAACCCATCAAGTTGGTGGTGCCCTTCCCGCCCGGCGGCGCTACTGACTCCCTGGGGCGTGTGCTCGCGACAGCAATGGGAGATGAGCTCGGTCAATCGGTGGTAGTGGAGAACCGTCCCGGTGCGGGAACGGTTGTTGCGGCCTCCGCTGTCAGCAAATCACCCGCCGACGGCTATACCCTGTTCCTGGGTGCCAGCTCCACGCTTATGCATAATCTGGTGCTTCGGCCGGATCTGCCCTACGACCCGTTTACAAGCTTCACGCCCATCGGGCTGGTTGCCGACATGGGGTTGGTGCTGCTGGCCAATCCGAATCTTGAAAAGTCCGAGCTGAAGGAAGTGCTTGAACTTGCCCGCAGCAACCCGGGGAAACTGACTTATTCATCGTTTGGAGTCGGCTCGTCATCTCATTTCGCTGGCGAAGCACTTAAGTCAGTCAGCGGCGCAGATATTACCCATATTGCCTATAACGGAAGCGGCCCCAGCCTAACCGCACTTATGGGTGGCCATGTTGATTTTGCAGTCGACACCGGTGTGGCATCCGCCAGCTTGGTGAATTCTGGCAAAGTCAAAGCCGTAGCAGCCATGGCTGCCGAGCGACTGCCCAATTTGCCCGACGTTCCAACCGTGGCGGAAAGCGGCTTCCCCGGTTTCGACGTATCGACATGGTTTACCTTGTTGGCTCCTGCTGGCTTACCCGAAGCTGTGCTTGCCAAGCTCGAAGCCACTTTGGAGAAAGTCTTGAATGACGCTGAAATGCAGAAGAAACTTGTTGAGCTCGGGTTAATACCTCACCATGGCTCCGGCAAGGCTGTCATGGATCGCGTAGATGCTGAGCTTCCGGAAATTCGAAAGCTCGCAGAAACCGCCAATATCAAACTGGACTAACTCCCGCGTTAAATTTTTCACTTACACTCTGGTTCTTATAGTTACAAAAGGATATGATTTTAAGCATCGTAGTCCTAGAGAACTGTGAGAACCATGAGTACGATCGTCCGGGCCCCTGCAACACCCCCGCTGCACTTGAGCGAAATTACAGGCGTAGAAGCCAGGGGCGGTACCCCGCATGGCGGGGGCCGGGCGGCATCAGCCTTTCTCAGCCCCGGCATCAGGCTGTTTTCAATGTTGCGGTTCCGTGCCAAGGCAACGGTGATCGGCCTCATTCTTGTGCTACCCCTTCTCCTATTGCTGGTGCTGCAAACCAGCGGTCGCTATCAGGACACGTGGGACGCCCGCCTGGCGGCGACACGCAACCATGTGGACATCGCTCTCGGCATGCTCAAGCACTTCCACGCGCTGGAACGTGCCGGCACTCTGAGTTCCGACGATGCGCGCCGCCAAGCACAGGCAGCCATCATGCAGTTGCGCTACAACGAACATGACTACTTCTGGATTCACGATGTAAACGCCCGGATGGTCGGTCACCCACTGACGCCCTCATTGAACGGGCGGGACCTCAGTGTGGTCAAGGACGAGAACGGCAAAGCCTTCTTTCTGGAAATGATCGACACCGCACGTAATGGGGGAGGCTTCGTCGAGTATCTCTGGAAGAACGATGGCGACGCCCGGGCCACCGATAAAATTTCCTACGTCAACCTGTACCAGCCTTGGGGCTGGATTGTGGGCTCCGGCGTGTATGTGCAAGACGTACGCGACGCTGCGCAGCAGCAAGTGATCTTGAATGCCGTAGTGGTCGGCATCACCCTGCTGGTCGCCCTCTACTTCTTTATGTCCTTCGCCCACTTGATGATACACGGGCTCGGACAGCTGCAGTCCCATCTGCAAGCCATTCGGGCCGGTGACCTCACCCGCCGTGTACGCCCTTTTGGCAAGGACGAGGTCGCCGCCGCCCTGCACGACTTGGTCGATATGCAGCAAGCATTGCGCGGCATTGTGTCCAGCGTGCGCACTGGCACAGGGGAAATCACGCTATCTATTAATGAAGTCAATGTTGCCGCAGCGGATCTGGCCTCGCGTACGGAGCAATCTGCCAGCAATCTAACGGAACTGGCCTCGGCCATGGAAGAGATAGGCGCGACAGCTCAGCAGACATCCCAGCACACCGAGGATGGCAATCAGCACGCTCATCAGAATGCCCTCGCCGCACGCCGCAGTGTGGATGTAATGCGCGAAATGGTTCAAACCATGGAAACCATTCACGCCACCTCAGAGAAAATCAAGGAAATCGTCTCGACCATCGATAGCATTTCGTTCCAGACAAATATCCTTGCGCTGAATGCTGCGGTGGAAGCCGCGCGCAGTGGCGAGGCTGGGCGCGGGTTCGCAGTGGTGGCGGGCGAAGTACGCGCCTTGGCTCAGCGCTCCGCCAAAGCGTCGCAGGAAATTTCCGGGCTGATCAATCAAAGCGTGGACCAAGTCAGAAGCGGTGTGGAAATCGTCACACGCACCGAAGAAGCCATCGGCGAAGTCGTTAGCTCGTCCGAGCAAGTGAGGCTGTTGCTACAGGAAATCGCAACCAGTGCGCGCGAACAAAGTATCGGGATCACTCAGGTCGGCACCGCCCTGTCTGACCTGGACCGCATGACGCAGCAGAATGCTGCCATGGTGGAGGAAACTGCCGTAGCCGCCGCTTTGATGAACGATAAGGCCCGCCAGCTTGCCAGCGCGGTCGCACGCTTTCGGGTTGAGTGACAAAAGCCCGGCGCTGTGGCGGCCCCTGCTACGACAGGCGGTCCAGGCGCAGGCGGTCGCGTTCGTCGGTCGCCCGCCGCAGGGCGAAACTGGTGGCGGCCAACGCACCGAAACCCGCGGCGGCCGCCAGCAGGAAGAGCACCAGAATCTGATATTTGGCGGCCTCATAGGGTGCCATGCCGGCCAATATCTGCCCCGTCATCATGCCGGGCAAAGTAATGACTCCGGCCGCTGACATCTGATTCACAATCGGGATGAAACCGGCGCGCAGAGCATTGCGCTGCAA
>JAJUJD010000051.1 GCA_029267315.1 Alcaligenaceae bacterium
ACCGCTCCAAATGGGGTGGTCGTTGAAACGTTGTATCCGCCGGGCTTGGTCAAGTACGACCCCACCTTCGATAAAGACATGGAGGTCTATTACGGGCAGGCGACGGTTCGCGTATACCTGGCTTCGCCCGAAACCGGCCGCTTGCCACCAGAAGGCCAAGCGCAGGTGTTCTCCATTACCAGCCAAGGCTGCGCCGACGCTGGCCTGTGTTACCCCCCTGAAAGCCGTGAGCTATCGCTTACCTGGGCGAATAACTCGTGGAAAGTGGAAGGGAAGGGCGTAGTCAGCGGGCGCGTTCCCGAGCCCCTCGCCATGGTATTGGGTGGGGATGGGCAACCGCTGGAAGGCGGCGTACTGCCAGGTGCGTCCAGCGCTACCTCCTCACTCAACCCCTTCGATTTCGCTGATACGGGCTTGGCAGCCTGGCTGGAAGGGGCGGGCTGGTTGCAAATCGTCGGGCTCAGTCTGTTGCTGGGCCTGTTGCTCGCCTTTACGCCCTGTGTACTGCCCATGGTGCCCATATTGATGGCGGTGATCGCGGGCCAATCAACCAAGGGTCATAACCTCTCCAGGGGCCGTGGGCTGGCCTTGGCAGCTGTGTTCGTGCTGGGCATGTCCATCGTTTATACCGTGCTGGGCGTGGTGGCTGGCTTGCTGGGATCCGGCTTGATGATCTGGTTGCAGACTCCCTGGGTATTGGCCAGCTTCGCCATTTTGCTGGCCGTGCTGGCATTGGCCATGTTTGATGTCTTTACACTGCAGGCCCCGGCGGCCTTGCAGACCCGGCTGCATGAGCGCATGAACCGGCTGCCGGGTGGGCGCTTTGGTGGCGTGTTCCTGATGGGCATGCTGTCAGCCTTGATCGTCGGTCCTTGCGTGGCGGCGCCGTTGGCTGGCGTCCTGCTCTTTATTTCGCAGACCGGTGATGTCGTTCTGGGCGGCTCAGCGCTCTTCGCGCTGGCCTGGGGCTCGGGCATTCCCTTGCTCTTACTGGGCGCCTCATCGGGCATGTTGCTGCCTAAGGCGGGCGCGTGGATGGAGGGCGTCAAGTGGGCCTTCGGCATGTTGCTGCTGGCCACCGCCTGGTGGATGGTGTCGTCCTTGTTGCCACCATGGCTCAGCATGCTGGGCTGGGCCCTGCTTGCGCTATGCAGTGCTGTGATGATGGGCGCGTTCGAGGCCTTGCCGGCCGGTTCGGGCCCGGGCCGTCACGCCTGGAAGGCAGTCGCTCTGATGCTGGCAGCCTGGGCGCTGATCATGGTGGTGGGGTTGGCAGGCGGGGCGCGCGACCCATTCCGGCCACTGGCTCCTTTCACTAGCATCAGTGTGCCGGCAACTGGTGCGGCTGGGGCCTCAACGGCGGATGCGCTGGAAGCGGTGAAGCGCCGCTTCGTCACGGTAGATACCAGCGAAGCGCTCGATAAAATCCTGGCCGAGGCAGACCGGCCGGTGATGCTCGACTTTTACGCTGACTGGTGTGTGTCGTGTATCGAGATGGAGCGCTTCACGTTTAGCGACCCGCAAGTGGCGCGCAAACTGGACAACTTCGTACTGGTGCAGGCAGATGTCACGGCGAATGAGCCGGAACACCGCGCCTTGCTCAAGCGCTTCCGGCTATTTGGCCCGCCGGGCATCATCTTCTTCGACGCTCAGGGGCGGGAGCTCGATGTAAGGGTAGTGGGCTTTCAAAACGCAGAACGTTTTGGCAAGGCGCTCGATGACGTGTTGAACAAGTCAAAACCGAGCGCCCCGGCGGTGAATCCGCCGTCAGCCAAGCCTTCACCCGCGCTGTCGCAGCAGCTTCGCAGCTTCAATGGCGAAGTAGGTGAGAACCCCGTCGCCGCCCGCACGTTTGAAGGCAAGCAGTGATTCCATCATCACCTTGTCGTGGTCCAGCCAGCCATTGGCGCTGGCGGCCTTGATCATGGCATATTCGCCACTGACCTGATAAGCGTAGGTTGGTACACCAAAGGCCTGCTTAACGTCGCGCAGGACATCCAGGTAAGGCATGCCGGGCTTAACCATGACCATATCCGCGCCTTCACGAATGTCAGCTGCCACTTCGCGCAGTGCTTCACTGCGGTTGGCCGGGTCCATCTGATACGCCGCCTTATTGGACTTACCCAAGTTTGCAGCAGAACCGACGGCATCGCGGAACGGGCCGTAGAACGCGCTGGCATATTTGGCGGAATAGGCCATGATGCGGGTGTGAATGTGGCGGTTGGTTTCCAAAGCCTGGCGCAGTGCGCCCACGCGGCCGTCCATCATGTCGCTGGGTGCCACAATATCGACGCCTGCTTCGGCCTGCGCCAAAGCCTGCCTGACCAACATTTCAACAGTAGGCTCATTCAACACGTAGCCTTCATCGTCGATGATGCCGTCTTGCCCGTGGCTGGTGTACGGATCCAGGGCGACATCACACAGCACTCCCAGCTCCGGGAAGCGCGATTTCAACTCACGTACTACGCGCGGCACCAGACCGTCAGGGTTGGCCGCTTCCTGGCCGTCAGGTGTCTTGAGCTCGGGCTCGATGGCGGGAAACAGCGACAGCACCGGAATGCCCAGTTCCAGGCACTGTTCGGCAACCGGCAGCAGTGTGTCAATGGAATGGCGCACGACACCCGGCATGGATGGCACGGGCTGACGGACGCCCTGGCCTTCGGTGATGAAGACCGGGTAGATCAGGTCATCTACCGTCAAGGTATGCTCCCGCACCAGACGGCGGGTGAAGTCATCGCGACGATTGCGCCTTGGTCTTCCGGCAGGAAAATCGGCGTGTGGCAGGAAAGTGGTCATTGCAGCTCCAGAAAACCCAGTCAGGGAACGACCTTGGGCGAGATCCAGTTTTCAATATGTTTGGTGGCTTCCTCCAGCCCGAGGCGGTGGGTGGCGGAAAAGGCGACGGCATGCAGAGTGCCGAGGTCGGACAGCTCTTTCTTCAGCGCAGCGATGGCGCGCACCCGCTGCCCATAGGGTAGCTTGTCTGCCTTGGTGAGCAAGGCGAGGACGGGTACGCCTCTAGGTGCGAGCCAGTCGACCAGCCGACGGTCGAGCTTGGTGATACCGCGGCGAATATCGACCAGCAGTACGACCCCGGCAAGGGAAGTGCGCTCGCTCAGATAGCCGCCCAGCACGTCGGCCCATTCCTCGCGCGCGGACTGCGCGACCGAGGCATAACCGTAGCCCGGGAGGTCCACCAGATACCCTATGACGGCGTCGGGGTTGTCATCCAGGTTGTCGGGTATGCCGAACATGTTGATCAGGCGCGTGCGACCGGGCGTCTTGCTGGAATAGGCCAGCTTGCGCTGATTTGTGAGCACGTTGATGGCAGAAGACTTGCCCGCATTGGAGCGGCCCACGAAGCAGACTTCCGGGCCAGTGGGCGGCGGGAGCTGGTCGAGACGCGCAGCAGAAGTGGTGAAGCGGGCGCGGTGCAGAATGGACACGGAGGATCCCTGTTTAGGTGTGATTTAAAGCCTTCGGACGCCGCCGGCGCGGGGTTTGCAGCTGCACCGGGTGCGCGCTAAGGTCTTCAATGGTTCCCTATTGTATAATCGCAGGTTTGAAAACTCATGAGTCGGGTTCCTTCGAAGTGTGAATGGAGCTTTGGCCGTGTTAATGGCAAATCGTGGCGCCGCTGGTGCCGGGTCGAATTCGCGATCATCGAGGTCTTCATGAAGCGTATGCTTTCCAGAATGCTAGTCGCCAGCGGTGTGTTGTTGGGCACCTGCGCAATTTCCGTCAGCCATGCGGCTGAGGCCAACGCCAAGCCCGATGCGGCCGCCGGTGAAAAGCTGTACGTGAACGGCGATACGTCGCGTGGCGTCATTTCCTGTGCGAGCTGTCACGGGGAAGCCGGCAACAGCATTATTCCCATCAACCCAAATCTCGCCGGCCAGCCGTACGAGTATCTGGTCAAGCAGTTGCATGACTTCAAGCCCAAGGGTGATCAAGCCCCGGTTCGCAATGGCCCCAACGGTGCGCCTTCGCTAATGGCCCCCATGGCGGCGCCTCTTACCGAAGAAGACATCCGCAACGTCGCTCTGTATCTTTCCCAGCAGAAGCTGAAGGAAGAAACAGCAGCAACCGCCAGCAATGAAGACACCATGGAACGCGGCCTGACCATCTGGCGCGGCGGCATTGCCTCGCGCGGCGTGCCCGCCTGTGCAGGTTGCCACTCGCCCAACGGCGCCGGCATTCCTGGCAAGTATCCGCGCATCGCCGGTCAGCATCCTGACTACATTGCCGAACAGCTCCGTCTGTTCCGCAGCGGCGACCGCCACAACAGTACCGAAATGTTCGAAATCGCCGATCGCATGTCCGATCGCGACATTGCAGCCGTGGCTGACTACGCAGCCGGCCTGCGTTGATTCTTTCAGCGCAACTATATGAAGAAGGTTTGAGCTTAAACAAACCTGAACGACTCTTAAGCGGTCGAAAGGGCCGCTCCGGCAGCTAGAATAAGGGGGCACGCTATCCGGGCGGCCCCCTTTTTTTTCAAGTGCATCCAGTGACATCCAAGTCTTCTCCACGCCGTCTCAATGCTGACGTGCTCGAACTGCTCGGCTCGATGCGGTTCGCCGTCAGCTTATTGATGTTCATCTGCGTGGCTAGTGTGATCGGCACGGTGCTCATGCAGAACCAGCTGCCCAGCACCTACTTCGACCAGTTCGGCCCGTTTTGGTACGAGGTGTTCGACAAGTTCGCGATTTGGCAGGTCTACAACAGTTGGTGGTTCCTGCTGATCATGGGCTTTCTGGTGGTCTCCACCACCATCTGCGTCATTCGCAACACGCCCCGCTTCATCAAGGACGCGCGCTCCTTCCGTGAGCATGTGCGCGGCACCAGCCTGCGCGCTTTCCCGCATCGGGCCGATGCCGCGGTTCCAGAACGCCCTGACGAGGCATTGAACCGCCTGCGCCCGTGGCTGCGCAAGAACGGCTATGCCTGGCGTGAGCGCCAAGACGGCGACAGCATCATGCTGGCAGCCAAGAAGGGGGGCGCAAACCGCCTGGGTTACATCTTTGCTCACGTGGCCATCGTCATCATCTGTATTGGTGGGCTGCTCGACAGCGAACTTCCCGTTCGCCTGCAGGTGTGGTTGTTCGACAAAAAGCCGGTCACTCAGAACATGCTGATTTCTCAAGTTCCGGAATCGGGCAAGCTTTCCCTGGCCAACCCCAGTTTCCGCGGAAACATGCTGGTTCCGGAAGGGGCGACGGCGTCGAACGCACTGATAGGCGTTGACAATGGCCTGATCGTTCAACCGCTACCGTTCAACCTGCGTTTGAAGGACTTCGTCGTGGAATACTATTCCACGGGCATGCCCAGTAGTTTCCGCAGTGTGGTGGAGGTCACCGACCACGAAACGGGTGAAAGCTTCGAGCGCAACATCGAGGTCAACGAACCCTTACGTTACCGCGGCGTGACGGTCTACCAGTCCAGCTTTGACGACGGAGGCAGCTCGGTCGAGCTCACCGGCTACCCACTGCGTGGCGCTTCAAGTCGCCCGTTCAAGGTCAAGGGTGTCGTTGGCAGTCGCAGCCCCATTGCACTGAGCGAAGGCGGGCGTGAGACTCCCCTGGACATTGAGTTCACGGCTTTGCGTGTCATCAACGTCGAAGATCTCGGTTCCGGAGACACCCCGCAGCCCAAGGCGGTGATCGACCATGTGGCATCCGTGGCAGGCAGCGCAGCCGCCTCCAGCAATGAAAATATGCGCAACGTTGGGCCCAGCGTTCAGTACCGCATCATCGGTGCGGACGGCCAGTCCTTCGAGTACACCAATTACATGCTGCCCATTGAACTCGATGGCAGCCGAGTCATTCTGGCCGGTATCCGCGAATCCGAAGCGGTGCCATTCCGCTACGTACGCATTCCGGTCGACGAGAACGACAGAATCGAGGAGTTCATGAGCCTGCGTGCCGCTCTGCAGGAACCCGGCCTGGTTACTATGGCTGCACAGCGTTTTGCGCAGGCCAATGCCAACGAACGCATTGACGCCGATATGCTCACCAAAGCGGCCATTGGAGCGCTGGACGCTTTCCAGCGACAGGGCTTCAATGGGATACTGGGCAGTGTGCCTGAAAGCGAGCACGAAAAGGTGCTCAGTTTCGCCGTCCCCATGATCCAAATGTCGCTGACGGAACTGCGCGACTTGGTGCGGGCACGTGATGGCCGCCCCACCATTGCCCGCGAAGGGGAAGCATGGATGGAGGGGCAGAGGTGGGTTCAAATGGCCCTGCTTGCCCTCGCTAATCTGCCAGATTATCCGGCGCCGGTGTTCCTCACACTCGACAGCTTCGAGCACAAGGAAGCCAGCGTGTTCCAGGTGACTCGCAGCCCAGGCAAGAACACTGTGTACCTGGGGAGCCTCTTCCTGGTTATTGGCGTGTTCGCCATGTTCTACGTGCGCGACCGCCGCATCTGGGTCTGGGCCAAGGCGACCGAGAACGGTACAGAACTGCACGCTGCCATGACCTCCCAGCGCCGCAACCTGGATTTCAATCACGAGTTCGATCGCTTCAAGGAAGCCTTCAAGCGTTTAACCACCTAAAGAGGTGCCTTTATGTCCGACACCCTGACTTCATCCAGCGCCACCACGTGGGATGATGCCATGTCAGCCAGCGGCGATGCGCGCGGGCGCCGTGGCAAGGCCGACTGGACGGATATTGCTTATTTCCTGCTTCTTGGCGTGGGCGCTGCATTTGCACTCAGCCAGTACGGCTATGCAATGGATGGCTACGAGAAGGCCATTCTCCTCGCCGCGGTTCCCAGCCTGGTGTGGATGGGCTGGCTTTGGCGGCCGCTGCGTACTGTCACGGTTGTAGCCGGTGTCGTAGCGCTTTTCGCCGTGTGGTTATACAGCGGTGGCGGCGGGCTGCATCAGGGCGACATTTCCCGTGCGGAGTCAGTCTTCTTGCTCAAGTACTTGCTGTCTTCGCAGTCAGCCATTCTTTGGATGTGCGCGCTATTCGTGCTGGCCACCGTCGCGTACTGGGTCGGCTATGCCAGCCCTGTTGCAGCCTGGATGGGCTCGGGCTTGACCTGGGCAGCCGTGTATGCCGGCATCATTGGTCTACTGGTGCGCTGGCGCGAAGGCCATCTCCTGGGTCCAGATATCGGCCACATTCCGGTCAGCAACCTGTACGAAGTGTTCGTGCTGTTTGCCGTCATCACGGCCCTGTTCTACCTGTATTACGAACGTCGCTACGCCACACGTGCCTTGGGCGGCTTCGTGCTGCTGGTCGTCACATCCGTAGTGGTGTTTCTGGTCTGGTATTCGATTACTCGTGATGCCCACCAGATTCAGCCCTTGGTACCGGCCCTCAAGAGCTGGTGGATGAAACTGCACGTGCCCGCAAACTTCATTGGTTATGGCACCTTCGCTCTGTCGGCCATGGTGGGCTTTGCCTATCTGGTGAAGGAGCACAGCGAAACCACTGCGCGCCGCAAGCTCATTCCAGTCTTTGTGCTGGGGGCCATTCTCTGTGCCGAACCATTCATGTTCGGTTCACGTGAGCTCTCAGCTACCTGGATGCTGTATTTCGGCATTGGCGCGCTGATCGTCGGTACGATTCTGGCTCTGCGTGGCCCCATTGGTCGCCGTCTGCCTGCGCTCGAAGTGCTGGACGACATCATGTACCGCGCAATTGCCGTGGGCTTTGCCTTCTTTACCGTAGCCACGATTCTTGGCGCCCTGTGGGCGGCCGACGCCTGGGGTGCCTACTGGCAGTGGGACCCGAAAGAAACCTGGGCATTGATCGTGTGGCTGAACTATGCCGCCTGGTTGCACATGCGTTTGATGAAGGGCCTGCGTGGCACCATGGCAGCCTACTGGGCCTTGGCGGGCCTGCTCATCACGAGCTTCGCCTTCCTGGGCGTGAACATGTTCCTCTCGGGGCTTCATTCCTACGGCGAACTGTAAAGTACAGCGCCGCGGCGGCTGCCGTGGCGTGAATAGGCGCCACGGTAGGCGGCGCTCGCATTCAGGTTCTGGCTAAGAACTTTCGCAGGTAGATCTGGCGTTGCCGCTGGCAAACGGCAGAGGCAGCCAGCTCAGGAATTGTTGCGGATATAGGCCAGCGTATCGGGGTTGCTGACCAAGTCCGAAATCGACTCAGCATCCAGAATCTCAAGCGGAGTCAGGGCGGCGCTCACCGCATACCCCTGCACGTAGTCCACGCCGAGTTCCTTCAGCATTTCCAGCGTCTGGACATCTTCCACCCATTCCGCAATGCTGACCATGCCCAGGTTCTGGGCGAGCTCAACAATGGTGCGGACAATGGCGATATTGGTTTCACTGGCCAGCATGTCGCGTACGAATGTGCCATCGATCTTCACTGCATCGGCGTCGAGCTGCTTCAGATAATTGAACGAGGTGTAGCCGGCACCGAAGTCATCCAGCGCGATGCGAATACCCAGGGCCTTGAGCCGTGCAATCAGCGCACGGGTGTGGTCCAGGTTCTGCAACGCGACGCCTTCGGTGATTTCCACGCATAGCTTGTCGGCCAGGTGAGGGTAACGTCCGAGCAGCTGGAAGAGGTTCTCGATGAACTTGTCATTGTTCAGTGAGACGCCACTCAGATTGATGTTGACCAGCCGGGTCTTGCGCAGGCGGTCCTCATGCTTGGAAAGCCATTCAAGCGTTGCCGAGAACACCCACTTGTCGATGATGGTGATGGTGCCGCTTTCCTCGGCACCAGTGACGATTTTCCCCGTGGGAATCAGCCTGCCGTGGGAATCGCGCACGCGCAGCAGAATTTCGAAGTCCAGGCTTTCTTCAGGGTGGCGCAGCGACATAATGGGCTGCATCTCCAGGTATAGGCCTTTAGGTGAATCGCCGCCTTCGAGTTGGTCGAACAGGCGCAGTTCTTCCGTATGGGCCTCCAGCTCGCTGGACCCCTGTTCGTATACCACTACGTCCTGATTCTGCTTGCGGGCATCGCGGCAGGCGCGTGTGGCAGCAGAAATGGCCGTTGCAGCGTCCATTTCGGTGTTAATTTCCACCACGCCGATGGCCGACCGCACGTTGAAGGTGCGATGCCCCACCGAATAGGAGTTGCCGTTGAGGTCTTCAATGATGCGCACGGCAGTCGCGCGGGCCGCATTGGCGTCCATATTCGGGAACAGAATGATGAATTCATCGCTGCCGATGCGCCCCAGCGTCTGATAACGCGTGAGGATGTTCCGCAGCCGGTCGGTAACCTGCCTGAGGATTTCATCACCCGAGGTGTGGCCGAACAGGCCATTGATGCGTTTGAAGTGATCCAGATCCATATAGGCCAGGGAACACGGCTGGCCCCGGGTTTTCATTGTCTCTATGGCACGTTCCAGCTTTTTTTCGATGCCGCGCCGGTTCAGCGTCTGAGTGAGTGGATCGCTGTCCATCATGTCGCGCAGCTCGGCCATGGCCTGGGCGCGCGCCGTAATGTCTTGCAGGGAGCCTTCGACATGGTCGTCCACCATGGCAGCACGCAGGGCGAAGTGGCGTGGCCGCCCCGCGCCATCGGAAAGCAGATGGATCTCGGTCTCTGCACCGGCAATGGTTGCGCGCGAGACGGCCTGCCAGTCCTGCGCTTCGAAGTAATCGTCCCAGTGTTTGCCAGCCACAGGAGAATCTTCGGGCAACTCCAGCATGTGCATCAAGCCAGGATTCATTCGCACGAAATACCCGTTGGCATCAAGGGTGAACAGGCCTAAAGGCGCCACTGCATAGCTGGTGACCAGTTCCGTTTGTACGCGGATGCGGTTCTTTCGCTCGCTGCGCATCATGCCGCTCACACCCAGCGCAACGATGATGTTCGCCAGGATCAGAGCCGAGATCAGCGGGAAGGAATCTACCAGGGTGGGCTGGTCCAGCAGCGTGAGTGCCAGGCAGGCAATCACAACGGCCAAGGTGAGTGCGGCGAGCAGGGCACGCCAGGACGCGATATCTCGAGGGTTTTTGCCGACTTTCCTGCCGACCAGGTACATGCCAAGGACGATGGCGGCGGCCCAAATCCCTACGCCTGCCCATTTGAAAATCGGCCATGGCAAAAGGGCCGCAGCCAATAGCTGGGTGATACCTAGCGCCTGAAGCACAATGGGAACCTGACGGGATTGCCCCGCCTGCGGCCGCCACAAATACATGAACAGTGCGTAGCTGGCCAGATAGTACATGGCGAGCGTGAGCTTGCGCAGCATGGCCTGCCACTCTGTCGGCACCGCGAACCCCAGCCACAGACCGTCCCACCCCAAGGCGTAGGTGCCTAAACGCAGGTTACCGAACACCCACACCGCAACCAAAAGAAAGGTCCATTCCCGGGAGCGCACTGCGATGGCAGCCAGGAAGACCGCCAGCGTGAGTATGCCGCCTTCAAGCAGTGCAATGGCGCGATGCAGGCGGTCGGAAGCGGCCCTTAGACCGGGAATATCCCAGAGTTCAGCGCTGAAGGTGGTAGGGACGTCGTAATGAATTCTGCAGAGCAGGCTGCGGAAAGTAGCCCCCTTATCTTCCTCGACATGGCCCAGAATGAGCGCATACCCGAGGCGGCTGGTGCGCATGCCGCCCGAGGTGCGTCGGCCCGAGGCTTCACCAAGAGGTTCCATGGTGTCTCGCCGCCAGCAGACGGCTGATTGAGGACCGCTTGCCGGAAAGTCGACAGCCGTGGGCTGCTGCAAGGCCCGCGAAGGCAGTTCCATGAGTAGCCAGGCGCCACCGCTGAGTTCCGCGCGCTGTTGTTGCGGAACAATGCGTAGCGCCTCTACGGCCTGCTGGGGAGTGGTATAGCCGGCAGCCAGGGGCAAGCTGCGAAAATTCAGGGGGTCGCCCTGGCTGGGCGGATAAAGCGGGGTGAATCCGAACACGGCGAACGCCGTGAACAGAGCGATGACGATTGGCAGTACCCAGAGCGAAAAGTTGTAAATACTGCCTTGGCGCATCTCATGCAGTCTCTCAATGAACCTCGAAGAGCCCCGTGTCACAGGACCAGGCCCGCCACGCGGGTGAACCTACCCTACGCCTGCTAGGCCTACCCGCTTTACGGGGCATCCTATGATAACGACAAAAGTTTACGATTCTTTAGTGCTTGTGGTTTACCCCTGCGGCAATATTTTCTCGTTCTCAAAAAGGCTCTCGATAGATTCCCGTTCGCGCACAATGTGGCTGCGGGCACCGTCAACCATGATCTCCGCGGGCCGTGGCCGCGTGTTGTATTGACTGGACATCGTGAACGCATAGGCACCAGCCGACATGATAGCGAGCAGGTCGCCTTGGTGCAGTTCGATGCAACGGTCGCGGGCCAGCCAATCGCCGCTTTCACATATCGGCCCCACAATGTCATAAACCGGGGTGCTGTCTGTCACCGGGCGCGGGTTGACTGCTTCCACGTCGTGCCAGGCGTCGTAGAGCGTAGGGCGCAGCAGGTCATTCATTGCTGCGTCGACAATTGCAAAATTTTTGGCCTCCGAATGCTTCAGATACTGCACTTCAGTCAGCAGTACGCCGGCGTTACCAACCAGTGAGCGGCCCGGTTCCAAGACCAGTTCCAGGTGGCCCAGCCCCGCTTTTTCCAGGCGGTCGAAAACTTGGCTGAACAACTCAATGGGTTGCAATACCGTTTCGTCGGTGTAGCGAATGCCGATACCGCCACCCAGGTCAAGGTGGTGCAGTTCGATTCCTTCCTCGCGCAGGCCCAGGATGAGCGTAATGAGCTTGTCCAGGGCATCCAGATAGGGCGCGGCTTCGGTGATTTGTGAGCCGATATGGCAGTCCACACCCACGATCTGGAGACCTGGCAGGGTTTTGGCGCGCCGGTAGACTTCAGGCGCTCGTTCAATGGCGATACCGAACTTATTCTCTTTCAGGCCGGTGGATATGTAGGGATGTGTGCGGGCATCCACGTCGGGATTCACCCGCAGGGAGATCGGCGCGACCCGGCCACTGGATGCGGCCACGCGGGACAGGCGCTCCAGCTCGGCTTCTGATTCCACATTGAAGCACTTCACGCCCGCTTCAAGTGCCGCCTGCATTTCCCAGACTTGCTTGCCGACACCGGAAAATACCACCTTGGCGGGGTCGCCACCAGCGGCCAGCACGCGCGCCAGTTCCCCACCGGACACGATGTCGAAGCCGGATCCGAGCCGAGCGAATTCGTTCAGAACCGCAAGATTGGAGTTCGCCTTCATTCCGAAGCACACCAGCGCCTTGCGGCCTTCCAGCGCGCGAGCATAGCTTTCCCATGCATCCTGCAGGGCCGCACGAGAATAGACATACAGTGGCGTGTCGTACTCCTTGGCCAGGGAAGCGAGAGAAACATCCTCGGCGTGCAGGGTGCCGTTCTTGAAAGTGAAGCGTGGTGCGACAGTCATGATTTCCTGTGAATCAGTTAGCGGTGGCCCGAGCGGGGGTTTCGTGATCGGGAGGTGTGGTCAGGCTAGCCGGCGGCTCTTCGGGCGGGGGAAGATATAGCGGGCCTTTATAGCCGCAGGCCATCAGGCCGCCCAGCATCAGCCCACATGCCATCAGGCGCATGGACTTGCGGATTGGCCTTCGAAATGGCTTGTGCATGGGACCTCCTTGCATGAGTCAGATATAAGATGGTATCCGAAAAAAATACCGGGCAAGAGACGCAACCCTTGCCCGGCGATGAGAATTTCCCCATAGACGGCGTGTGACCGGCGTCCATGCACTGCAGTGGCTTCAGAAGGGCACGCGGTCCTCAAACTGCGTTCGATTCCCGCCCAATTGGTTGAGCAGGTCCCCAATGCCATCCGCAACGTGGTCAGCCACATTGTCGATCAGCACCTTTCCTCCCGGCCCAAGAAGGGCGTCGGTCGGCGCGGTCAGCCCGACTCGGGCAATTGCCTGACCTGGCGGATACTCCGCAAAGTAAAAGTCGCCGTCAATGCGGTTCAAGCCCGGAGGCGGTGGCGGGGGTTCTGCCACTGGAACGTTTTTCAGGGCGAAGCGCATGTAGTCGATCCAGATTGGCAGAGCAAGACCGCCCCCGGTTTCGCTGGAACCCAGGGAGCGAGGTTGGTCAAACCCCATCCAGACAACCGCGACCTTGTCAGGCGTGTACCCGCCGAACCAGGCGTCATGGGAGTCGTTGGTCGTTCCGGTTTTGCCAGCCAGATCAGTGCGCTTGAGTTCTCGAGAGGCGCGTGCACCCGTGCCAGATGTCGCCACCCCGCGCAGCATGTCGTTCATCACGTAGGCCGTGCGTGCATCGATCACCCGTGCCGCGGCATCACCGGCGACTACTGGTTTTGACTGCATGATGACTTTGCCCGTGCTGTCCGTGACACGATCAATGATGTACGGCGGAACCCGATACCCGCCGTTGGCAAACACGGCATAGGCGCCGGCCAGCTGCAGCGGCGTGACACTGCCGGCTCCCAATGCCAAGGGCAGTACCGCAGGTTGGCGTTCACGGTCAAAACCGAAGCGGGTCAGGTAATCCTGAACGTACTTGGGGCCCACCGCCTGCATGATGCGGATCGATACCATGTTGCGCGACTTATACAAGCCCTGGCGCATGGTGAGCATGGGCTCGTAGGTATTGCCGTAATTCTTCGGCGCCCAGGGTTTGGAACCGGTCTGTTCGGCCGTCAGCACGAAAGGTTCGTCGGAAATCTGCGTGGCTGGCGTGAGACCTTTTTCCAGGGATGCAGCGTAGATGAATGGCTTGAAGGCGGAGCCAGGCTGTCGCCATGCTTGCGTCACGCGGTTGAAGTTGCCGTCCTGGAAGTGGAAACCGCCCACCATGGCTTGCACGGCACCGTCTTGGGGGCGCAGGGACACCATGGCGGCCTGCACGGTGGGCTTGTTGATGACGCCCCAATAGCCGTCCAGTTCGTACACATATACGACAGACCCTCGACGGATGCGTACGTCATCCTTAGCACCCTTAACGAGCCCGCGGGCAACGATCTTCAGCGCGCGCGGGTCGGTGATCTCAATAATCTGCTGGGCGGTGCGCGCCACCACAATTTTCTCTGGCGAGGCAGACAGCACCACTGCCGTCAGCAGATTGTCGTTATCGGGGTGCTTGTCCTGGAGTTCGTCCAACAAAGCATCGAAGCGGGCATGGTCGTTCTCTATGCCCTCAGGCAGGTCGATGTTTTCTTCCGGGCCGGTGTAGCGCGCGCGCCGGGTGTAGTCCAGCACGCCCGCACGTATTGCCTGGTAGGCCTTTTCCTGCTCTTCGGAATTAACCGTGGTGTAGACGTTAAAGCCGCGTGAATAAGTGTCGTCCTGATAGACGTTATAAAGCAGCTGGCGGGCCAGTTCAGCTACGTACTCGCCATGAACCGCATAACCGCCCGCAGGAGTACCCGGCGCCGAACGAAGCACGATTTCCTGATCGACGGCTTGCTGATATTCCTCTTGGGTGAGATAGCCCAGCGATTGCATGCGGCCCAGTACATACAGCTGGCGCGAGCGGGCGCGTTCGAAATTGGCGATGGGGTTGAAGCGCGACGGTGCCTTGGGAATGCCGGCCAGCATTGCGGCTTCCGCCGGGGTGACTTCCCCCAGGGGCTTACCGAAGTACGTGCGAGACGCTGCAGCAAAACCGTAAGCCCGATGGCCCAGATAAATCTGGTTCATGTAGAGATCGAGAATCTGGTCCTTGGTGAGCGTGGCTTCGATCTTGAATGTCAGCAGCAGTTCATAGAACTTCCGCGTATAGGTTTTCTCCGACGACAGATAGAAGTTCCGCGCCACCTGCATGGTGATGGTGCTGGCGCCCTGCGACCTGGCCATGGTGGTGAGATTGGCGAGGGCGGCACGGGCCACACCCTTCCAATCAATGCCATGGTGCTGGTAAAAACCATCGTCTTCCGCTGCTAGAATGGCCGCTTTCATGACATCGGGAATTTCGTCAAAGCGCAGCACATTCCGGCGCTCCTCGCCGAATTCGCCTATGAGGACTTTGTCTGCGGTGTAGATGCGCAGCGGCACCCTCGGGCGATAATCGATCATCGCGCTGAGGTCGGGCAGGTTCGGCCAGGCGAGCGCCAGGGCGAGGGTGCCAAGCAGGGCGCCGGAAATACTCAGGCCGGCGAAAAGGACCGCTGCCTTTACGAGGAAGCGTCGCAGCCAGGAACCTGAGTTGGGCGATTTGTCGGAAGAAGATTGGGTATCGGTGCTCATCAGGGGCGATTTTAAGCCTTGTGGCCTTAAGCTCTGAAAGGGGCCGGGGGCTTTCTGTAACCGGATAATGCGGTGAAAACGGATTGGGTGCCCGTAAGCAGGTGATAATACACAAATGAACGGAGTTTTACCTTCAGACGCGCCACAACAGCACCCGGAAGATCCACCCGGCGATGCTTCCCTGCCTTACCGGCGGCCCATCTTCCTGGTGGGCATGATGGGTGCGGGAAAAACCACCATTGGCCGAGGTTTGGCCCGGGAACTTGGGCGCGAATTTCTCGATCTGGACCACGAAATCGAACATCGGTGTGGCGTCAGGGTCGCTCATATATTTGACGTTGAAGGTGAGCAAGGGTTCCGCCGGCGAGAGTGCAGTGTGCTGGAAGAATGTTCCGCCCAGCCCGACCTCGTTCTGGCCACGGGGGGCGGCGCCATCCTCGCCCCGGAAAACCGGCGCGTGCTTCAAGAGCGCGGTGTAGTGATTTATCTGCGCGCCTCCGCTGAAGCCTTGTATTCGCGTGTGGCGCGCGACCGAAGCCGGCCCCTTTTGCAAACCCCTGACCCGCTGGCCCGCATACGCGAGCTTTTGGAAATCCGTGAACCCTTATATGAAGAGGTTGCCGACATCATCTTCGACACAGGCACAATGCCTGTCATTCAGGTGGTGAAGTCGTTGGTGCCCCTGTTGCAGAAATTCGAGGTGGAAGAATGACTATCGTGCGCGTGACGACCCCGGGAGGAGACTACCCGATCCATATCGAGCCAGGTCGCCTGGAGCGGCTGGCCGAAACTATCCCGGCAGATGCGACCAGCATCGCCATGGTGAGCAACCCGGTGGTGCTCGGGAAGTACGGAGAAGCCGTGCGTCAAGCGCTGGCAAGTACAGGTAAACCCATTACAGAAGTCGTATTGCCTGACGGCGAGGCGAACAAGAACTGGCAATCTCTAAACATGATCTTTGACCATTTGTTGCAAAATGGTCTGGACCGCAAAGCCGTTCTTGTTGCTTTTGGGGGAGGCGTCATTGGCGATATGGGGGGCTTCGCTGCTGCGTGCTACATGCGAGGCATCCGTTTTGTTCAGGTTCCCACCACTCTGCTGGCGCAGGTCGATTCTTCAGTGGGCGGGAAAACGGCGATCAATCATCCTCTGGGCAAGAATATGATCGGCGCCTTCCACCAGCCGATCTCGGTGCAGATCGACCCGAACGTCCTGAAAACGCTGCCACCCCGCGAAATCAGTGCCGGCCTGGCTGAGGTGGTGAAATACGGCTTGATCATCGATGCCCCCTTCTTCGATTGGTGTGAAGCTAATGCAACGGCGTTGCGCAATCTCGAACCTGACGCAGTCGTCCACGCCATTCAGCGGTCCTGCGAACTTAAGGCGCGCGTGGTGTCTCAAGATGAGCGCGAAAGCGGCATGCGAGCCATACTCAACCTTGGGCACACCTTCGGTCATGCAATAGAGGCAGGATTGGGTTACGGCCAGTGGTTGCACGGCGAAGCGGTCGGTTGCGGCATGGTGCAGGCGGCCGAGCTTTCCGCTGATCTATTGGGTTTCCCGCGGGCTGATGTCGAGCGGGTGCGCAATGTTGTGCAAGCCATTGGGTGTCCCACACAGGCGCCGGATCTTGGCTTTGAGCGTTGGGTGGAACTGATGGGGCACGACAAAAAAGCCGAAGGCGGCACCCTGCGCTTCGTACTGATGCCACGCATTGGCGAAGCTGAATGCCGCGATGTGGACCCTGCTTCCCTGCAACCGGTGTTGCAGCGCACGGTCGCTGGCGACGGCCGGGGTTGACCATGTTGCCGCTCGCCGCCTACGCATGCGACCCTGACCGCACGCGCGGGCGCGTGCATGACGAAGCGCCGCCGCAAGGGCGCAACGCCTTCCAAAGGGACCGCGACCGCATCATTCATTGCCGGGCGTTCAGGCTGCTTGAGTACAAGACTCAGGTCTTCATCAACCACGAGGGAGACCTGTTTCGCACCCGCTTGACCCACAGCATCGAGGTCGCGCAGATAGCGCGTTCGTTGGCGCGAAATCTTCGTCTGCACGAAGACCTGATCGAGGCGATTTCGCTAGCACACGATCTGGGGCATACCCCATTTGGCCATGCAGGGCAGGATGAGCTTAACGCGTGCATGCAGGAATTCGCTCCGGACAGCGGGGGCTTTGAGCACAATCTGCAAAGTTTGCGGGTGGTAGACGAACTGGAAGAGCGTTATGCCGATTTCAACGGCCTGAACCTCTGCTTTGAAACCAGGGAAGGCATCCTCAAGCACTGTTCACTGCGCAATGCCCGCCGCCTGGGCGAAGTGGGCCGCCGCTTCATTGAGCGCACACAGCCTTCCCTTGAGGCTCAGATTGCCAACCTGGCGGACGAAATCGCCTACAACAACCATGATATCGATGACGGTATCCGCTCCGGTCTGCTGCAGGTGGAACAGTTGCTGGAAGTCGGTATCTTCGCTCGCCACTACGAAGCGGTAGTTCGCCGTTACCCAGGTCTGTCTGGGCGCCGCCTGGTCAGTGAAACCATACGCAGCATGATCAACACGCTGGTGGTCGATCTCACCGAAACAACGCGCGCAGCCTTGGCACAGCATCAACCCCAGTCGGTCGACGACGTGCGGGCGGCTCCGCCGCTGGCGGCCTTTTCCCCGGATGTGCG
>JAJUJD010000120.1 GCA_029267315.1 Alcaligenaceae bacterium
GTTCGACTATCGCGTTTCTGCCACTCCCGCATCTTCATCTTCTCGGGTGGGCAGCGCCAGAGTTCGACTTCAAAATTGATGTCTTCCCAGTCAGCGAGTCGAATCTGACCAGGACGTTGAAACATCATGGGTGCGAGACGCAATGCGCTGCATGTGATGAAGTGTCCGTGATAGTTGCGAATATCACGCAGCAGCTGCCCAAGTTTGGCGGGTTCAGTGATAGCCGCGTAATGCCGGCTGCGCGGTGGTGGCAGGCCGCCGGTATTTTTGTTGACGAAGTTCTTGCCAGGCTCCATTGCTCCTACGTCCACAGCATACTGGTATACATGCTGAACGGCCTCGCGGACGCGCTGTGCAGTTTCCAGATTACCGCGATCCTTTGGCCGATGCAGGCATTGGACGATTTCGGTGGGCAGGATCGTTTCGATTGGTTTGTGACCAACCCAGGGAAATACGTGAATTTCCATGTGACGGATGACTTTCTCCGCGTAGTCGTCTGACCACTGCCGGTCTTTCCTGGCACTGCTGTGCCAGGCTCTCGCCAGCAGCTCGAAAGTATGCAGGCGCGCGAGACGAGCCTGTTCTTCCTCCTGTTCGCGAATCTCTTTAGGGTCAAGGCCATTGGCACGTTGGCTATTGGCTTTGTATGCTTTGTCGCGTGCCTGAGCGAGCGTCACTTCCGGGTATGGCCCCAATCCGAGTTTGATGCGCTTGCTGTCTTTGGTGTAGCGATAGATCCAGGCCTTTCCGGTGTCTCGAACGCGGAGGTACAGATTGTCCCCGTCGTTGAGCATGTATTCCTTTGGGCCTGGCTTGGCCGCTCTGATCTGAGTTTCATTCAATAAGCCCACAACTGGCCCCCCCAGAGTTCGTTTTTCACGAATCTATTGTGGGGTACCACCTGGGGGGCCGGCAAACTCGGGATGTAGCGACGCGCAGTGAGACGTCCTGGGCAGCGAATCGCGCCTAAGACATTGATTTTTTGAAGATTTGGGAGGTTTTGAAGCGTGCTGGAACAGCAGAATGGTGGCCTGGGGCGGAATCGAACCACCGACACGCGGATTTTCAATCCGCTGCTCTACCAACTGAGCTACCAGGCCGTCGAAAGAACGTAACTATACACCAAAAAATTTCTTTGTGCAGGCGGGCTGCAAAAAAAATTTTACTGATTGAGCGCGTCATCAACACGCCGGCTTTTTTGGCCTAAACCATACAAACCTGCAGGAACTGTCGCCAAACATTGATTCAGCGCAAGCCGCGCCGGGCGCGAAAACGGCTTACCGATTATAATTCATGACGTTACAAGCTCTCTGCGCGCATCCAGCTACATGTCTGTCGACGTTCTCACGTTTGGGTTGAATCACGTATCCGCTCCGGTTGCGGTGCGCGAACGCGTGTCCTTTCCTGTAGACGTCGTAAAGCCAGCACTTGACGCCCTGCGCAACAATTTCGGGCGGTCTGTACGCGAAGCGGCCATTCTATCCACCTGTAATCGCACAGAACTGTATTGTGCGGCCGACCCGGCCATCTCCCCGCTCATTCCCGAGTGGCTGGCCGAGTTCAATCGCCTGGAACGTGGCTCTTTGCAGCCGCACCTGTATCAGTACCAAAGCAACGATGCCGTTCGCCACGCTTTTCGCGTAGCCAGTGGGCTTGATTCCATGGTGCTGGGCGAACCGCAGATTCTGGGGCAAATGAAGGAAGCCGTGCGCGCTGCGGAAGCTGCCGGTTCCTTGGGCACGCTCTTGCATCAGCTGTTCCAGCGCACTTTCTCGGTTGCCAAAGAAGTGCGCAGCACCACGGCGATTGGGGCGCATTCCGTATCGATGGCTGCCGCTGCGGTTAAGCTGGCAGAACGTGTGTTTGGCGACCTTTCCGAGTGCAATACGCTCTTCATCGGTGCGGGTGAGATGATCGAGCTCTGTGCCACTCACTTCGCTGCGGTACATCCGCGGTCCATGGTAGTGGCCAACCGCACGGCGGAGCGCGCTGAAAACCTCGCCAGTCGCTTCAATGCCAGCACCATGAAGTTGGCAGATCTTCCCGACCGCATTGCGGATTTCGACGTCATCGTTTCCTGTACGGCCAGTTCGCTGCCCATTCTGGGGCTTGGCATGGTCGAGCGCGCTACACGCTCCCGTCGCCACCGTCCCATGGTCATGGTTGACCTGGCCGTCCCGCGCGATATCGAACACGAGGTCGGGCGCCTGGCAGACATCTATCTTTATACGGTCGATGACCTCGGGCGCTTAGTGCAGTCGGCTACCGACGCCCGCAAGGCGGCAGTGGTACAGGCTGAAGCCATCATTGAAACTCGGGTGCAGAACTTCATGCACTGGCTGCAAAGCCGGGAAGTCGTTCCCACCATCATGGATCTCCAGCGCACGGCGGAAACGATCCAGCAGCAGGAGCTTGAAAAGGCGCAGCGCCTGCTCGCCCGTGGTGAAGATCCTGCCAAGGTGCTGGAATCCCTGGCCCACGGCCTCACCCAGAAATACCTGCATGGTCCTATGGCCACGCTTAATCAAAGCGGGCCCGAAGAGCGCGCTCAACTGCTTTCCTTGCTGCCTCGCCTGATGCCCACTGCTGAACGGCGTCGGTAGCTCTGCTCTTAACCTCCTATGAAAAATTCCATGCGCAGTCGGCTCGAGCAGCTGGCGCACCGCCTGATCGAAATCGATGCGATGCTGGCCGAGCCGGAGATCGCGAGCGATATGGATCGCTTCCGCAAGTTGTCTCGTGAACGCTCGGAAATCGAGCCGGTCGTCGAGGCGTTCAATGCCTATCGACAAGCCGAATCGGATATCGAGGCGGCTGAAGAAATGCTGTCCGATCCCGATATGCGGGAAATGGCAGAAGAAGAGTTGGAATCAGGCAAGGAACGCTTGGAGCAGCTTGAGGGTGAGCTGCAGATCCTGCTGCTTCCACGCGACCCCGACGACGACCGCAGCGTATTCCTGGAAATTCGCGCTGGTACTGGGGGCGACGAAAGCGCTCTGTTCGCGGGTGATCTTCTACGTATGTATTCGCGCTATGCCGAAAACCGCGGCTGGCGAGTTGAAATCATGTCGGCCAATGAATCCGAAATCGGCGGCTATAAGGAAGTGATTGCCCGCCTGGAAGGCGCGGGCGTCTATGGCGAGCTCAAGTTCGAATCGGGGGCCCACCGTGTGCAACGGGTGCCGGAAACCGAAGCTCAGGGCCGGATTCATACTTCTGCGTGTACTGTAGCGGTTCTGCCTGAAGCCGACGCCCAGACCGAAATCAATATCAACCCGTCGGATCTGCGTATTGATACTTTCCGTGCCAGCGGGGCGGGGGGGCAGCACGTCAATAAAACGGATTCCGCGGTGCGCATCACTCACTTGCCCACTGGTGTCGTGGTTGAGTGTCAGGATGATCGCTCCCAGCATCGCAACCGCGAGAAAGCGATGCAGGTGCTGGCGGCCCGCCTCAAGGATCAGCAGATGCAGGAGGCCCATGCCAAGGAAGCCGCACAGCGCAAGAGTCTTGTGGGTTCCGGTGATCGCTCCGAGCGCATCCGCACTTACAACTACCCGCAAGGACGGGTCACCGACCACCGCATTAACCTGACGCTGTACAAGCTGGGTAGCATCATGGAAGGGGACCTCGAGGAGCTGATTTCTGCTCTGCGCGCCGAGCATCAGGCCGAACAGCTGGCCTCGCTCGGGCACGACTGACCCATGAGCTCCGTGCGCGACCTTCTCCGGGAAGGGCGGTTGCCGTCCCTGGAGGCTCGCATGTTGCTTCAGGAAGTGCTTCAGGTTTCGCGTAGCTGGCTCATTGCTCATGACGATGAAGCACTGAGCGTAGAGCATGTGCAGGCCTATAGGGCGTTGGAAGAACGCCGGCTGGCGGGCGAACCCATGGCGTATATACTGGGAAGACGGGAATTCATGGGTCATGAGTTCCACGTATCACCCGCCGTTCTTATTCCGCGCCCGGAAACGGAACTGCTGGTCGAGAAGGCGGTCTCACTCATTCGCGAAAAGCCAACCGCTCGAGTGCTAGATCTGGGTACGGGTTCCGGCGCTATTGCGGTATCGATCGCTCTGGCGTGCCCAGAGGCAAGAGTCGTGGCCACCGATTACAGCGCGGAAGCGCTCGATGTGGCGCGGGGCAATGCTCAGGCCTTAGGGGCGCGGTTGGAGTTTTACCAAGGCAGTTGGTATGAAGCCCTGCCCGAGGGCAAGGTTTTTGATCTGATTGTCTCGAATCCACCTTATATTCCTCTGGGTGATCCGCATCTGACGCAAGGCGATCTGCGCTTCGAACCGGCCGTTGCTCTGAGCGATGGCAACGACGGCCTGGATGCCTACCGGCAAATCGTCTCTGGAGCTGGCCGCCGTCTTGAGCCGGGTGGCAGCCTGTACATGGAGCATGGCCTGGGGCAAGAGACAGCCGTCTGCGCCCTGCTTACCGCCGCCGGTTTTCGGGCGGTACACAGCTTGCCCGATTTGGCTGGCATACTACGTGTTAGCGGCGGTCATTTCTAAATCATTTCTACTGGAAGTTTTATCCACCATGAGCGAAGTCCAAGATTTCATCCGTGAAACCGTTACAACCCACCCCGTGGTGCTGTTCATGAAGGGCACGGCCCAGTTTCCGCAGTGCGGGTTTTCGGGTCGCGCCATTCAGGCGCTGCGCGAGGCCGGAGCTACCAAGCTCGTCACTGTGAACGTGCTTGACGACGAAGAAGTTCGTCAGGGCATTAAGGAATATTCCAACTGGCCCACCATTCCCCAGCTGTATATTGCTGGCGAATTCATCGGCGGCTCCGACATCATTGGCGAAATGCTGTCCAGTGGCGAACTCAAGACCCTGCTGACCGAGGCCGGGGCAGCTGAGTGAGCAGTAAGCAGCGGCTGGTAGTCGGCGTAACCGGGGCGACCGGCGCCATCTACGCACAGCGCATGCTGCAGCTGCTGCGTGAGCACGGGGGAGTAGAAACCCATCTAGTCGTTTCGCCTCCGGGCGTGCTCACCATTAAGCATGAATTGGGCATGTCGCGCAGCGATTTTCACAAGCTGGCAGACCACGTTCACAGCTTTCGGGATATCGGTGCGTCATTGGCTAGCGGCAGCTTTGCAACCGCCGGAATGGTGGTTGCACCTTGCTCGGTGCGCACGCTGGCTGCCGTCGCCCAGGGTTTTTCAGATAATCTCATTACCCGCGCGGCCGATGTCACGCTCAAGGAGCGGCGGCGTCTGGTGCTCATGCTGCGCGAGACGCCGTTCAATCTGGCGCATTTGCGGAACATGACGTCCGTAACCGAAATGGGCGGGGTCATATTCCCGCCCTTGCCGGCTTTCTATCTGCATCCCCAAAGCATTCTGGAGATGGTGGACCACACCGTCGCCCGCGTGCTGGACCTTTTCGATATATCCGTGCCTGCTCCACGTTGGGAAGGCATGGAACCGTCTGCCAACTGACTTCGGCTGGCTTCCTACCGGAAGCCTCCGAGCGGGAAGTGCTCAGCCTTCTCTGGGAACCACCTGAGGACGGCGTGCCTCCGTGACCTCTGTTGCGGTTGTGGTTGCCACGGTCGTTTCTTCCCACACTCCTTGCTCATCTACCTCGACGTGCGGGGGCAGAAGGTCGGCTGGTGGGTCAAAGTCCTGGGTGTCGAATGCAATGTCGCCGTTGGCGTCCGGCTTGCCACCCGCCTGGAGGTCGAAGAAGTTGTAGAGATCTCGGTCCATCAAATGGCTGGGCACCACCCGTGACAAAGCGCCAAAGACATTCCATGAGCGGCCAGGGAAGCGTTTGTCCCAATCGGCGATCATGCGCGTGACTTCCTTGCGCTTCAGGTTTTCCTGCGAACCGCACAGGTTGCAAGGAATGATGGGGAACTTCTTCAGCTCGGCGTAGGCGATCAAATCCTTCTCTGGCACGTAAGCCAGCGGACGAATCACGATGTGCTTGCCATCATCTGACTGCAATTTGGGTGGCATGGCCTTCATGCGCCCGCCATAGAACAGGTTAAGGAAGAAAGTGCCAAGAATATCGTCGCGGTGGTGCCCCAGCGCTATTTTGGTTGCACCCAGTTCGCTCGCTACTCGATAAAGAATGCCGCGACGCAAGCGCGAGCATAGCGAACACATGGTCTTTCCTTCCGGAAGGACGCGTGTGACGATGGAATAGGTATCCTGGGTTTCGATATGGTAGGGCACACCCAGTGATTCCAAGTACTCCGGAAGAACATGGGCGGGGAAACCGGGTTGCTTCTGGTCGAGGTTAACCGCGACAACATCGAATTGAATCGGAGCCCGTTTGCGCAGCGTCAGCAGGATGTCCAGCAGGGCGTACGAATCTTTGCCCCCGGAGAGGCAGACCATGACCTTGTCGCCATCTTCAATCATGTTGAAGTCGCTGATGGCGCGGCCGGTCTCCCGCATCAGGCGCTTGGTGAGCTTGTTAGCTTCGAAGCGTTCGCGCTTCAAGCGAAGTGCTTCCTCTGCGCTGGTTGGTTGCGATTCGGGGGCAGTAACGGGTTCGGCTTGCATGGGTGTACTTGATGAAGTTCTTTCAACGGCTGCGTTGCAGCTCGATGCCGACCGCGGCGCAGTCGGAAAATGCCAGCGGCTTGCTGACGCGGATGCGGACCTGCCTGACTTCGGCGAAATCGTTGAAGATACGCGCTACCAATTGCTCTGCCAGCGTTTCCAGCAGGTGCACATGTTTGCGTGTGCATTCGTCTACGATCGCATGGCGCAGTTCGCGGTAGTCCAGCACTGTCTGGATGTCGTTGTCCTGCACTTGCTTCGAAATTTCCACATCGAATTCGGCATCGATGTGCAGGGGTTGTGTGGCCCGCAATTCGTGTTCCAAGATGCCGATTCGGGCATCCAGGGCGAGCTGTTCAAAAATAATGCGTCGGGTGAGCATGTAAAGAGTGTTCTCAAAGAGGGTGGGGCGGAAAACGGCTCGCACCACCGATTTTATTGAAAGGTACCTGCACGCCGCAATTCGGACGCCGCAGGCATCTACAGCATGCTGAAATCGCGTTGCATGCCCACCAGGTGCTGGCCGCCATCGACGGCAAGATCCACGCCCGTGATGCTTGGGCTTTCAAGCAGGAAGAGCACGCTGCGGGCGATATCTTCCGGCGAGCTTGACCGCTTCAAGGGTGCCATGCGATGCGTCTTCTCAAAGGCCTCAGGTGTTTGCAGGTGGCTGGGCAGGGTAAGGCCCGGTGAAACACCTACCACGCGCACGCGCGGTGCCAGCGCTTGAGCAAGCATCATGGTCGCTGTCTTGAGTGCTGCCTTGCTTAAGGTATAGGAAAGGAAGTCTGGGTTCAGGTTGCGCAATTTCTGGTCAAGCAGGTTCACCACAACGCCGGTGGAGCCGTCGTCGCGGGCAGTGACGTGCTTGTATAGGGCCTGCGCGAGAATCACTGGCGCAGCCAGATTGGGCTGAATATGAGCATTCAGCTTATGGCTGTTAAAGCTGTGCGCATCGTCATAATCGAATAACGCGGCGTTGTTGATCACGGCGTCTACTCGTCCCAGCCTGCTCTCCGCCAGGGCAAACATGGCTCGCGTCTGGCTTTCCTGAGCCAGGTCGGCCTGCAAAATGCAATGGTGTCCACCGAGATCATCCAACTCGCGTAGGGTTTCTTCGGCTTCATCGCTTGAACTCCGGTAATGCAGGGCTATGTTCCACCCTTTGTGGGCCAGCGTACGGGCAATTTCATTACCGATACGCTTGGCACCTCCGGTGATTAGTGCGACAGGGCGAGGCATTCTCTCACTCATGGCCCGGAACGCTTGCGGCCGGTTGCTGGGGGACACGCCGAAGCTCGCATTCGGTAGCAGCGGGCTCGGCCAACACAAGCTCAAATTGACGCAGCTCGTCGCGGCGGAATACATGCACCGGAACACGTTCGCCCGGTTGGAAACGCGCCAGAATCAACTGCAATGATTTCTCGTCCTGCACTCGCAGTCCAGCGACGGCAACGATTACGTCTCCCGCGGACAGCCCTGCCTGATGAGCCACGCCACCTTCGTACACATTTGCAATGGTGCATGCGCCATTGGCGGTGCGCAGCCGTGCATCCAGCCCTGAATCGTTTTTCGGTGCCTTCCAGCTTAATGTGATGCCTTGTGGCTCGAGGAGCTCTGCCAAGGGTACATCTTCACGCCCGTGGGCGTAACGCGTGAGAAAATCCTCTGCGTCAAAGCCGGTGGCTTCGCGAATGAGCCCTGGCATCGCGGATTCGTCCACCCCCACCGGCTTGCCGCGATAAAAGTCACGGCCGTAGCGATCCCACATGAGCCGCATTACGTCATCCAGTGAGTGCGCTTCCTGGGTGCACTCGCGAATAGCCAAATCAAGCCCAGCCGCCACCAACGAGCCTTTGGTGTAATAGCTCACCAGGGCATTCGGGGAATTCTCGTCTTGCTTGTAAAAGCGTGTCCATGCGTCGAAAGAGCTTTCTGCCACGCTCTGCTTGAGTCGGCCGGAACCGCGCTGAACCATTGATATGGTGCGTGCCAGCCGGCGCAAATAGGCGTCTTCGTCGATGAGACCGGCTCGAAGAAGGAATAGGTCGTCGTAATAGGAGGTAAAGCCTTCGAAGACCCATAGCAGTTCGGTATGGTTCTCGCGCAGGAAATCGTATGGCGCAAACGCTGCCGGCTTGATCCGCTTGACATTCCATGTGTGGAAGTATTCGTGGCTGACCAGCCCCAGGAAATTTTCGTAGCCTTCGCCCGCTTGTTTCTGCCCCTTGGAGGGCAGGTCGCCACGGCTGCACATCAGGGCGGTTGATGCCCGGTGCTCAAGGCCGCCGTAGCCGTCGCCAGTGACCAGAGTCATAAACACGTAGCGGTCACTGCTGTCCCAGAAGGGGGCGGTTCGGGTCTCAGGTTCAAAAAACTCGATTTGTGCCTCACAAATGCGTCGCACATCGTCGGCGATACGTTCGAGATCGAGATTGGGTACAACTCCGGTGAACACCAGTTCATGGAGCGCACCGCAAGCTTCAAAACTAATGGTTTGTGGCGTGCCCAGCTCCACGGGGTGGTCAATCAAGGCGTCGTAGTCGGGTGCCTGGTACATGCCGAAACCGTGACGCGTGGCGCACTGCGGATGGCCTGTGGCTTCTGGCAGCGAGGTGTACACCTTCCAACCGGCTGCATCCTGGGGTGCTTCCAGTAAAAGCAGGCAGGGTAAATGTTCCTGGCCGTGTACGGCCAGAAATACACTTGTTCCATTGAAGAAGGCATGGCTTTCGTCAACGTGGGCGCTGCGTACAGAGAGATCCCATGCGTAGACGACATACTCCACTTCCAGGGGACCGTCGCAAGGGGCACACTGCCAGGAA
>JAJUJD010000011.1 GCA_029267315.1 Alcaligenaceae bacterium
GATGGCCGTTTCGGGCAGGGCAGAGACGCCCAGGCCGTTGGCTACTAAGGCGCCAATAGTGGCAATGTGGTGAACTTCGAAGGCCGGTTCAAAGCGTATGCCGTGTTGATCCAGCGCCCGGTCAATGTATTGTCGGACGCTTGCTGCAGGCGGCATGGATACATGAGGCCATTGCAGCGTTTCGTGTAGCGCGATGGGGGTCACTTCCCTGGCCAGTACGTGCTCAGGCGAACAAAGCAAGAGGAAGTGGTCCTGAGTGATGGACTCGTAGGCCAGGTCTTCCTGGCGAGGGTGTGCGGCTGTAAGGGCGAAGTCAACTTTGCCCTGGCGCACCTTTTCAAACGCGTCGGATGCGAGAGCTTCCGTAACGGAGAGCCGCACTTTAGGGTGCTGTGCATGGAAGAGGGCGAAGACCTCCGGCAGCAGACCGGCAGTGAGGGAAGGAAGCGCGGCAACTGATACCTTGCCCTGCTGCAGGTTGATGATGTCGTGCACCGTCTGTACCGCTTCTTCCGTCTGCTGCAGAATTTCCACGACATAGTCGGCAAAGGCGCGGCCGGCGGCTGTCAACGTGACAGAGCGCGTGGTACGTTCGAAAAGACGAGCGCCCACCTGGGCTTCCAGGCGGGCGATCAGGGCGGAGAGGGCCGACTGCGTCAGGTGCAGCTGCAGGGCAGCCTGTCCAAAATTGCAGGTCTGGCTCAATGCCAGAAAGGCCCTCAGGTCACGTGTGGAGAGATTGATTTCCACTGAGACTCGCGAACAATCACTGAACCTGGATGTTCGCTTCCTTGATGAGGTTCACCCACTTGTTGTATTCCTCGATGATGGCCTTCGAGGCGTCTTCAGGTGTGGTGTAGGTGGCGAGTGCACCCTGCGCGAGCAAGGAATCCTTCACTTCCTGTTTGTTCAGAATCTCCTTCAGTGCATCGTTCAGCTTCCTGACCACGGGTTCGGGCGTGCCGGCGGGTGCGGCAAGCGCGAACATTGAACTGATGTGGAAATCCGGCAGGCCAGCCTCGGCAGCAGTCGGTACGTCAGGCAATGTCGGTACACGTTCCTCGGTGGTTGTCCCCAGGGCGCGCAAGTTGCCGGCTTGAATTTGCGACTGTGCAGCCGGCACAGTGTCGATCATGGCATTGATCTGACCGCCGACCAGGTCGGTCAGTGCTGGGCCGCTACCCTTGTACGGCACGTGCAGGACTTCAGTACCTGTTTGGCGCTGAAACAGTTCCAAGGCCATGTGCTGTGGCGAACCATTGCCGGCAGAAGCAAACGACAGGGCACCCGGTTTTGCCTTGGCCAGTGCAATGAGGTCGCTCAGGTTCTTTGCTTCCACGGACGGATGAGTGACGAACACCAGCGGTACGCGACCCACGATGGACACATATTCGAAGCTGTTGTTGATGTCGAAGGGGACGGTTTCCGGCATCAATGCAGCGTTGATGGTGTGGCTGGTGAAAGCGCCCAGCATGACGGTGTAACCATCAGCTTCGGCTTTGGCGACTTGGCCAGCGCCAATGCTGCCACCAGCGCCAGCCCGGTTCTCGACCACAAACTGCTGACCGAGGGCGGTGGAAAGGTGTTGAGCCACAACTCGACCGATAACGTCGGTTGCGCCACCCGGAGCATAGGGAACGATAAGGCGAACTGGCTTATTGGGGTAGTCAGTGCTTGCCTGTGCGATGGGGCTCAAGCCCGCTGTCAGGCCGATGGCGGCAACGGCTGCAACGAGGGAACGGCGTAGTGGCGAGAATTTGCTTCGTGGGATTTGACGCATTCAAGGTCTCCGGTTGGGTGTTTTATTTAATTGGCGCCTCTTGCGAAGCGCGGCTTTCATATCGATAATAATATTATCAATAATCTTGGAGCTGCACCATGGCTGAGCCGAAGAACGACCGTACCCCCGGGCATGATGTCCATCCGGAAGAACGTAGAGATGGCATGTCGAAGGGGCTTACCAACTACGGCGACCGCGGCTTCTCCCTGTTCCTGCGCAAAGCCTTTATCAAAGGTGCCGGCTACACGGATCGAGCGTTGGATCGCCCGGTAATTGGAATTACCAATACGGGCAGCGCGTTCAACCCCTGCCACGGCAACATGCCGCAGCTCATCGAGGCGGTCAAACGAGGGGTTATGTTGGCGGGTGGCCTGCCCATGGACTTTCCCACCATCTCGGTGCACGAGAGTTTTTCGCAGCCGACCAGCATGTATCTGCGCAACCTTATGTCCATGGACACCGAGGAAATGTTGCGTGCCCAGCCTATGGACGCTGTAGTGCTGATCGGCGGTTGCGACAAAACCGTACCCGCGCAGCTGATGGGAGCGGCTTCCGTCGGCCTGCCGGCAGTGCAACTGGTGACCGGCTCCATGTTGACGGGCTCGCATCGGGGCGACCGAGTAGGCGCATGTACAGACTGTCGGCGCTACTGGGGGCGCTTCAGGGCAGGCGAGATTGACGCGGCTGAAGTGGCCGATGTCAACGACCAGCTCGTGGCCAGTGTAGGGACCTGTTCGGTGGCGGGCACGGCGAGCACCATGGCGTGCATTGCTGAAGCGCTGGGCATGACGGTGCCAGGCGGCGCATCGCCTCCCGCCGTGACGGCTGACCGCATTCGTGTGGCGGAACGTTCGGGCCAGGTTGCCGTGGAAATGGCGCGCAAGGGGCTCACCATTGACCGCATCCTGACCGCCGAAGCGTTCGAAAACGCCATGCGCGTGCTGCTCGCCATGGGTGGCTCCACCAATGGCATTGTCCACTTGGCGGCGATCGCGGGGCGCATGGGATACACGCTGGACCTCGCTGCCTTGGACGTCATGAGCCGCGAAACGCCGGTGTTGCTTGACCTCAAGCCATCCGGCGACCACTACATGGAAGATTTTCATCATGCTGGCGGCATGGCGACCCTGCTGCATGAACTTAAACCCCTGCTGCACCTGGACGCCATGACGGTGACCGGTCGTACCCTGGGAGAAGAGCTGGAGGCAGCCGGCCCCCGTTTTCCGCAGCATGTGGTGCGCACCCGCGACAACCCGGTTTACCCCCAAGGGGGCATCGCGGTCTTGCGCGGCAATTTGGCCCCCGGCGGCGCCATCATCAAGCAGTCCGCCGCTGACCCACGTCTGATGGAACACGAGGGTCGCGTCGTTGTGTTCGAAAACGCGGAAGATTTGGCAAGGCGCATTGATGACCCGGAGCTCGATGTCAACGCGGACGACGTCCTTGTGTTGAAAAACATTGGACCCAAGGCCGCGGCCATGCCGGAAGCCGGCTATCTCCCCATTCCACGGAAGCTCGCGGCGGCTGGAGTCAAGGATATGCTGCGCATTTCCGATGGCCGTATGAGTGGCACGGCCTTCGGCACGATCGTATTGCACGTCACACCCGAAGCGGCGGTCGGCGGGCCCTTGGCCTGGGTGCAGACCGGCGACCGCATCCGCATCTCGGTTTCGGAGCGTCGACTGGAATGGTTGGTGAGCGAGGAAGAGCTTCGTCAGCGCCAAGCTGCTCACCCGGTGACGCCGCCTGAAGCTGAGCGCGGATACCGTCATCTTTTCCTCAAGACTGTGACTCAAGCCGACCAAGGGGTGGATTTCGACTTCCTCATGGCAACTGAATCCCGAGGCAGCGTGCCAAGGAGTTGAACAGCCATGTGCGCGAACATCAGCTCTGAAGCGCCGGTAGCCAGGAGGGTGGAGCAGTTGGCCACCATTCTGGAGGAAGATATTGTCCTGGGCGTTCTCCTGCCCGGGCAACGTCTCGTCGAAGACGAGCTCATGCTGCGCTTTGGCGAAAAGCGTCATGTGGTGCGGGACGCGCTCGCCCGCCTCGAGCAAATGGGGCTGGTGGAACGGAGGCGCAACATTGGCGCGTTGGTGCACGGCTTTGAAGAGCAGGAAGTTCTCGAGCTGTATGAGATGCGTATCCTCCTGGAAACTGAGGCAATGCGCCGCATGACGCTTCCCGTTTCCGAAGTTGAACTGCTTGCCTTGCAGAACATCCAGGCCCAGCATGACGACGCGGTTGCCCGGGACGACCAACGCAGTGTCTTCCGCAGCAATCAGGCATTCCACGAGAAGTTGTTCAGTCTTTGTGGGAATCAGTTGCTCGCCCAAGCCATACACGAATATGCCAGGCGCGCTCACGCCATTCGTTTCGGGGCGCTTTCCACCCCTGAACAGCAGCAGCGTTCCAGGCAAGAGCACCATGAGATTTTGCGGGCGCTGCAGGTCGGAGACCGCAGCGCGCTGATACAGCAAGTCCACGACCACCTGCTGCCCTCCCGGGACCGATATCTCGCTCTTGCCCGGGCAAGGCAGCGGGCAGCGCGCCTCACTTAAACGCGCCCGTCCCCGTCGCTGGCGGTCAGCGACTGAACTGTTTGCGGATGTCATCCGCCGTGGCCAACGGGCGTCCAAGCGCCTGTGCACCGTGCGCCACCTGCGCCACCAGGGCCGCATTGTGCGGAGCCGTGCTGCCATCCTTCAAGAAAAGATTGTTCTCGAAGCCCACACGGACGTGGCCGCCCAGACCCGCCGCCGTAATGGCGCAGGCGTTCTCCAGAGGACCAAAGGCGCACATTGCCCATGGGTAGCGACCATCGTGCTTGTTCAGAAAGGGCAGCAGATCGGTAGGGCTGGATTTCTGACCGGCGCTATAACGGCCCAGAACGAAAAGCAGGAACCACGGCCCTTCAGGGATGACGTTCTGGGCGCGCAGACGCTGCCAGTTGGCGACATCCTGCTCGTCATAGAGGATGACCTGAGTCATGACGTTTTCCTGCACCAACCAGGAGAAGAAAGCGTTCAGCTCGGACTCGGGTACTTCCGGCTTGAGAAGTTCACGCAGGCCGACCGACACGGCCTCGGGGCGGGTGTCACGCACCACGGCCATCTGGGCGTCGGGTTCATATACCTGCGCCGCTTCGGTGGTGATTTGTATGACCAGAGACTGGCCGACGGCACGACGCACGGCTGCAGTGGCGTCCTGATACGCCTGGGCGTCCAACAAATGGCGGCCGTCAGGGCGACGAACGTGCATGTGGATCATGGCGGCGCCAGCGTCCAAACATTCTTTCGCAGTATCAGCCAAGGCTTCGGGCGTCAGCGGTACGGCGGGATGCTGTTCGTGTGTCTTGTAGGCGCCGTTAGGCGCGACGGTAAGAATCAGGGGAGTCATTTCAACAGTCATGAGGCTTTCCTTGGTCACGCTTCTTCGGCGTCCTGCACGGGCGGCAGTTCCTGCTTGAGCAGCTCGAGGCCGGACAGCAGCAGGTTCTGGTAGCGCTGGCGTTCTGCAGCAATGGTGTCAGGCGTCCATTTAAAGAACCCTTCGCCGGTCTTCATACCGTATTTGCCGGCAGCAACGCGCTCTGCAAGGCATTTTGCAGGTTCTGTATTAGCTGCAAGAGAGGGGTACATGGTGGCGCCCGCAGCACAATGAACTTCCAGACCGGCATGATCGCGTTGAAGCACGGGGCCAGCAGCCAAAAAGCGGAAACCAAAACCAAAACGCACAGCAGCATCCACGTCTTCCGGACTGGCGACCCCGGCGTCAATGAGTGCGAAGGCTTCACGTGCCAGAGCATGTTGAAGGCGATTGGCCAAAAACCCCGGAAGGTCACGTTTTACAAATACCGGCACCATGCCGCACTGGCGCATGAAACTGTACAGATTGCGCGCCTTGTCTGTGTCGGTTCGTTCCCCACAAACAACTTCGACCAGAGGCGTGAGATGAGCTGGCATAAAGAAATGCAGCCCGACCATGCGTTCGGCGCTTTCCAGCCCCTCACTGATAGCAGAGATGGGAAAGCTTGAGCTGTTGCTGGCCAGCAATGTGTCCGGTCGTGCCAGCGTTGCAAGCTGGGCAAAGAGCTTTTGCTTGATGTCCAGCTTTTCCGGGATGCATTCGATCACGACGTCTACCGAATCCCAGTCGAGTTCTTCCAGACTGGCGACTGAATGCAATTGATCAATGCGCTCGGAAGAACCTAACTGATTAAGGCCGTTTCCAACTTTGGCCGGCAGCTCGGCTCGCCGTTCGGGATTGGACTCGACGATGGTGGTTCGGCAACCCGCGCGACACAACACGACAGCCACGTCGGCCCCCATGGTTCCGCCGCCAACGACGACGGCATGGGATCGGCTGGGGCGAAAATAATGGGCAGGTGCGGTATAAGGAGCAGGGCTCATGGCTAAATCCAACATGTAATACAGTTGCTTTGCACTATGCCCCAAGCTGATATATTTGTGAAATTAAAAATAATTGTTAATTAACAAATAATATTGCTTATTCTCTGTGGATGACTATGCCCCGATATCGGGCAAAAGACGGTGAATGCTGCACCGTGTTAGTGCATTCCCTAGGTGTGTGATCGCCATATTTGATGCACAATCCCGTTCATGCAGGTGAGGAGACAGGCTCTGCATGGGCGAAAAAAACCGATAAGCTCGGGTAAAACGATAACTATAAAATCAGCGTTACTGATAAGAAAAAGAAAGAACAAAGGCCGGCACAGTGTGCCGGCCTTTCGTCATTTTGAATTCTTTGTGTCTGGGCCCGCGCCTATTTCAGCAGCACCTGCACCGCGCCGGAACCGCCATCCGCCTCTGAGCATTCTATGTAGGCGATCACTTCATTGAGTTGAGTCAGCCATCGCCTGACGGTCGTCTTCAGAACTGCGTCGCCATTGGGCGAACCATACCCTTTGCCATGTACGATACGCACGCACTTCACGTCGTGCGTCAGGCATGAATCTATAAACCGCTCAAAACGGTCGCGCGCGTCTTCCAGCGTGCTGCCATGCAGATCCAGACTGGCACCAATAGGCCACTTTCCACGCTTCAGGTCACGCACAATGTCGCTGCCGTGGCCGGCCTTCAGGTAGCGGCTGTCGTCAGAATCGTGAGTGGCGGGCGCGTATGTGTCAGATAGTGGCCTGCCGGTCTTCTTGCTGCGGGCTGGCCTGGCTTCGTCTTTGAGCGTCGCCTTGCGCTTAGCGGGACTGCTCGCGGCCACACCTGCGGCCCGTTTGCGGCGCTCTTCCAAAATGGCATCAGGCGCAAGGGGTACCGGCCGCAGCACCACGCGCCCGGGGTCCTTGATTTTCTCAACGTAGCGAACCGCGTGAAGAAACAGCTTGCGGTCGGTTTCGTCCAGCGTCGGGGAAGGGGATGTAAGCGAAGCAGTTGGCGCGGGCGTAGCAGCCTGTGCCTGCTGCGAAGCAGCTGATTTGGTCGACTTGCCTGCTACAACCTTATGCGCTCCTGTTTTGTGAGCCGGCGCCTTCTGGGCCGCTGCTTTCGTGACCAGGGGCGCAGATGAGGGCGGCAGGAAAGGGGAGCGCTTGCGTGCAACCCGTTCCGGCCGTGTGGAAGAGGAGGGGGTATCGGGAGGCTGACCTGTCTGTTGCAGCTTTTTGAGGTCGGCCAACCCGAGTTTATTCCGCGGCATTCTCCAGCCAGCGCTGTGCGTCCAGTGCCGCCATGCAGCCCGTTCCGGCGCTAGTGATGGCCTGGCGGTAGACATTATCCTGGACGTCTCCGGCGGCAAAGACACCGGGAACAGACGTCATGGTCGCCAGACCGTGGCGGCCGCTGCGGGTAACAATATAGCCGTCTTCCATTTCCAGCTGCCCTTCGAAGAGGCTGGTGTTGGGCTTGTGACCGATCGCAATGAACACGCCCATGACGGCCAGTTCACGCTTTTCGCCAGTCTGATTGTTGCGCAGGCGAACACCGGTCACACCCGAATCGTCGCCCAATACTTCGTCGAGCTCTTGGAAAAGGGCCAGTTCGATATTGCCGGATTCCACCTTTTCCATGAGGCGGTCCACCAGGATGGGTTCGGCCCGGAATTTGTCACGACGGTGGACGAGGGTGACTTTGCGACAGATGCCCGACAAGTACAGGGCTTCTTCAACGGCGGTGTTGCCGCCGCCAACCACGATGACATCCTGGTTCTTGTAGAAGAAGCCGTCGCAAGTGGCGCAACCCGATACGCCGCGGCCCATGAATGCCTGTTCTGAAGGCAGGCCCAGGTATTGGGCAGCGGCACCGGTGGCAATGATGAGCGAATCACAAGTAAAGACGGAGCCGCTATCACCCTTCAGGGTGAAGGGGCGCTGGGAGAGGTCTACTTCGGTAATGTGGTCGAATACGATTTCCGTATTGAAACGCTCCGCATGTGCGAGAAAACGCTGCATGAGCTCCGGGCCTTGTACGCCCATTGCGTCTGCAGGCCAATTGTCCACGTCAGTTGTGGTCATCAGCTGCCCGCCCTGTTCCATTCCGGTAACCAGCATGGGCGAGAGGTTTGCCCGCGCCGCATAGATGGCGGCGCTATACCCGGCTGGACCGGAACCGAGAATGAGGACTCTGGCGTGGCGTGGTGTGGTCATTGCAGTGCACCCTTGGTTGAACAACAGCCAATTATAATGGCCGCTATGGCTAGGCTACCCGCTACCCCCTCCCGCTCCTCCCGCAATGTCAGAAATGGCCCGTCGCCGCTGCAGACCCGTCTGTCGGGTTTGGCCCGCGAAGCGCGCTGGATCGTCTTTGCCGCCCTCGCAGCCTGGTTGGCGCTGGTTCTGAGTACTTGGGACCCCTCTGATCCGGCATGGTCGCATTCCGTGCATTCCTCGGTTACGCAAAACCGGGGCGGCATTTTGGGCGCCCATGTGGCGGACTTCCTTCTTTTTCTGTTCGGCTACTCCACCTGGTTGTGGGTGGTCCTACTAAGCCACCGAGTGGTGGTCGGTTTTCTGCGGCTGACCGGTTCATTGCCTCCTGAGGCCCAGGGGGAACCCCTGCCGCGCGTGCGGTGGGAAACCGGCATCGGTTTCACTATGCTGTTCATTGGCTGCATGGGAATCGAGGCGTTGCATATGCGGCAGCTGGGCGCCGAGCTCCCGGCCGGCGCCGGTGGGCAGATAGGGCGGGTTCTGGCGGATATGCTGGCGTCCACCTTTGGCTTGGCAGGTTGCACCTTGGGCCTGCTGGTGCTGGTGGCGGTAGGTGCAAGCCTCTTTTTCGGGTTTTCCTGGCTGCAGGTGTCAGAGCGCGTTGGCCTGGTAGTTGAGCGCTGCTTCCTGAAAATCCTGGAAATGAAGGCGGCGCGCGATGACCGCAAGGTGGGCCAGGTCAGCAAGGCCAAGCGCGAGGAAGTCGTAGTGGCCAAACAGGAAGAACTGGTACACGAACAACCGGTGCGTATCGAGCCAGCTGTCACGAAGGTGCCCAAATCCGTGCGTGCGGAAAAGGAAAAACAAAGCACGCTGTTTACCCTGCCTCCCGACCCCTCCAGCGGCGAACTGCCGGCCATCGGCCTGCTTGATGCACCCAGCGAGTCTCAGGAAACGGTCAGCGCAGACACCATCGAATACACCTCGCGGCTGATCGAGAAAAAGCTCTCCGACTTCGGCGTACGGGTTACGGTGGTCTCAGCCCAGGCTGGCCCAGTAATCACGCGCTACGAAATTGAGCCCGCCACGGGCGTGAAAGGCAGCCAGATCGTCAATCTGGCCAAAGACCTCGCCCGAGCACTTAGCTTGGTCAGCATCCGGGTGGTCGAAACCATTCCCGGCAAGAACCTCATGGGGCTGGAACTGCCCAATCCGAAGCGGCAGGTGGTGCGGCTTTCGGAAATCGTCGGTTCTCAGGTCTACCATGCCAATAGTTCGCTATTGACCTTGGCGCTGGGCAAGGACATTGCCGGCAACCCTCAGGTGGCTGACCTTGCCAAGATGCCCCACTTGCTGGTCGCGGGTACCACCGGATCTGGCAAATCGGTGGGCATCAACGCCATGATTCTTTCCCTCCTGTACAAGGCAGGGCCGGATCAGGTCCGTCTGATTCTCATTGACCCCAAGATGCTGGAAATGAGCGTCTACGAGGGTATTCCACATCTGCTTGCGCCGGTGGTGACCGACATGCGTCAGGCCGCCAATGCACTGAACTGGTGTGTGGCAGAAATGGAGAAGCGCTATCGGCTTATGAGCAAACTGGGGGTGCGTAACCTGGCGGGATACAACGCCAAGATACGGGAAGCCCAAAAACGCGAAGAGCCCATTCCCAATCCCTTTTCCCTCACGCCGGACGCACCCGAGCCGCTCACCCCCCTGCCATACATTGTGGTGGTGATCGACGAGCTGGCAGACCTGATGATGGTGGTGGGCAAGAAGATCGAAGAACTGATTGCACGGCTGGCGCAAAAGGCGCGGGCCGCCGGCATTCACCTGATTCTGGCCACCCAGCGCCCCAGTGTGGACGTCATTACTGGCCTGATCAAAGCCAATATTCCTACACGCATTGCCTTCCAGGTGTCGTCTCGGGTCGATTCCCGCACCATTCTCGATCAAATGGGTGCCGAAACCCTGCTGGGGCTGGGCGACATGCTTTTCCTTCCGCCGGGCAGCGGCGTGCCGGTCCGTGTCCATGGCGCATTTGTTCACGACGATGAAGTCCACCGAGTGGTGGACGCACTGAAGGAACAGGGCGAGCCCAATTACGTTGATGGTCTGCTGGAAGGCGGCGAAGGAGAAACGGGCGACGGAGTAGGTTCGGTTACAGGTTTTACAGACGCCGAATCTGACCCGTTGTACGATCAGGCGGTCGAATTGGTGCTGAAGAACCGCCGCGCCTCTATCTCATCCGTGCAGCGTTACCTGCGTATCGGCTACAACCGTGCGGCACGCCTGCTGGAGCAAATGGAGCAGGCCGGGTTGGTTTCTCCAATGCAGTCCAACGGCAACCGTGAAATCCTGGTTCCCGCAGGGAAGGTGTCTGAAGATGATTAAAGCAGGACTGAAGACTGCATTGAAGTGGCTGGCGGCCGGGTCGCTGGCACTGGCATGCATGCCAGGTTACGCCGCAGATGCCCGCGCGCAGCTGGAACGTTTTGTGGCTGAGGTTGAATCGGCAACTGGCAGCTTCACTCAGCAAGTCGCCGACGACCGTGGAAGCTTGCGTCAGGCGCAGACCGGCGAGTTCGCCTTTAAGCGGCCTGGTCTGTTCCGCTGGCAAACGCTCAAGCCTTATGCTCAGCTGGTGATCTCGGACGGCAAGCTGCTTCGCCAGTATGATCCTGACCTGGCGCAAGTGACCGAAAGGCCAGTCGGGGAATCCATCGGCGCTTCACCGGCCGCCATTCTCTTCGGATCTGGAAGCCTGGACGAGGCTTTCGAGGTCTCCAACCGTCCCGACCGCGATGGTCTGGCATGGCTGCGCGCCAAACCGCGCAGCGGTGATGCGGGCTTCGCGCACGTGGACATTGGGTTCGCGGAAGGCCTGCCGCGTCGGCTCGAACTACTTGACGCCTTCGGGCAGACCACCCGCATAGGCCTTTCCGACATCAACTCGAACCCCAAGTTGGCCGCCGACATTTTCACTTTTGAGGTGCCCGCCGACGTTGACGTCGTGAGGATGCAATAGGGTCCGGTTCAATGGGCAATGATCTCTTTTCCGGCCAGGCGGGCGGCGGTGCCGTTCACACTCCGCTGGCTGAGCGTTTGCGCCCGCGCTCACTGGACCAGGTGGTCGGGCAAAAGCATCTTCTGGGGCCTGGCAAACCGCTGCGTGTGGCTTTCGAGTCTGGCAGGCCCCATTCCATGATTTTCTGGGGCCCCCCGGGCGTGGGCAAGACTACGCTCGCGCGGCTCATGGTCGAAGGCTTCGACGCGCATTTCATTGCGATTTCAGCGGTCCTGGGCGGTGTAAAAGATATTCGCGATGCGGTGGTATCTGCCCAGGCGGCGCAGGTTCGGGGACGGCGCACGATTCTGTTTGTGGACGAGGTTCATCGCTTCAACAAGGCTCAGCAGGATGCCTTCCTGCCTTATGTGGAAAGCGGTCTCTTCACCTTTATCGGTGCGACGACGGAAAACCCTTCGTTTGAAGTGAACTCGGCGCTTCTTTCGCGGGCACGGGTTTATGTGTTGCAGTCGCTCAGTCTGGAAGACCTGTGCGAACTCATTGACCGTGCGCTGGAAGCCCTCAATGCTGAACCTGATCAAGCCGGGTTGCAGTTGGAGGACGCCGCCAAGGAGCAGTTGGCTCGCTGGGCGGACGGCGATGCACGCCGGCTGATCAATGCCATTGAAATCGTGGCGGAATCAGCACGCAATGCCGGGCGTGAAACGGTCGACCCGGCCTGGCTGGAAACGGCACTGTCGCAGAATCTCCGGCGTTTCGACAAGGGGGGAGACGCCTTCTACGATCAGATCAGCGCGCTGCATAAGTCCATTCGAGGGTCAGACCCGGACGCCTCGCTTTACTGGTTTTGCCGCATGCTGGATGGGGGCGCGGATCCCCGTTATTTGTCGCGCCGGCTGGTGCGCATGGCAGTCGAAGATATTGGGCTGGCGGACCCTCGTGCCACCCAGCTGACACTCAATGCTGCCGACATCTACGAAAGACTGGGCTCGCCCGAAGGTGAGCTCGCACTGGCGCAAGCAGTGGTTTATCTGGCGTGTGCAGCGAAATCCAATGCCGTCTACACCGCATACAAGGCGGCCCGGCGTTATGCTGAGCAGCACGGCAGTGCACCGGTTCCCATGCACTTGCGCAATGCCCCCACCCAGTTGATGAAAACGCTGGGTCACGGCAAGGCATATCGCTACGCCCACGACGAGCCCTACGGCTATGCCGCTGGCGAGCGTTATTTCCCCGATGGGCTGGATGCCGAGTTCTATCAGCCGACAGATCGTGGGCTGGAAGGTAAAATCCAGCAAAAGCTCGCTTTTTTGCGCGAACTCGATGCCGCGCAGAAGCCAGCCAAAGGAAGCTGAGGCGCTTCCTACTCGTTGAAATCATGGCCGCGCCTTGCCCGTTCAAACGAACGGGCTCGCGGCTTTTGTCCAACCGAATCCGAACTTTTTTGGCTCATCCATGCTAGACCAAAACCTGCTGCGCAGAGATCTTCCTTCCGTTGTCAAAGCCTTGTCCCTGCGCGGGCTGTCCTTCGACACGGAACGCTTCAACCGCCTGGAATCCGAGCGCAAGGCGGTACAGATGGAAACGGAGGCGCTGCAGGCACGGCGCAATGCATTGGCCAAGCAGATCGGCCAGTTGAAGTCCAAAGGCGAAGATGCATCGGCCGTGATGGCGGAATCGCAGGCCATCCCCGAACAGCTCAAACAGCTTGAATCCAAGCTGGGTGCCATTCAGGAAGAGCTGTCCCAATGGTTGCTCACGATTCCCAATCTGCCGCATGAGAGCGTGCCGGAAGGAAAGTCGGAGGAAGATAACGTCGAGGTCCGCCGTTGGCTGCCACCCGGCATACAGGCCGATGCACAGGGCAACCCGCCGTCCTTATCGTTCGAAGTACGCGACCACGTAGCGTTGGGCGAACCCCTGGGTCTGGATTTCGAAACCGCCCGCAAGCTTTCGGGTTCCCGCTTCATGATGCTGCGTTCGCAGATGGCGCGCCTGCACCGTGCCCTGGCGCAGTTCATGCTCGACCTGCACACAACGCGCCACGGTTATCAGGAATGCTATACGCCTTATATTGTGAACGCGTCCACCCTGCTGGGCACGGGGCAACTTCCCAAGTTCAAGGACGATATGTTCTGGGTAACCAAAGGCGGTGCCGACGACGCTGACGAAGACCGGGAAGATCTCTATCTTATTTCCACCTCTGAAATTACTTTGACAGCCTCCGTCCGTGAATCGATTCTTCCGGTCGAAGCACTGCCCACCCGGCTTACAGCCCACACCCCTTGCTTCCGTTCAGAAGCGGGTAGTGGCGGCCGCGATGTCCGGGGCATGATTCGCCAGCATCAGTTCGACAAGGTTGAAATGGTGCAGATTGTGCACCCCGAAAAATCCTACGAAGCGCTCGAAGAAATGGTCGGCCATGCGGAAGCCGTTTTACAGGCGTTGGAGCTTCCCTATCGCGTTGTGTTGTTGTGCTCGGGCGATATGGGCTTCGGTGCTGCCAAGACCTACGACCTGGAAGTCTGGCTGCCAGCGCAAAATACCTGGCGCGAGATTTCCTCAGTCTCCAACTGCGAAGCCTTCCAGGCTCGGCGTCTGCAGGCTCGCTTCCGGGCGGGCGGGACGGGTAAGCCGGAATACGTGCACACCTTGAATGGCTCTGGCTTGGCCGTGGGCCGTACATTGGTGGCCATTCTGGAAAATGGCCAGCAGGCGGATGGTAGCGTTGTGATCCCCAAAGCCTTGCAACCCTACATGGGGGGGCTGGAAGTCTTGCGTCCGGAATAAACCGCTGCCTTCACAAGCAACAGCCCCGCCAGTTGGCGGGGCTGTGTGTTTTGGCAGTGAACCAGCTGTTGGCTCAATGTCGCCAGAGGTGTGCGCGGGCGTGGGGCGGCGGCGCAGGACGCCTGCCGTGATTGAAATGGTACCCGTAGACAGGTGGCCGTACATGCTTGTGATGGCCATAATAGGGGTGGTGTGGTTTCCGGTGCCGGTATACCTTTTCAGGGTAGTACGTCGGCGGGCCGGAATGGCGTCGGTGCTTTGAAGAATAGTGGCGGTGTTTGGGTGGATGGTAATGGCGGTGGGAAAAATCGTGTTTGCCCCCCGTCAGGAGAAAATGCGGTTCACCAAACCCTATCCGTGTATCCACATCTGCCCTGGCAGGAAAGGCAAACAGGCTTGAAGCCAGCACTACACCAAGCAACAAGAGTTTCTTCATGATGGGCCCCTTTATGGTCGTATGGCCCATTGTGGCCCATCATGCGTTTCAGAACTGTTGGCGCAATGCCGGCAAACGCTTCAAACTGCTACGAAGCGACACAGGCGGCCGAATGGTGCAGGTGAATCCAGTCAACCATGGCAGATTCCGGGTGATAGCCATCTACCACGGCTTCGAAGACCTCCCGTATGGCCGGATAGTTGTCGTCGGTAATGGCACGCGACAGGGAATCGAGTACCGTTTTAAGCGTCTCCCAATCCAATCGGTTCTCGCTTGCGCGCATGATCATCGGGTGCGGTGTCGGCGTAACGTTATCGCCGATCAATAGCTCCTCATACAGTTTCTCGCCAGGTCGCAGCCCCACATACTCTATGGCAATGTCGCCATCCGGGCGTTCCGGGGTGCGCAAGGTAAGCCCCGAGAGCAACACCATTTTCTCGGCAAGCTCGCGTATCTTGACCGGTGCACCCATGTCCAGAACAAAGACATCTCCGCCGGTGCCCATGGAACCTGCCTGAATGACCAGCGAAGCGGCTTCGGGAATCGTCATGAAGAATCGGGTTATTTCGGGGTGTGTGACTGTCAGTGGGCCGCCGGCTTTGATCTGCTTTCGGAATAATGGCACCACAGAACCCGATGAGCCCAACACATTGCCGAACCGTACCATGGTGAAGCGGGTGCGGTTGGGTAGAGCCAGGCCTACTGGGTCGCCGTAAGGGACAGGGTTTGGTTCGCAGGCCAAAGCCTGCAGAATGAGCTCGGCCAAACGCTTGGTGCAGCCCATGGTGTTGGTGGGGCGTACCGCCTTGTCGGTAGAGATCAACACAAAGTTGCTAACCCCCGCGCGAAGCGCGGCCTGCGCGGAATAGAGCGTGCCGAACACATTGTTCAGAATGCCCTCGGCCATATTGCATTCCACCATGGGAACATGCTTGTACGCAGCTGCATGGTAGACAGTGTTTACGTTCCAGGCAGACATCACATCGAAAAGGCGTTGTTGGTCACGCACTGAATTGAGTATGGGTACAACGCGTACATTCAAGTGACCGCGTCGACTTCGTTCTTCCAGTTCCCCCAGTATGGAATAGAGGTTGTATTCACAGTGCTCGTAGAGGATAAGCGTGTGCGGCCCATTGAGCAGTATCTGTCGGCAGAGTTCTGAACCGATTGAGCCCCCTGCTCCGGTGACCATGACCACCTGATCACGTATGCAGCGCTCCAGCAGCTCAACATGGGGCTCGACCGGTTCCCTGCCAAGCAGGTCCGTAATATCGACTTGTCGCAGGTTGTCTACCTTCAGCGTGCCATTGGCCAGGTCTCGAAAGCCCGGCACCGTGCGTACGGTGAAGGGGTAGAGTGCGAGCCGCCCGATGATGACATTACGACGGGCCTGGCTGATGGATGGCATGGCCAACAAAACTTCACGCAAGTCCAGGGCGTCGACCAGCGAGCCGATTCGAGCCGGGTCGTATACCGGCACACCGCCAATGGTGCGGCCTTGCAGGTCGGGGTTGTCGTCGAGGAAGGCCACCACATTCCGGCTGCGGTCCTTCTCCAGGGTGGCAAGAAGCAAGTTGCCCGCTATGCCGGCGCCATAAATGGCTACATGAGTCTGATGCGTTGCGCGAGCCGGTGTAGCGGATTTGATTATCGGAGGAGGAAGGCGCCCGCCTTGGAGCCAGGACCGGGCAATCAAGCGGATACCGCCAAGAAACAGCAGATTCAGCAGGGCATGGATGGGAATGATGGAACGCGGCACCATGCCTGGGCCGCCGCCGCCCCATAGCCAGAGTGACGCCGCCAGCAGCGCGCCCGCGCCGCCGATGGCCGCGGCTAATCGCCAAAGCGTGCGCGGGCCAAGATAGCGCAGCACTGCGCTATACAGGCCGACTCTTGCAAGTAGGGGGACGGTCAGTAATGGTGCTGCGGCGAACAACCACAAGTGATCGCCAAAAGGCTGGGCTGCAGCAAGGTCGTCCAGGCGCAGCCCAAATGACAGCCAGAGTGTGAACCAGATCAGCAAGGTGTCGGCCGCCACCTGAAGCATCCGTTTCTTGATGCGAGGCAAGCCCAATAAGCGTTCTCGCAGCCGCTGCGACAAGGCGGCCCGCTTTTCGTGCTGTGCGCTTGTCGCAGTGTGGGCAATGGAATGCATGTCGTCCTCCCGTATGGCTTTTGAGGGTGCTATCGCACTCCCATCTGTTCATGCCATTTGATGAAATTGATCCAGCGCCAGAGTTGGTTGCTTGCGGGGCGGCGACCCGCCATGACTGCATCAAACTGCTGCAGCAGCTCCGCATGGTTGAGAAATGGAATATCGGCCCCGTGCGCCAACCACCCACGCACCGTATCGGCCATTCCGCTGAGCCAGTTGAACTCCGGCGTCTCGAAACCGATCTTGTCTCGCCTGTCGAGTATTTCGTCTGGAATGATCCCCCGCATGGCGGCGCGGAACACGTGTTTCGTCTGCCCCTGCGGGGAGATAAGGTATTCCTCCGGAAGTGAAAGCAGCAGCTGCGCCATGGGCAAGGTCAGAAACGGCAGGCGGCTCTCCACGGAAAAATGCATGGAGTTGCGGTCGCCTTCGCGCAGGTAGCCGGGTAGAAATCGATGCTGCAGCGAATGCGCCATTCTTTCCACCACTCTGCGTCCCCGGGCCTGGGGGCTGCGATGCACACGGGTGTAATGCATGTCGACCTGTGCCTCGCGCAAAACATCAGCCTTTAGCCAAGCCGGCATCGGTTGACGCCCGGAGTAGTGGCGCGCAAGGTGAAACAGCCGGTCGGGCAGGGCAGACGCCACCAGGTATTGCCAGGCGCGACGGTAACTGCGCCCGGGCCAGCGGGACCATTCCCAGGCGAAGCGCTGAACCTCAAGCAGTCGACCCTGCTCCAGCATGCTGAGCATGCGTTCGCCAGGGAATCCGGAATAGCCGGCAAGCAGCTCGTCCGCTCCTTGACCCTCCAGCGTGACTGTGACGCCGTTCTCCCGGGCCAGTGCGTAGACCCGGTACTGCGCATAAACGGATGAACTCATGAAAGGCTCACCCTGAAGCGCGATCAGTCGCTCAAGGTCGCGCGCCAAATCGTTGCGGTCGGCCACTACCTTGTGCGCGACTGCCCCTACATGCCGGTTGACTGTATCCACCCAGCGTTCTTCTGACTTGGGGTCATCCGCGGCGACATAGCTGAAGGTATGTAATGGGGCATCGGGTTCCAGCTTGCGCATGGCACAGACAATCGCCGAGGAATCGATGCCGCCGGAGAGTGTCGCTCCCAAGGGAACGTCACTGCGCAGGTGCAGCGCGACGCTGTGCAGGAACTGCTCGCGCACTGCCTCTGCCGCTTCATCGAAGCTCATCTTGACCGCCTCCCCGATGCGAGGCTTCCACCAGCAAAGCTGTTGAATCTGGCCCGGCCTGTGCAGGTCGATTTCAATGCGATGGCCGGGGCTAAGGGCCAGGATGTCATCAAAAAATGTTTCGGACGACGTATCGAAATCGCCATGGACGAGATAGTCGTAGCTGCGCTGCCAGTTCGCCAGCGGCGTCTCACCCTTACGCAAGGCGAGTATCGCGTGCAGCTCCGAGGCGAACAGCAGGCGTTCGTTCCGATGCGAAAAGTAGAAGGGTTTGATGCCGAATGCGTCCCGGGCAGCGCTTAAGGTCTGGCGCAGCTTGTCATAGATCACAAAGGCGAACATGCCTTCCAGGCGGGTCAGACACTGCTCGGCCCACTGCTGCCAGGCAGCGAGCAAAACTTCAGTGTCCGATTGAGTGGTGAACTGCCGGCCCAGCGCCCGCAACTCCTCGCGCAGTTCGCGGTAGTTGTAGATTTCACCGTTGAAAATCATCCAGTAGCGGCCGCAAGGCGAAACCATGGGCTGATTGGCCGCGTCGCTCAGGTCGATGATGGCGAGCCTTGTGTGTCCCAGCGCCAGTCTGCCACCGGCCGCCTCCTTGTATACACAGCCCTTGTCGTTGGGACCGCGCAGGCGCAAAGTGTGCAGCGCAGCGTCCATACGGTGTTCGAGATCAAGTGGTGGGGTTGACCACCATCCGCCAGCAATACCACACATGTAACGCTCCTTGGCGTAAAGGTTCAGCGCAATATCTCGTCCGGTACGGGCGGCGGCCCGTCTTCTGGACGCCGCTGCGCGCACTTGACGATGACCAGGAAATAAACCGAATACATCAGCAGTTCGTGCAGGACATACAGCTGCAGAAAGCTTTCGATGGGCAGGTGCCGTCCCAGCCACAGCGTGGCGCTCACACTGAAGAAGTAGAGGGTCTGCCACGTCACGCCACTCTTGACGTTGTGGTTGAGAGCCATGATGACTGTCAGGGGGCTGACGATGAACCTTATGCCTACGGCGAGCGACAGTAGCCCGGCGTAGCGACCGGCTTCCGCCCAGGACGGCCCGAACACAACGGTGAACAATTCCACCCCGAACAGGGCCAGCACGACGATAAAGGGCAGGGCAATGGCTGCCAACGTTGCGGCGGAGCGCAATATGTAGGGCAGGATGCTGGCCGCATCCTCGTTATTAAGGCGGGCAATACGCTGATGCAGTACTTGCGCCACCGCGCTGGAGATCAGGAAAAGCGGGATGGCCAGAACGCGCTGGGTGAAGCTGAACAAGCCGGTGATGGTCGATGAAAAGGTGTGGCTGATGATTAGCAACACCATCATGAGTGAGCCGCTGTCAAATACGGCTCCCCAAGTCGAGAACAAGGGAAAGCGCCTGTATTCCCGCGCTACTGCAGCCATACCGGACCGGGTCACATGGGTACGGGCACCTATTAGCGAAGTCAGGTTCTTGCACACCAGCAGTGCCAGCCCCGCACATTGGCCGCCCATCCAGCCCAGGATCAGGCCATGAGCATGCAGGTTTCCGTATCCCATGCCGCATTGGGCAGCTCCGGTCGACACCCCCTGCGACGCCCGTGCCATGGCCAGCTGCGGAAACCGCCCGCAACGATTGTTCCAGTTGGAAAGAATCTGGAATGACGCGGTGACAAAAACGGCCAGTGGCAGCAGGTACAGCCATTCCCCGTGAAGGGTCTGCAACCAGTCTTCAGAAAGCCGTCCGTATGAAATCGCCACCACCGACGCCAGAGTGAGGCAGACGCTTGCCAGAATCACCCAGCATAGAATCACAAGGTTCAACGCCACCCCGTCTTCGGAAGGAAGCATGATGGCCTGATCGTAGCGGCCAGCGGCCACGACCGAGATCACACTGTTGACTGCCATAAACAGAGCGAAGGCGGCAAAATCTTCTGGCGAGTACAGGCGGGTGAGCACAGGGCTCAGCAGCACCGGCACAGCCTGAGCAATGACAGATCCTGTCATCAACGCGGCGACGTGTCCCAGAAATCTCTGATTGCGCAATGAAGAAAGCTTTTTTTGCCACATTTTCACTACCGGAAATAGGTTCATTGGATGGCCACAGTCGGGCCGACCCCACCGTGCCCCGCGGGCAAGCGGACTTGCGCCGGAGAACAGGCCTGCCGCAACACTTCGCGTAAGGCATTGCAGCAAGCATCGATTTCGTCGTCCCGAAGAGTGGGGTGCACAAGAAACATCAGGGCGCTTTGCCCTAGGGCCTGCGCGCAAGGCAGGCGACAGCCCGGACGGAACCCCGTGCCGTCGAAAGCGTTTTCGCGATAAATCTCGGGGCAGGAGCCGGTGTAGCAAGGTATCCCCCGTTCCAGCAGCGCGTTGAGTATGCGGTCGCGACCCCAGTCGGGCCGCAGCTGCTCGAAGTCAGTGAACACGTAGCACTTGTAGGCGGCGTGGACGATATGTTCTGGAACCTTCGGTACCCGAAGCCCGGGCAAGGAGGCGGCGGTATCCCAAATGCGTTGCGCGTTGCATCTGCGCTGCCGGCTCCATTCGGGTAACCGGCGCAACTGGATGCGCCCGATGACCGCCTGTACCTCCATCATGCGGGCATTGGTGCCGAAATCGTCATGTACCCAGCGGAATCCCCCTGACGTTCCGGACCTGGCCATGGCTGTTCGACTTTTGCCATGGTCTTTGTACGACCAGACCCGTGCGCTAAGGACGGGGTCGTTTGTGGTGATCATGCCGCCTTCACCACCGGTGGTCAGGATTTTGTCTTGGCAGAACGACCAGGCGGCAATATGCCCCAGCGAACCGACTGGCCGGCCCTTATAGAAGGCCCCATGTGCTTGTGCGCAGTCCTCGACGACGTCCAACCCATGCTCCGCCGCCAGCGCCATGATGGGGTCCATGTCGCATGGCCATCCTGCAAGATGAACGCAAATGATGGCCCGTGTCCGCGGGCTCAGCACTGCGGCAATGGATTCGGCAGTGATGTTCTGGCTGTCCGGGTCCACATCAGCGAATACTGGTATGGCACCCAAAGCGACCACGCAGGAGACCGAGGCAATGAAGCTGCGCGGCGTCACCACGACTTCGTCGCCCGGTGCTATCTTCAATGCCCGTAGCGCAATCTCCAAAGCCAGCGTGCCGTTGGCAATTGAGATGGCATGGGCACAACCCGTGGCCTGTGCGAATTCCTCTTCGAACAGTCGGCATTCCTGTCCAGTCCAGTAGTTAACGCGGCCAGAAAGGATGAGGGAGCGAACCGCGTCGGCTTCCTCGTCGGTAAAGGCGGGCCAGGGCGAAAAGCTGGTATCCAGCATGGTGTGCTCCTTTAGTGAACGAATGTGCGATAGAGGTATCGGAGGTCTGTCCAAAGACTGCGCTGGCGGATGTACTCTCGGTTGATCCGTACTTTGTCCGGCCAGATGACTTCGGCGTTATAGGCCTGAGCATCGGACTGACGGCTCAGGATTTCTTCCTCGTTGCGGTACTTCACGGTTGCAGGGCCCGTAATGCCTGGCCGCACGCTGAGGATGATGCGGTCTTCCCCCTGGAGTCTGTCGGCGTAGCCAGGGACATCGGGTCGTGGTCCGACAAAACTCATGTCTCCAATCAGCACGTTCCACAACTGCGGCAGCTCATCGATCTTGCTGCGGCGCAGGAAGGCACCGCTGCGCGTGATGCGGGGATCTTTCGCGGTGGTCACCGTGCCGAGTTCCGTCCCCAACTGGGGGTTGTCATGCATCGTGCGCAGCTTGACGATTCGGAACGGTTGGCCGTAGCGTCCCACGCGTTCTTGAAGGAAGAAGCCGTTGCGGCGCGTCTCGAGCGTAGCGGCTAGCCAACCCAGGGCGATGAGCGGAGAGGCCAAGAGCAGACCCAGTGCAGCAAAGATGATGTCGAACAGGCGCTTGAACATGGCGTAGACCAGGGTGCCCGGTGCGGATTTGTGCGCGTACAGTTCCTTTTTTATGCCGGGCGGAACGCTGGCCAGAACGAAGCGCACCCCCATGTTTCGTAAGGTCTCCGACCAAGTCAGAAAACCGATGCGGCGCTGGTAGCGAATGACAGCCAACTCATGGTGGAGGCTTCGCATGCCGTTGCGGGTCATGAACGCAGCGCCTGCTCTTACGCGAAACAGAACGTCGGGGAGGTTGGCGAGCTTGTAGCCCTTGACGATCAGCAGCGACCAGAGCGCAACATCCTGGGATCGCTTAAAGAGTGGGTACCCCCCCACGGACAGCACCACGGACTTTCGGAAAATCGCGACGGCGTGGCTGAGCGGGCTGCGGCGGCGCGCGAATTGAACCAGTTCCTCATGTGTGGCAGGCAGCACTCTGGAGGAAAACACCTGGCCGTTCTCATCGAATTCTTCCAATGAGGCACTGCTGGCCGCGATATCGGGGTGGGCCTCCATGAAGGCCATTTGTTTCTCGAAGCGTTGCGGCAAGGAGATGTCGTCGCTGTCCATGCGTGCAACCAGCTCGTGGCTGCAGTGTGCGAGCCCGGCGTTCAGAGCCTTTGCCAGGCCCACATTGCGGGGCAGAACGACGGACTGTATGTTGAGGTCATCCCGAAAGGCTTCAATGACCTCGTGCAGAGCGTCCGACAATGGGCCATCTTCCACCAGAACTACCTCGTCGGCACGCCGCGTCTGCTGCTTGAGGCTTTCCAGTGCAATACGCAAATAGGCTGGATTTTCGGCCTTATAGACCGACATCAATACTGACAGGGTCATGATGCCTCCATGAAGTACAGTCTGCGTCGTCCCTCGCAGACGGAGTCGAAGAAGACTGTCCGGCCATCGACGCTTATGCGAGGATGCAGATCACAACGGGTTTCTCCGCCATAGCGGAAGCTTTGATGAAAGCTGCCCAGGGTGTCGATCTGACCTGTGTCCAGGTTGCCGCGGACAAGATGCTGTTTGCGCCGGCGGTCGGGGTAGGTATCCGTGACAAACCAGCGTCCATGCACGTGCGGATGGCCATCGCCCATCGCGTCCAGCGCGCCATTGAACAGGGAAACCATCTCGCCCGTTTCTGTATTGATGGTGTAGTAGCCATCAAAACCGGCAGGGCCGCGGGCATAACAGATAAGAGAGTTTTCGCTGGCCCAGAAGCAATGACTCACCATGCCGTGTGCTGCCAACACACGCAGCTCTGAACCGTCTGCGGTACCCAGCAGGAGGCGGTCGAACTTGCGTCGACCGAGGAAATAGCGATGCAGGAATATGAACTGCCGGCCATCCGGATGGATCATTACGTGGTTGAGTTTGTGCGCTGCATGAGCGAACTCCGCTTCCGGGCGGGTGCTGCACACTTCCTTCAGGGAATAAAGCAGCTGCGCACTGCCGTCCTTCTGTTCCACGCGCCATATGCCGTCGTCATAGAGTTGAGACAGCTCGGCATCGCTCAGGGGAGGAAGGTTGCGATAACCATAGTCGGGCCGCAAGGCCTGCAGGCGCCGGTAGTTGAGCGACAGGAAATATTCTGTGCCGAAGGCGTCCTGCACGGGGTAGTCGTAGCGATTTTTTTCGCGGCGGGCGGCTACGGAATAAACTCGCGCGATATAGCGTCCCGACTCGGCGTCGAAATCATTGAAGATGAAGTGGTCTGCGTCCAGCCACATCGCCCGAGCACCTTGCTGCCAGTTATAAGCGCAAGTTTCTATAGACAGTACGGGTTCCCCAAGCCGGCCAGCGTTGAAATCATAGACCTGCACGGAAATTGGCAGGCGGGCGCTGGGCGGGCGGCTGGTTGAGTGGGACGTCGCGTGGCACAGAAGCCAGCCATTACGCGAAACAGGTGACTTGTCGTAGTACCCGAAAAAGGTCTCGTAGCCGTCCTCGCCCACACTTTGCAGAGGCTTGGCCGTCACAGGACGTGAGGCTCGTCCACCACTGATAAAGTAAGCCGCACGGGCGTATGTAAGCTTTATGCAGGTTTTCAGTATCGGATATTCCGACAACATTCTCGCGATGCGACGCTCCAGAGTGCCGTACTGGCTAGCCATGAATGCCTCCTGTCAGGCAAGTGGAAGGTGCTGCAGAGCCTGAAACACCTGGTTCATGCTGAGCGGCACTCCCCGTCGTCGCTCTTCCGTGTCTATATGCAGCGGGGCGCTTTGCCTGCGCCGCAGGCATCAAGGCCGTTCGTCTGCATGCCGCGCCCATGAGCAATCCCATGAGCAGCCATAGTTCGGGCAGCAGAATGTACTCATTCATGGTCATCATCAAAGCTGTCACCAAAAAGCTCACCCGGAATGCGCGCTGATGAGACCCCAGGGAAGGCAGATGAGCGTAGATACGCTGAAGAATGGCCAGAAGGAGAAGGAATCCCACCAGCCCCAGTTCAGTGAAGTAAGACAGATAGAAGTTGTGCGATTTAGAGGTGACGTTGCCCAGGCCCGCGCGGGTCAGGCCTTCCCGATAGTTCTGCATGCCTAGCCCGGTGCCGAACCAGAAGTGTTCTTTGGCCGTGGCAATGGCACTGTTCACCAGCCTGACGCGATTGTGGTCGCCCACACTGCGATCGACCTCTTGCCCGTGCAGCATGGCCTGAACGGTATTCCCGGCGGCCATCAGGCGTTCGGTGCTGCGCTCGGCAATGCCACTTTGAAGGAAGATGCCTATCACCAGGACGGCGGCGCCCAGCTTGAGCATGCCTACCAGCGTGAAGCGCCAGTAGTAGAGTAGGGTGCCCGCCATCAGGCCGATCAGCCCGGACCGGGAATATGTGAGTACAACGCACAGAGCGATGATGCTCACGCAGCCGGCCAGCCACATTCGTGATTTCCGCTGTGTGGCATGTACGTGAAAGACCAGGGGAAACAGCAGTGCTACAAGAAACACAGTGCCATTGCGATTCATGAGTGGCACGAAGTTGGCATCAGAGCCTATGCCCACCGCGTAACGCGCCAGCCCAACGACGCAGGCCGCTACCAATACCCATACGCAACCCAGAAGCACTCTGTTCAGGAAGGCTTCCGAGAACCGGGATGCCGTGGCAGCGGCGGCTATCAGCAGCAGGAAGTTGAGCGGCCACGCCATCCAGTAAACGATATTGGCACCAGAGGTTCCTCGCAGCAGAACGGTATTGCATAATGTATATATGAGATAGATACCTGCCAGAACGTACAGGCTGAGAAGTCGTCGTGGCAGGTGCAGACCATTTCTCATGGCAAGCGCCAGCCCCACTGCGGTTGCTGGCAGGTAGACCAGGGGCAGGCCGCCCAGCCGGGCGATATCCATGTCCATGTAGGGCACGGGCGCGAGCGGGAAGATATTGCTGGCAATTGCCATGACGAACGCCCGCAACGCGTTTTGCGGACGATGCAGCGAGTAGAAGAAGAGTGCCGTGGAAACGGCCAGGTAATACAGCTGTAGAGCAGTCAGCATGGCCGCGCCTCCCTAATGCGTTCCACCTGCCCGACCAGGTGCCCGGCCTGACGGTCGCGGGCATACAGGGCGATGCGCTCCAATTGCGGTTGATAGAAGTCGAATCGACCGCTACGAATTGCCCGTTCTAGAATGGACTGAATTTCCTCGCTGCGTGTGGCGCAAATACCCGTTCCGGTATGGTGCAGCAGGGCACCTGCGGCATTGTCGGTATCGATGCCCACCGCCAGAATGGGAATTCCGCTCACCAAGTACTCGAACACTTTGCCCGTAAGAACTCCCCGAGCGGCCGGTTCGTTGGACTCCAAAAGCAAGAGCAAGCTACTGTTTGCCTGAGCGGCAAGTGAGTCCTGGCGAGAAACGAAGCCGTGCGCATGGACGACGCCGTGGCGGTTACCGTTGCAGCGCTGCAGAATGGTGGTCAGCTCTTTCTCGTTCTGACCGTAGAAGTCGATTGACACCCGGTCCCGACTCAGCACCCCTGTATCAATGAGGCGATTGACCGCCTGCAGCAAAGGGGTAGGGTCGCGGCGGTCGGGATAGAGCGTGCCGGCATAACAGATGCGCAGCATGCCAGTGGCGCTCGGAGCGGGCCGTAATTGTTCCCGCCACTTAGGAAACTCGTCAGGGTCGAAGCCGTTCTCGACCACCCACACGGGGTGTTGCGGGTACCGCTGCCGCAGGCTTTCCGCAAGCGGTTCGGACACGGTGATGAGGGCATCGGCCCGATGACGTATGCTGCGTGCCTCGAGCGTACTTTCAATACTGCGCAGAATGCCTCGGGCCGACGTTATGTGGTTGTGTGCCCAGAGATCGCGAAAGTCGGCTAACCAGATGATCTCAGGATGGCGAGCCTTAAGCCGCGTAGCCACAATGTGGACGGCTGGAGGCGAGAACGAACTGACGATGGCATCATAGGGTTTGAGCGAAAGAAGCTCCGTTCCCTTGCGAAGTGCAGGGCTGATCCACATGTCGTGGATGTCGACGAGCGAACCGATATGCCCCCGCAGTTTTCTGACGCGCTGCCGCAGCCGATGGCCGGTGCTTTCCGCAGGCGCGTTGCCTTGGGCCGAGCCACGGCGTTCAAACCGCGTACGCAACCAGTCTGGAAGAAAGGGCACTTCCACCACATGCACGTTTTCGGGTAGCTCGGGCGAATAACCATAAGGGCCCAGAAACGGGTATTTCTCGGTCGTCAAAACGGTCACTTCATGGCCCTGCAGCGCCCAATACTTGGCCCATTGGCCGACGCGCAGCACTGGAATGCGGTTTTGCGGATAGAAGTAGGTCGTAATCAAAAGGATTCTCATGGCTCAGGACTCCGACAGCACTTTCGCGATGAACTGCGCGGCACGGCCATCGCCATAGACCTCCGCCTGTAGCACCCTCTCGGCGCATTGGTTGATGCTCAGGGCTATGCGTTCAGCGTCGGCGCCAACGAGTGTGTTTGCTCCCAGCTCTACCAGTTCGGTCCATTCGGTTTCATCGCGTAAGGTGATGCAGGGTTTGCCATGGAAGAAGGCCTCTTTCTGTACCCCGCCGGAATCGGTCACGACGGCGGCGCAGTTAGTTTCCAGCCACGTCATCTCGAGATAGCCAACGGGTTCCACCACATGGATGGGGGAGGCAGCTTGTATCCCGAACTGTTCGAGCATCTTGCGCGTGCGCGGATGCAAAGGCAGGATGATCGGGCGTTCAGATTGCGCCAGACCACGGAATATGTTGCGCAGCCGGGTCGGGGAGTCCGTGTTCTCAGCGCGGTGTATTGTGCAGAGCAGAAACGCGCCCACGTTCACCTTGAGTTCATCGAACCACTCGGGCTGGCGTGCACGCGAGCCATAGAAGAGGGCTGCGTCCATCATGACGTCGCCACTCAAATGCACCCCTTTGCCAGAGATACCCTCTTTTCTCAAATGGCGGCAGGCAGTTTCTGTGGGGGCGAAGTGCAGCTGCGCCATATGATCGGTAAGCACGCGGTTCACTTCTTCGGGCATGCGCCGATTGAAGGAGCGCAGCCCCGCTTCTACGTGTGCGACAGGGATGTGCAGTTTTACTGCGGCCAGTGCTCCGGCCAGCGTTGAATTCGTGTCGCCGTAAACCAGAACGCAATCTGGTCGCTGTTCCAGCAAAATGGCCTCGATCTGTTTCAACTGCTCGCCAGTCATCACTCCATGTGTGCCGCCGCCGACCGACAGCTGGTGCTGCGGTTGTGGAATATCCATTTCTTTGAAGAAAACGTCAGACATGGACCGGTCGTAATGCTGCCCAGTGTGGACGATGGTCTCTTCCATCCCGCCATAAGCTTTGATAGCCCGAGACACGGCCGCCGCTTTGATGAACTGGGGCCTGGCACCCAAGATGGTGGTTATGGTTTTCATGCGGCCGCCTTCCTTGCGCAGCTACGCGTCAGCTCTACGTGGCGCTTGAGCACGTGGTCATAGACTGCTCGCTGGTGCGGGTACTCCAGCATGGTGTTGTGCCATAGCAGGGTGAAGCAGCCATTCACGCGGTGGCAGGCCTGCATCAACCGCAGCAGGCGAGCTTGGGCTGCGGCTGTATCGCGGGCCCGCATGCCGCCTATCACCGTCGACTCCATGACGATCAGGGGGCGCAATCTGATATTCAGTGCTTCACCCAGAAAGGGGTCGAACGCCGTGAACTCATGGCAGGTCCCGCAGCGAAAACCCGGATGAAGGGCATATCCCAACGTTGCGTCGTACACCATGCCGGCACCCACGAGGGCGTGGACAGTGTCTGGCGTACGCCACCGCAGGTAGTGCATGCGCGCGCCGAATTCCTGCTGCTGTATTCCCGCCCCCGCGCATATGCGCCGCAGGCGATCCGCCTCCGACTTCAAGCGTTCGGGGTTCAGGAAAGTGTTGAAACTGGGATGCAGACCGATTTCGTGTCCTCGCGCGTGAATGCGCTGCATCAGATCAACGATGGCCGGGTGATCCGGTTCGTAAAGGCCGTCCCGTCTGTGGGTTCTTCCGCAGAGGAAGTAGAAAACATTGCGCAATCCAATTTCCTCTGAGCGGCTCATGACCCAATCAAAGGTATTGAAAGGGTCGCGCTCGTCGATGCGGCGTGTGGATGTCTTCCATAGAGCCGGCGCCTTGAGCAGCGCCTGACGGTCACGATGGGGCCGTCGCAAAAGGTCCATGAGCATGTTGCGCATGAGCCGCGTGCGGGTAATCACACCGTAACGGGCAGGCGTGTCGACATCATGAGAAAGACACATGCTGTAGCGCGTCTCGCGCAGAGGAAGGCGGGGCCAGATCAAGTGCATGACCCGGCGCAGCACTTCGAGCCACTCGTCCACGATTGGCCGCTCAAGATAGCCGTGGCGGAAGGCATGAGAGGCTTCGGCGGGGAAACGGCCAAAAGGGTCCAGGTCGGTACGTCCCACTTCCTCGTAGCGGCTCATCATCCACCAGCTCAGGCTCAGAAGGTCATAATTCACCTTGCAGTCTTTCTCCTTCTGAACGACCAGTGTCGTTGGCGCCTGGTCCACGCCCGGGGTGGGAAGGCCGACGCAGCCGGGCGGCAGCCAAAGCGTTTCTTCCTGGGGCAACCAGTGTCCACAAGGCAGCTTGCGCGCGTCCTGCTTAAATTGGTCGAAATCGCAACGGACATGGATTCGACGTTCGTCGTCGGGCAGGGACAGACACCAGCTTCCTTCAGCATCCACACGCAACAGCAAGTCTGGATGCAGGCGTTCGCGCAGCAAGTTCTGCAACCAGCTGACGACATTGCGCGGTACACGATCAACGGGGGTCTGGCTTGCCGTCATGCCCCTACCCGTTGTGTAGTCGCCCGCAGGGAATTGAGGAAGAGATAGCCCGAAAGCATCATGGATGGAGTCTTTGACACGGAAAAATACGGACATTGCCGACCTCCAAAGGCACGGACAAATTGCTCGATGGGTTCAGACATGGAGCCGCAGAAGTCGAAACTGCGCGTGACTGTTGCGGCATGCTTGATGGCCTCCCACATGCACAAGCTGGCCGCACCGCTATTACGTAGGACAGGATCACCACCGCCCAGAAGGTAGTAGGCGCTGTTGGCGTCCCAAACGATGTAGACGACGGCATGCTGGCGACCGCCTGAGTCTTCTGCAATGAAGAAAGCGCGTTGACCGCGACGGGCACAGGCTTCATCGAGAGCCTGAATGACTGGCCGGGGCGTCGGTATGGACTTACCCTGCCGGTTGAAACTCATTCCATGCAGTCGTATGACGTCTTCAAGGCTGCGATCATCGCGCACGCACAGCTGATACCGACCGCTTGCCTTGCGTATCTCCTTGCGAATGTTCTCCTGGAAGCCGTCCCAGATGGCACTCAGATCGGTGAGATCGGGCAGGACGTAGCTGTAATCAGTCGTCTGGCGGAAGCCACTCCAATGGAACGGGAGCCAGTTGGTCTGGCTGTAATGCCAGGATTGCCTGAAGTGGTCAAAGGGCGGTAGCTGAGCAATCAATGCTTGCAGCAGCTCTTTTTGTTGCGCAATGCGGCGCGGCAATTTCGCGGTTGATGGCCGTAACCATGGCCCAAGCGAAAGGGTGAGCCAGGGTTGGGTCGAGATACGAAAACCCGCACGTCGGCCTTTGAGATAAGGCATGGTGGCTAGCACCAGGCCACCTTTCTCGACCAATGCCACATCCCAGCCGTCATCTCCGGTAGAGGCGTCCAGCCACCATGGCTGAGAGAACAAGGGAATGTTGGGTTCCTCTTCGCACAGCTTGCGGTACGCTTCCTTTTTTTCGTTCATGGCGTCCCTCCAAATATTGTTATGTGTGTGTCGCTATCTCGGGTACCGGGCGTTTGATGTTCAACAAAACACTTCTGCGTCCTGTAGCGCTTCGACGATGATTTGCTGCTGCCGGTGCGAAAGGTAGGGATGCATGGGAAGGCTGAGCACCTGTTCCGCCACGCTTTCGCTCAAGGGCAGCTGGGCATGTGCGCAGGCAACTGCCGGTTGCTTGTGCAGGGGCAGAGGGTAATGAATCATGGTCGGGATGCCGGCATTATTCAGCCGCTGGCATAGGCGCATGCGTTCGTGGGAACGGATGGTGTACTGCGCATAAACGCTGGTGTTGCCCTCGGCAATAAATGGCGTGGAGCGCACACCGGCTTCTCCTAGCAAACGGTCGTAGCTGGCCGCCACTTTCTGGCGCAGCGTGATCTCGTCGTTGAAGATCTCGAGCTTGGCTAAAAGGATTGCTGCCTGCAGCGTGTCCAGGCGACTGTTCATGCCCAGGCGCACGTGGTGATAACGCCGTTCCTGACCATGGCGGGCGATCTGACGCACGCGCTGCGCCAGTTGAGCGTCGTTGGTGAAAAGGGCACCACCGTCCCCGTAGCAGCCCAGCGGCTTGCTCGGAAAGAAGCTGGTGCAGGCGATGGTTCCCAGACTGCAGGAACGGCGGCCGCGATAAGTCGCTCCGAAGCTCTGCGCCGCATCTTCGATCAGCGCAAGCTGGTGGCGGTCGGCAATTGCGGCCAGTGCATCCATGTCGGCGCATTGGCCGAACAAGGATACCGGCAGGATGGCGCGAGTTCTGGGGGTGATCAGCGACTCCACCGAAGCTGGGTCCACGGTGTAGGTGCGCTCGTCGATTTCTGCATACACCGGGCGGGCGCCCAGCATAGTGATGGCTTCTGCGGTGGCAATGTAGGCGAAGGAGGGAGTAATCACTTCATCGCCGGGGCCAATGCCCAGGGCCATAAGGGCAATCTGCAGCGCATCGGTGCCGTTAGCGCAGCTGATGCAGTATCCCGCCTGCGTGAACGTCTTGAGCGCCTCTTCGAGTTCCTCAACTTCGGGCCCAAGTATGTACTGCCCATGCGCCAGGACCGCGTTGATGCGCGTCTGCAGAGAATCATGAATGCGCTTCTGCTGGGTCTTGAGATCGATGAAATCCATCATGGCTACCATCCTGTCGACTGAGAGTGTTGTCCTTAAGCAGGTAAAGCGTGCCGGTATGGGGGCAGCGGGCTTGGCCGTGGCCCGACAAAGGGAGAGGTAATCGCTCGCCGTAATCACTGACCCAGCCCAATTGCCTCGCTGGAACGCCCACCATCAGCGCGTAGTCGGGAACATCGCTGGTAACCACGGCCCCTGCACCGACAAAGGCCCCGGTCCCGATCGTCACCCCGCAAACGATGGTGCAATTGGCGCCTAGCGTGGCCCCTCGTTTGACCAAGGTGGGCCGGTACTCATGCTTGCGCTCTACGTGGGCCCTGGGGTTGTAGACGTTGGTGAAAACCGCGCTTGGTCCGCAGAAGACGTCATCCTCCAGCGTTACTGCGTCGTAGACGGAGACGTTGTTCTGAATCTTGCAGCGACTGCCCACCACTGCCCGCGCCGAGATGAAGACGTTCTGTCCGATGGACACATCGCTGCCTATTTGCGCGCCCGCACAAATATGCGTGAAGTGCCATACCCGGGTGTCTTTCCCGATATGGGCGCCCTCGTCAACTACCGCACTAGGATGTATGAAGGTGGTCATGATTCAGGCCACCTGGCTGGTTTGAAGAAGCGGGGCCAGCCCGGTTTCGGACAGCAGAAGGCCCTTCCCAGTGAGGAAAGGATGCCGCTCGCCCTTGTTTGGCGTCATGGCTGCGCTTCTTATGTTGGCCACAGTGCTGATGGCGCAGCGGTTGTCCTCCAGGCCGAAGCCCCGTCCGGCCAGGATCTCCTCGTAGCTTTTCTGATGCAGATCCGTGAAACCACCGGAGAACTCAATTTCCGCGCCGTCCAGAGTGATCGATCGCCAGGTCCGCTGACCCATCTCGCGTCCCCGTTCGGGCACGTCATTGACATCGACGGAAAGAAACCAGCGCACCCTGGCATGTTCGTATTCCAGGTAACCTGCTGCCTTGTGAGGCGTGGCCAGGTGCACGATGTTGTCCTGCAGCTTTCCAAACACGTAGTGCAGCATGTCGAAAAAGTGAACGCCGATATTCGTGGCAATACCGCCTGATTTCTTCACGTCTCCCTTCCAAGAGCGCCCATACCATTGGCCACGCGCGGTGATGTATGTCAGGTCAACTTCATGCTTGGTGTCGCGCCGGCCCTGGAGCACCTGCTCCCGCAGTGCCCGGATGGCAGGGTGCAGACGCAATTGAAGAATGGTGTGCACCTGGCGGCCGGTCGCCTCCTCGATTTCCCGCAGGCCATCAATATTCCAGGGGTTGAGCACCAGCGGTTTTTCGCAAATGGCGTCGGCTTCCGAGCGCAGCGCAAACCGGATATGTGAATCGTGCAGATAGTTCGGTGAGCATATGGATACGTAATGGATACGGTCAGGGCTGGCGGACCGGCGCAGTTTGTCCACATGCCGGTCGAAGCGTTCGAACTCGGTGAAGAAGTCCGCTTCCGGGAAGTGGCTATCCATGACGCCCACCGAATCATTGGGGTCCAGGGCCGCAACCAATCGGTGGCCGGTAGCCTTGATGGCTTGCATGTGTCGCGGCGCGATATAGCCCGCGGCGCCAATCAGTGCGAAATTGTTCATTTTGCGGTGTACCCCCCATAGGCGGCCCGGTAGGCGCCATAGCGAGCGCTGAACCGGTGGTTCTCGTTGTTGAAGTCGTTGAAGATCACGCCGTTCACATGGCCGCCAGCGCGGGCCAGTCGGCGTGCGGATTCATCCAGCTCGCCAGAGGTGGTCACCTCTGCGCGGGCCAGCAGAATGACGGTCCCAGCATGTGGGGCCAGCGCCATGGCATCGGACATGGTCAGCACGGGGGCCGTATCCAGCACCACCATGTCGTATTGCTGGGACCACTCTTGCAGCAGTTCGCCGGTGCGAGGCATGAGCAACATCTCGGCGGGGTTGCGTGGCAAGGTACCGGTGCTGATGACATCGACGTTGGGCAGCAATTTGCGGTGCACGGCCTGATCAAAATTGCAGCGGCCGCGTATCAGCTCGCTGAACCCACGGCCTCGCTCGATGTCGAAGTACTGGTGAACGCTGCCTTTTCGCAGGTCCCCATCCACCAGCAACACGCGCTTATCGGAGGCCCCGATTACCGCGGCAAGGTTGACGCTGGTGAAGGTCTTGCCGATGCCTGCAGAGGGCCCGGCAATCATCACAATGTTGTTGGCCGCGAGGTCCAACCCATGTCGCATGGCGGTTCGCAAGCCGCGCAGACTCTCGACGGCGGGCGCGTCTGGTGCGAGGTCGGCCAACACATGGGTGCGACGCCCGGCCAGTCGCGGCTTGGGAAGTTTGTCCGACATGACGCGAGGCACAGTCGCCAGAACATCGAGGCCCAGGTGTGCTTCGACGTCGGCGGGTGTGCGCAGGCCCGGACGGAACAAATTGCGCAGCACGGCCAGGGCAATACCGAGGAGCAGTCCCGCAATGCCCGCAATGGCCAGGGCCAGCGGCTTGCGCGGTTTGACGGGTTGTTCCGGTACCATGGCTGGGTCGACCAGGCGGACACTACCCACCTTGCCTTCCTTCACCAAGCGCAGTTGCTGGGCGCTGTTAAGCAGCCCGGCGTACAGCTCGCTATTCACCTTCACGTCGCGCACCAGGTTGAGCAACTGCTGCTCGAGAGCCGGTAGTTCCTTGACGCGCTCGGCCAATCGCGTCACTTCCGTCTCCAGTGCAGCAATCTGGTCGTCCAGTGAACGCATGGTGGGGTGTTGAGGTCCGTATTGGGCGGACAGTTCCCGGCGACGTTGTTTCAGCTCGAACAAACGAGTCTGCATGGTGACCGAGGTCTCCAACGACAGCCTCCCTTCCGTACCCAGATCAAAGGTACCGTGCCGATCGCGGAACGCGGTATAGCGGTTGTCAGCTTCGTCCAGCTGTCTGCGTAACTGGGGCAGGAACTCATCCAGAAAGCCCAAGGATTTTTCCGCTTCTGCCGCCCGCCGTTCGACGTTCTGACGCACATAGGCTGCTCCGATGGTGTTCAGAATCGACGCGGTCTGCACAGGGTCCGTCCCCTCCAGCGACATGGCGAGAACTCCCGACGGCTTGTTCTTCTCGTCGATCACTATTTCGCTTTGCAAGTTCTCGATGGTGGCCAAGCGGGAACTTCGTTCCAGAGTGAAGCGTGCGCCAGGTAATGCGTCTAACGTCTTCAGTGCCAGGACGCCGGTGCCGCTGCCATAGTTGAAGTCGACCTCTTCGCCCGGTTTGCCATGCGCAATGCGATTGCCTTCGTGGTCCAGCAGATCAAAGCCGCTCTCCGTCACATGCACAGTGAGTGGCCGATTCTCCAGTTCAACAGGAACATCGAGGCGTTCAACCTGAATGGTTTCTTTCCCGTAGACGTAGCCGAAGTATTCCGGCAGGACAGGCTGGGAAAGACCCTCGCGTCGCTCGGCGAGCCAGCGGCCAAATATCGGCAGATAGTTGGGCTCGGCCTTCACGTAGAGTTGCAGCGCATCGGTGGCTTCGCCAACCACCAGGCGGGAGCGCAGCAGCTCCATCTCTGCAGTAGCTGTCGCCTGCACATTGAAGACTGACGACAGCTCGGCGAGTACATGCGCTTCCGCCTGCCGTTGCTGTGGCGGTTCGACCTGGATCAGGGCATCGGCCCTATACACGGGCTGGCTCAAGAAGGCGTAACCGGCGCCGATGGCCAGGGCGAGAACGGTTGTGCCAAGAATCAGGTGACGTGCATTGAGCAGCATGTCCATGAAGCTTGGCAGGTCGATTTCCTCGTCTTCCCGGACATTCGTCCATGGGTGGTGGAGGGCCGCGACTGGGGCGCCTACCGGATGATGTTCGTAGGGAACGATGACAGGAGGTTTGTTCATGGCAGCACCGTTCAGCGAGTCATGGCGCGGGTGGTGTACACCGCGTCGTAGCTAGGTAGGAGATTGCTTATGACGCGGTTCCAACGGACGATCGGAGCCGGGTCGACGAAAACGATGTCTCGCGGTTTGAGCGGGAAGTCGGCCGCCAGCACATACGCTGTGGGCCGACTTACATCCAGGTGATAGAGCTCTGGCTGACCGTCGTCGCCCCGACGAATCACATACACCTGGCGCGGGTTACCCGATTCCGGGTTCACGCCCCCGGCCTCACCCAGGGCTTGGGCCAGCGTCACAGTGCCGTCGTGCATTACATGGGCAGTCGGCGCGAACACATCGCCCAGCATGTAGACTTTCGAATCCTCACGGCTGCCAACCCGCAGCATGTCGCCGTTCTTCAGAATGATGTTGGAGGGGTCTACGTTGCTGCGAGCCAGCAGCGGCAGATCGATCTGAGTGGTCGTCCCGTCGCGCGTCAGCGTGACGGAGGAGCGGTCCGCGTTTTGTGTCATGCCGCCTGCACGGTTAATCGCTTCAGGCAGTGTCATGGCGATGTCGTTAATGGGCAGAACCCCGGGATTATTGACCTCCCCATCGATGTAGACGCGTGCCGAACGATAGGCCTGCACACGCACGGTAATTTGCGGAGCGTTCACATAGCCGGAAAGGCGTTGAGCCAACCGGTCCCGAATCTGGAATTCATTAAGTCCGGCCACATGAACCGAACCCGTGAAAGGAAACTGAATGGTTCCATCTGGACCAACGTTGTAACCGTTGCCTAGCTCATTTACCCCAGTGACCACCGCAGTGGTGGCTGAGCCGGCAGGCGTCAGAGCCAGTTCGGGATGGTTCCACACGACGATGTTGAGAATGTCACCGGGGCCGACCTTGTAGGGCTCTGCCTTGCCGAACAGATGAGCGACTTGGCGTCGCACCTGTTCGCCATTCGTCGCCAGCTGTGTACGAATTAATTCAGGAGTGATCGACTTCAACGCCCCTGCGGGAGCGCCGTCCTCCTGCAGTGCCTGACTGACTTTCTCAGGGCTGCCCATGTGCGTGCCAGGCGACATGCTGCAGGCTGCGAGTACCACGCTGGAGAGCAGTCCTGTACAGACTGCTCTCCAGCGTCGGAAATCGCTTTCCTTGCCGGGTTTACCAAACGTCTTCATTGCGTCCACCGCCTTTAAAAAGTGTGGAAACGACCTCACGGAGCCTTCGTTCGATACGGAGACCCCACAAGGCACGTAGGAAAAAGTTGCGATAGAAATAACCGGTCGTGTACAGCTGCAACCATCAGCCGGAAGTCATACGCCGGCTGGCATACGACACGCGGTCTAGGGCTTAAATGGTGGGTTCGGCAGGAAGGCGGAGAGGGGTTTCACTGATAGGGCTGCGCATGGCGCGCGATGGAGCGTCGTCGCGCGAGCACAGGCGCCCTCGCCATGCGGGTTTGCGGGCAAAGTGGGAGCCGCGGAGCACCCGGGCACATAGGAGGAAAATCTGCTATAGTTTCCGTCTTCGCGAAAAGCGGAGAATCGCGGACAGGTGGCAGAGTGGTCGAATGTACCTGACTCGAAATCAGGCGTACGTGCAAGCGTACCGTGGGTTCGAATCCCACCCTGTCCGCCA
>JAJUJD010000164.1 GCA_029267315.1 Alcaligenaceae bacterium
CCCTGTCTCATGACGAAATCGTGCATGGGAAGGGATCACTGTTTGCGCGTATGCCGGGTGACGAATGGCGAAAGTTTGCCAACCTGCGTGCCTATCTGGGCTTCATGTGGGGCCATCCCGGCAGAAAGCTGCTGTTCATGGGCGGCGAGCTTGCCCAGCGCGCCGAATGGAACCACGACGCTCAGTTGGACTGGGGCGCTTTGCAGGATGCGCGACATGCGGGCGTGCAGTCCGTGGTTCGTGACCTGAACGTCCTATATCGCAATTTGGCCGCCCTGCATGCCGGCGACTCCAACCCCCAGGGTTTCGCCTGGCTGGTGGGGGATGACGTCGAGAACAGCGTATTCGCTTTTCTTCGCCAGCATGGCGACGACTGCGTGCTGGTGGTGTGCAACATGACGCCGGTGCCGCGAGAGGGTTACCGGATAGGTGTGCCACGCGAAGGCGGGTGGCGGGAAGTGCTGAATACGGATGCAAGCGGATATGGCGGATCAGGCATGGGCAATGGCGGATGGGTCCATGCCCAGAACGTGGCTTCACATGGTCGACCCTGGAGCCTGGAGCTGGTACTGCCGCCCCTGGCCACACTGATGCTGGTACCGGATAACGGAACCTTAGGAGAACAACGATGAGTACGGCCAGTCATACGCGATATCGGCTCGAAGCAGGAAAACCCTGGCCGCTTGGCGCTCACTTTGATGGTTCGGGGGTGAACTTCGCCGTCTTCTCCGGCCATGCATGGAAGATGGAGCTATGCCTGTTCGACGCGCAAGGCCGTCGGGAAATACAGCGTTTGTCGCTGCCGGAGTGCACCGACGAAATCTGGCACGGCTATTTGCCCAATGCGCAACCGGGCCTGGTGTACGGTTACCGCGCTCATGGACCTTATGAGCCGACCAAGGGACACCGTTTTAATCCTCACAAGCTGCTCATTGACCCTTATGCGCGGCAGTTGCTGGGCTCAGTACAGTGGAGTGATGCCGTCTTCGGATATCGTGTGCAGCATTCCAAGGCGGACCTCTCCATGGACAGGCGGGATTCCGCCGCGCTGGTGCCCAAGTGTGTGGTCACCGGCGAACTGTTCGATTGGGGACAGCGTGGCCGGCCTTGTACGCCGTGGTCGGAAACCATTATCTACGAAGCGCATGTCAAAGGCCTGTCGATGATGCGGGAAGACCTCCCCGAACGGGTGCGGGGCACCTGCGCGGCGCTGAGCGACCCGCGCATTCTGGAACACCTGCACAAAATTGGCATAACCACAGTCGAGCTGCTACCCGTTCACGCATTCCTGCAGGACCACTTCCTGGTGGAACGAGGGCTGCGGAACTATTGGGGTTACAACACTCTGGCGTACTTTGCACCCGAAAATGCGTATTTGCCCGGAGGACACCCCAATGACCTGCGCCGTGCGATTGCCGACCTGCACGCCAACGGCTTCGAGGTGATTCTGGATGTCGTCTACAACCACACGGCCGAAGGCAACGAGCTCGGGCCAACGCTTTCATGGCGCGGTCTGGACAACGCCAGCTATTACCGCCTGATGCCCGGTGAAGAACGCTACTACATTAACGATACCGGCTGCGGCAATACCGTGAACCTCTCCCACCCGCGCGTCTTGCAGATGGTGATGGATTCCCTGCGATACTGGGCGGAAAGCTATCAGGTCGATGGCTTTCGCTTCGATTTGGGTGTCACGCTGGGGAGGGAAGGCACCGGATTTGATCCGGGTTCCGGTTTCTTCGACGCCTTGCTCCAGGACCCGGTACTCTCCCGACTAAAGCTGATTTCTGAACCCTGGGACATTGGCCCGGACGGCTATCAGCTGGGAAATCATCCACCCAGCTTTGCCGAGTGGAACGACCGTTTCCGCGATTCCATCCGCCGGTTCTGGCGAGGCGAACCCGGCATGCGCCCGGAGCTTTCCGCAAGAATGGCTGGTTCAGCCGATTTGTTCGACCGCCGCTTCCGTCGACCCTGGGCCTCCATCAATTACCTGGCTTCCCATGACGGCTTCACCGCCTACGACGTCGTGTGTTTTGAGGGCAAGCACAACGAGGCGAATGGGGACGACAACTCGGATGGCCATTCAGAAAACTTCTCCCGAAACTGGGGAGCGGAAGGCCCCAGCCGCGATCGTCACATCAATGCCGTGCGCGAGCGGGTGCTGCGCTCCATGCTGGCCACTGTCTTTTTGTCGAATGGCACACCCATGTTGCTGGCGGGCGATGAGCTGGGCAATTCCCAACGCGGCAATAACAACGCGTATTGCCAGGACAACGATATTTCATGGCTGGACTGGCGCCAGCTGGAAATGCCGAGTGGGCGCGATCTCGCGCAGTTTGTCTGCCGTCTGGCGCAGATGCGTAAGCAGCATCCTTCGCTACGCATGGCGCGGTACCAGGATCCCAATGAAGAGTTACTGCCAGGCGTCAGGCGCATGCAGTGGTATGACCTGGATGGCTCACCCATGAGTGATGCCGCCTGGGAATTCGGCGAGGGGCGGGTGCTGGGCTTGCAGCGCGCCTGCAGGCTGGACGATGGGCGGGTGGAAATCACCCTGCTGCTGGTTAACGGTAGCGAGGGTGACGTGGTGTTCCAACTGCCTGATCTTCCCGTTTCATGGCAGCGGGTGCTGGATACCTCCGGCCAGAGAGCGCCAGATGTGCCGGTCCAAGCGCAAGAAGCCACGATTTGCGCTCATGCGCTGGTGCTACTGCTGGCCGTTGCTGAGCAAGCGGAGGAATGACATGACTCTGCCTCGAGTATACGCACATGGTGCGATTTATAAGCCCGACGGGACGGTGCGCTTCCGGCTGTGGGCACCGGGCGTGGACTCCGTACTGTTGCACGTTGGGGCGGACGCTATTCCCATGGACCGGCTTGAGGAAGGCTGGTTCGAGGCAACGAAAGCCTGCCCCCCGGGTACCCTGTACACCTACGAGCCAGCTGGCTTGGGCCGGCGCGTGGCCGATCCCGCATCCCGTATGCAGGCTCGCGACGTGGACGGCCCCAGCGTGGTGGTGGACCCGAGATCTTGGAAATGGCAACACGATGACTGGCACGGACGCTCATGGTGCGATGCGGTCTTCTATGAGGCACACCCCGGCCTGTTGGGCGGCTTTAACGGCTTGCGACAGCGCCTCCCCGAGCTTGCCGAGCTCGGCATAACGGCTCTGGAGCTCATGCCCGTGGCGGACTTCCCCGGCCCACGCAACTGGGGCTACGACGGAGTTCTGCCTTATGCGCCTGATCGAGCCTATGGCACCCCCGAGGAATTGAAGGCGCTGATTGATGCGGCCCATGGCCTGGGCATGATGGTATTCCTTGACGTGGTCTACAACCACTTCGGGCCGGTGGGGAATTATCTTCCCACCTACGCGCCACAGTTCTTCCGCGAAGATGTCGCTACGCCCTGGGGAGCGGCCATCGACTTTCGTCGACCACAGGTGCGTTCCTTCTTCGCCGACAATGCCCTGTACTGGTTGAATGAATTTCGCTTCGATGGGCTACGCCTCGATGCCGTGCACGCCATCGTGGACAAGGAGGACTGGTTGCAGGAGCTGGCTCAGCAATTGCGAGAGCGCGTGCCTTCCGAACGCGTCATCCACCTGGTACTGGAAAACGATGACAACACGGCCTCGCTGCTGCGCCACGGGTTTGATGCGCAGTGGAACGATGATGCTCACCACGTCGTGCATCATTTGCTCACGGGCGAGCAACATGGTTATTACTGCGCCTACGCGCAGCGGCCTACGGAGAAACTGGCACGAGCCTTGGCCCAAGGTTTTGTTTATCAAGGGGAAGAAAGCCCGGCACATGGTGGAAAGCCACGGGGAGAACCTTCCTACATGCTTCACCCGACCGCCTTCGTATTCTTCTTGCAGAACCACGACCAGGTTGGTAATCGGGCCCACGGTGATCGATTGACGCGCTTGTGCAAAGACAGGCCCGACGCCTTGTGCGCGGCCGTAGCCTTGCAGCTGTTGAGCCCTTCTATTCCTCTGATTTTCATGGGTGAAGAAGCGGGCGTACAGACGCCCTTTCTTTACTTCACCAGTTTCGCTGACCCCGAGTTCGCGGCGAAAGTTAGGGAGGGGCGGCGTGCCGAATTCGCTGATTTCCACAGGGACACGGGTTTAGAAGTGCCGGACCCCAATGCTGAAAACACCTGGTCGCAAAGCCGCCTGCCGCCCTACGATAGCGCCAGCGCAGGCCGCTGGCTCGCGCTCTATAAAGAGCTTCTGGAGCTGCGACGCCGCCACGTTGTGCCCGGGCTCCGTACAGCCGTTTGCCAATCAGTGGACGTGTTGGGGGAAGGGTGTCTGGTCGCCCGTTGGGAACTGGGCAATGGCCACCGGCTTTCCCTTTACTGCAACCTGTCGGCAGAAGACACTCCGGCCCTGGGCGTGCTTGGCACACAGGAAACTGTCTTCCACGAAAGCCGTGAAGGTGTCGAGAATGCGCTGCGAGACGGCGTGATGCTCGCCTGGTCAACGGTGGCCAGCCTCGCCGCGCTTGAGGAAGAGGATGGAAAGCCATGACCCAGATGGATAAGCTGTTGAAGCGGGTGGCACAGGCTGCCGGCCTCATGCCGAACTGGGTAGATGCGCACGGACGTCAGCAGGAAGTTGCGCAGGAAACATTGCGCGCGGTTCTGGAAACGCTGGACTTTCCATGCCAGAGCGACGCTCAGTGCATCGAAAGCCTGGAGCGTCTGAAGCAGGCGAGTGAAGCGACGGCCGACGCCGGTCTGCTGATCGTGCGAGTCGGCCGGCCGTTCACGCTGCGTCGCGAGACCTCGCTACATTATCAGCTCGTGATGGAGGATGGCACCCGCATCATGGGTACGGCCCGCGATCTGGGCGGGGGGCGCGTAGGGATACCGGCCATCAATAAACCCGGCTATCACCACTTCAGCATGGGGCGCATATCGTGTACGGTCGCAACCGTTCCCGAACAGGCTCCCTCGGTCGAAACTCTATTGCGACGATCCTCAAACGGCGCAGCGGCAGGGCGGCTGGATAAAGGATGGGTGCTCAGTGCGCAGGTGTATGGATTGCAGCGCGTCATTCCGGGCGGACAGCCCTCCGGTTCGAGCGTGCCGGCCGGCTGGGAAGCGGGGGGCGATTTTTCCCTGCTCGGGCAGCTTGCCCGGGAAGCGGGCGTTCATGGTGCGGCGGGGTTGGCCATCAGCCCCGTGCATGCCATGTTTGCTGCGGACCCGACACGCTACAGCCCTTATGCTCCGTCCAGCCGTCTGTTCCTGAATGCCATGTATGCCGACCCGCTGGCGGTGCTCGGGCATGATGTTGCCGACATGCTCGAATCAACGCGTGCCATGGGTTATGTGGATGAGGCTGGCTGCCTGGATTGGCCTTCAATCCAATCCACACGCATGGCGCAGATGCGGCGTCTTTACGAAACGTTCGACACCTGGGCCACGCCGGCCAACCGGAAGGATCTGCGCTCCTTCCAGCAGCAGGGGGGTGAAGCTCTCGCGGCCCATGCCTGCTATGAGGCGCTGCATGCGCACTTTGCTCCGACACTGGGCGCTGGCCATGGCTGGCAGGACTGGCCGGCCGAGTTTCATGCACCGGGCTCTACCGCGGTACGGCATTTTATGGAAAGCCATGAAGAGGCAGTGGGCTTCCACATCTTTTTGCAGTGGCTGGCGGCGCGCAGCATGGCACAGGCTCAAACGGAGGCGAGAAAGCACATGCCCATTGGCTTGATTGCTGACATGGCGGTGGGTACCGATCCTCGTGGAAGTCATGCCTGGAGCCGCCAGAAGCAGCTGATGACAGGCGTCTCCGTCGGTGCACCGCCTGACATCTTTCAACCCGCCGGGCAAGATTGGGGGCTGACCGCCTTCTCGCCCTGGGCCCTGCGCCGTCATGGCCATGCCGGATTCATCGAGACCGCGCGTGCGGTGCTGGCCCATGCCGGCGGCATGCGGGTGGACCACGTTATCGGTTTGAGGCGCCTCTGGCTGGTACCCAAGGGGGCGTCAGCTGCGCAGGGTGTGTATTTATCCTATCCACAGGATGAGCTGATGGATTTGCTCATGCTGGAGGCGTGGCGTCATCAGGCGCTGATAGTGGGAGAAAACCTCGGAACCGTCCCCGAAGGCTTCGATGCTGAGATGCAGCGACGCGGTTTTCTGGGGATGAGCGTGCTGTGGTTCGAACGGGAAGAGGCAGAGTCGATGCCATTTCGCAGTGCCGGCCAATGGCCCGCCCAGAGCATGGCCATGGCGAGCACGCACGACTTGCCCACCATACGCGGCTGGTGGACAGGGCGGGATATTTCATGGCGCTTGCGTCATGGCGAGTTTAGCGCCGAAGAGGCGCAAGCGCAGCGCAGGCAGCGGGAGGAAGACAGGGAAGCGCTGTGGCGCGCCTTGCAGGAGGGGGGGCAAGCGGACACCCGTCAGCCTGTTCCAGATAATGCGCCTGTGTCGAACATTGTGGCGTTTCTCGCGTCCACGCCTGCTCAGCTGCTGAGCCTGGGATTGGAAGATTTGGCCGGGCAGGAGGAACAGGTGAACTTGCCCGGAATGGTGCCGGAGGACGTTGAAACGGCTCACCCCAACTGGCGCCGAACCCTGACTCAGGCCCTGGAGGACATCTTTCGGGGTGAGGACACGGAA
>JAJUJD010000240.1 GCA_029267315.1 Alcaligenaceae bacterium
TCGAACAAGTCCCATAACTTGTCAGGATGCCATTGCGCCTGAGCATCGGCGTAGGACGTGAAGCTGGTGAGTTTCTTCATGATGCCCTTCCTTTCTGATCTTGGCTTCACTGTAGGGGAAGCACTTTATTATTGTCAAATACATTATCAAATTGTCTATAGACAATTGTGAAAGGGGGGTGTAAGCGCCCGTGCCAGCTAGCACTTGCAGCTGGTGGCGCGCCGCGCAGCAATAGGATGCGGCGCCAGGTGGGCTAACAAGGCGCCAAATTCAGGTGAGGGCGGGAACCGCTGAGGCGGGGAATATCGGGGAAAAGCGCAGAATACTTGGCAACCAGGCCGCAAGCGTCAGCAGACGCATTGGGCCCGGTGGAAGACGGAATCAATCTTGCTGCTTGAGAAGCTGGCGGCAATGGGCCAACTGTTCGTTGATTTCACGCAGCGTCTGTTCGAGATCGCGGCGTTGCTGTTCCAGGGTACTGCGATGCCGCTCCAGAACCTGCACATAGTGCTCCAGCTGAGCATCCGTGTTGTCGGGTGAGGCATCGTACATATTGATGAGATCAAGAATCTCAGCCAATTGGAAACCCATGCGCTTGCCGCGTAGGGCCAGCTTGAGTCGGGTGCGATCGCGAGGCTGGTAGACGCGATTGCGGCCTTCCCGGGCGGGGCTGACGATGCCCTGATCTTCGTAGAAGCGAATCGTTCTAGGGGTGATACCAAACTCGCGTGCAAGCTCAGAAATCGTCCAGGTTTGCTGAACAATTTTGCCTTCGGTGGCGGCTAGTTTGCCCTGCTCGCCCTGTCCGTTTCGTGCCTGGCTCATTGATATACTTCCAGTTTACGTTAACGTAATATGATGCCATAAGGATGCGCCCAGGCAAATTGGCGCCAGTAATGATGGAGACCTGAATGAATCCCAATGAGCAGCGGCTTGAGTACCCCTTTGGTGAAACTCTGGCGGAACCGGGTGGCACTTTTACCGTAGCGGAGGGGGTGAAATGGGTCCGCCTGCCGCTTCCCTTTGCCCTCGATCACGTGAACGTGTGGCTGCTCCGCGACCAATTCGAAGGTCGTGAAGGTTGGACCGTCGTGGACTGTGGCGTTGCCCGTCCCGAGGTCAAGGCTCAGTGGGAAAAAATATTCGAAAACGATCTTGAAGGCCTGCCGGTAGTGCGCGTGCTGGTCACCCATATGCATCCGGACCATGTCGGTTTGGCCGGCTGGCTATGCGAACACTGGAATGCCCCGCTGTGGATGACGGCAACGGACTACTACGTGGCACGATTCTGGTCATTGCCGCCGGATTCCGGCCAAGTGGCAGGAGGGCCCAATGGCGAATCTGCCATGCAACACTTTGCTCGGCACGGCTTGCGCGACCCCGACGCCCTGGAACAGATCCGCCAGCGTTCCGCGTATTACCCCAGCCTGGTGGGCCAGCCTCCCAAGAGCTACCGGCGCATCATGCATGAAGACCGCATCACAGTCGGCGGACACGAATGGAAGGTGATCGTCGGCTATGGCCATGCGCCGGAGCATGTGTCGCTATATTGCGATGACCTCAAGGTGCTGATTTCGGGCGACATGGTACTGCCGCGCATTTCAACCAATGTGAGCGTGTTCGATTTCGAGCCGGAAGCCAACCCCTTGCCGCTCTATCTGAAGTCCCTGGACCGTTACGAAGGTCTGCCGGAAGATACGCTGATACTCCCTTCCCATGGCAAGCCGTTCCGTGGCCTGCATGAACGGATTGCCCAGCAGCATGCGCACCACGCCGATCGCCTGGACGATGTCATGCAGGCCTGCGTTCAACCCATGTCGACCTCGGATATCGTTCCGGTGCTTTTCAAGCGTAAACTCGACCTTCACCAGCTCACCTTCGCCATGGGCGAGGCGCTCGCGCATTTGCATGCCTTGTATTTTGAAGGCCGTTTGCAACGCCAACTGGGCGAAGACGGCATTTACCGCTTCAGCGTTCTGACGTCAGCAGCTTGAGTGCAAGCCCGATGAACACCACGCCGGCGGCGCGGTTCAGCCAGCGCTGAACGGCGGGGGAGCGTTGCAGGCGTTCACCCAGCGAGCCGGAGAAAATCGCGATGAGGCTGAACACCAGGAAGGCGGCCAGCATGAAAAGCAGCCCAAGCAAAAACATCTGCATGCCGATGGAGCCGCGCAGGGGCGATGCAAACTGCGGAAGAAATGCGAGAAAGAAAATGGTGACCTTGGGGTTGGTCAGGCTCATGATCGCTCCCCGTCGATAGAGCTGGCCAGCCGTCTGGCGGGGTGGACGCTGGCCTTCCAGCGAGGAAGCACCTGCCCGCAAGGCGCCCCAGGCAAGATAAAGCAGGTAAGCCGCCCCCGCCAGCTTCACGACCAGGAAGGCTGTTTGCGAGGCGGCAAAGACAGCCGCGAGGCCGACCGCTACTGCCACCGTGTGGCCCAACACGCCCGTGCACAGGCCCAAGACAACCCACAGGCCTGCAGACCGTCCCCACAGCACGGATTGGGTGAGTACGAACAGATTGTCCGGGCCCGGAGAGAGTGCCAGCAAGGCGGCGACACCAAAGAAGGAAAGGGCGACTTCGGGCGGCAGCAGCATGGGGGTTGTCCAGTAATGCGGTGACGTAGAGGCAGCAAGCAACGGAGCACGATGATAAGCTGTCGCAACCCCGGTGGGGAACCGTTCTCACATTAAAAAATTCTTGAAAAGGCATTGCAATATGGCTGAATCGAGTTCCGCGCATCTTGACACCCTGCTACAGCATACCGGCTTGGCCGAGTTCGATTCCAGAACCGGCGCCGCACCGGTAGCCATTCCTTCCATGCGAACCAGCACTGTGCGCTTCCGCGA
>JAJUJD010000225.1 GCA_029267315.1 Alcaligenaceae bacterium
CTGTAATCCACCATTGCGGGAATCTTGGAATTCGGATTGATGGCAACGAAACCGCTGGAGAATTGCTCCTGCTCCATAATGCGGATCAGGTGTGCATCGTACTCCGCATCAGTGACGCCGGCGGCCAGCAGCTCTTCCAGCATGATCGTGACCTTCTGTCCGTTGGGCGTTGCCAAGGAATACAACTGCAGAGAGTGCTGGCCTCGCGGCAGCTCCGCCTCGTAGCGCGGGCCTGCCTCAGGGCGGTTGATTCCTCCAAAGCGGCCGGAAGCGTCCTCGGGCGCGGTCCAGACTTCGGGCAACTGATATTCGGCGTTCTGAGTCATGTCACCTCACTTAAATGGGCGAAGTCTTCTTTACGAAGACATAATTTCGCGCACGGCGGCCGTGAGCTTTTCGACGGATTCACCGTCGGATGCAAGCATTCTGGCCTTGCCTCGTTCATCAAAAATGTAGATTCCGCGGCTGTGTGCCACTTCATACACCTCGGTGTCGTCGCCGCGGGGTTTCTCAATCTGGTAGGCCACACGGTAGCGGCGCGCCAGCCTGGAGATTTGCCGCTCGCTGCCAGTCAGACCGATGGCATGGGAATCAAATGCGTCCACATAGGCCTGAAGGATCTCGGGCGTATCACGGTGGGGGTCCACACTGACGAAAATGATTCGTACTTTGTCAGCATCTGAACCCAAATTCCGCACCACCTGCGAAAGCTGCGCCATGGTGGTGGGGCAAATGTCCGGACAGCTCGCATAACCGAAGAACATCAACACGATCTTCCCACTGAAGTCTTTCTCGGTCATGGTTTTGCCCCCAGCGGCCACCAGTTCGAAATCCAGGTCGGGCAGGAAACCGCGAACAGGGTGAATGGCGGAATCGGCCCCCGCGGCGTGGCGCTCGTTCGTGTTGTCTGCGGTTGCGCTGAACGTTGCCAGTGTCGGGTTGCCGGGTTGGGCGTAAACGGCGTTAAGGCCGGAGACGCTCAGGGCCAGCATAATGGTGGCACGCAGTACGAATTTGATCATTTTCACCACTCCCGAATGCCCCTTGTAGCCGCTGTCAGGCTACCGGGACATCCTCAACCATGCCGCTGTGCCGCAACAAGGCATCCAGCGTCGGCTCGCGGCCCCGAAAGGCACGGAAGGAATCGGCAGCAGGCCGCGTTCCCCCAACGGCGAGAATCTCATCAAGGAAGCGGCGACCAGTGGCCGCATCCAGCGTGTCGCGTGTGCCGTCGGCAGCAGTTTTTGCCGACTCTTCGAACGCAGCGTAGGCGTCCGCAGAGAGCACCTCGGCCCACTTATAGCTGTAGTATCCAGCACCGTACCCACCCGCAAACAGATGCGAGAAATTATGCGGGAAGCGGTGCCATGAGGGCGGGAGCAGCACGGCTACTTCGCGGCGTACTTCATCCAGGGTTTCCAAAACTTCCGTGATGGACAGGCCGCTGTTTCGACGATGTATCAACATGTCAAAGAGGGCGAATTCGATTTGCCGAAGCATTTGCATGCCACTCTGGAAGTTACGTGCGGCGAGCATCTTGTCGTAGAGCGCACGCGGCAAGGAATCACCGGTCTCAACATGGGCGCTCAGGGATTGCACGACCGTCCATTCCCAGCAGAAATTCTCCATGAATTGGGAGGGCAGTTCTATGGCATCCCATTCCACACTCGCAAATGGGGACGCCGCCGGGTCATCCACCTTGGAAAGCAGCGCGTGCAGAGCGTGCCCGCTTTCGTGGAAAAGCGTGATGACGTCGTCGTGCGTCAACAGGCTCGGCCGGCCGTTATGCGGAGGCGTGAAATTGCATGTCAGATAGACTACCGGCGTTTGCAGGCCGTCTGCCTTGCGTCGGCGCGAACGTTCGCTGTCCACCCAGGCTCCGCTCTGTTTGCCCTGGCGAGCATGCAGATCAAGGTACAGGGTGCCCAACGACTGTTCGGCAGCGTCTCGCACGTCGTAGACCCTCACTTCCGGATGCCATACGGGCGCGGATATGGGCTGAAGGCTGATTCCGAACAACCGGCCGACAACCTGGAACAGACCCTGCAGCACCCGATCTTCGGTGAAGTACTGCCGCACTTCCTCTTCGGAATAAGCATAGCGGGCCTCGCGCAGGCGTTCCGAAACAAAGGCCACGTCCCAGGGTTGCAGGTCGGTGATCCCAAGTTCGTCTCGGGCGAAAACCTTGAGCTCTTCGAGGTCGCGTTCGCCATACGGGCGTGCACGGCTGGCCAATTGATGCAGGAATTCCAGCACTTGTGACGGGCTGTCCGCCATGCGCGTTTCCAACCGCATGTCGGCGAAGCTGCCAAAGCCAAGAAGGGATGCCTCCTCGGCGCGCAAGGCAAGCAAGCGTTCAATCAGGGAGGAGTTGTCAAAGCGCGCATCACCTTGTTCTGACGCTATGGTGGCGTAGCCACGGTACATTTGTGCGCGCAAATCTCGGTCACGAGCGTGTTGCATGACTGGCAGGTAGCAGGGCATCTTCAGAGTGAGCTTCCACCCTTCTTGGCCGCTATCCTGGGCAGCCGCGCGCGCGGCAGCGAGGACATCGTCGGGAATGCCAGCCAATCGTTCTTTCTCGCTGACCAGCAATTCCCATTGGTCAACCGCATCCAGCGCATTCTCTGAAAATTTCTGAGAGACCTGCGCAGCTTCGTCGGAGATTTGGCTATAACGCTCGCGCGCTTCGCCCTCCAGTTCGACACCGCTCAAGCGGAAGTCGCGCAATGCGAGTTCCACAATACGCTGGCGTGCCGGGGGTAGCGTGGCAAACTCCTGCGATTCGTGCAAGCGACGGTATTGTGCGTAAAGCCCCTTGTGCAGGCCTACCCAAGTGGAATAGGCCGTGATGGCGGGCAGGCAGGCGTTGTAGGCGTTGCGAATCTCTGGCGTATTGAGCACGCCATTGAGATGGCCAGCCACCGACCAGGCGCGCCACAGCCGCTCCGAAGCGTCTTCCAGCGGTTCAATAACGGACTGCCAGGTAGCAGGGCCGGTGTCCGTCGCGACCTTCTCGACCGCCGCGCGCGCTTCCTCAATGAGGGCCGGAATGGCGGATTCGATGTGTTCAGGGCGAACGGCGGCGTAGTCCAGTAGTGAACTGATGGGAGCCAGCAGGGGATTTGTGGTCATACTGTAGGAGTTACTTTGCTTCAAGAGCTTTGATTCAGAGGGATTCTTGCTGCTGGCGCGCCGCGCTACGCTCGGCGGCTTCAATCGTATTAACCAGCAGCATGGCGATGGTCATCGGGCCAACGCCGCCGGGCACTGGCGTGATGGCGCCGGCAACCTGACGGGCGCCTTCAAACTCGACGTCGCCCACCAGACGGCCATCCTCCAACCGGTTGATGCCAACATCAATAACGACTGCCCCGGGCTTGATCATGTCACCTGTGACCATGCCCGGCTTGCCGGTGGCGACAACCAGAATGTCTGCACGACGGGTTTGCGCACCAAGATCGCGCGTTTTGGAATTACAGATGGTGACGGTTGCACCGGCTGCCAGCAAAAGCATGGCCATTGGTTTGCCCACGATGTTGCTGGCACCCACCA
>JAJUJD010000190.1 GCA_029267315.1 Alcaligenaceae bacterium
AACAATGTGGGCATGGGGCGGAAGCTTGGGGGTTGGTCTGGCAGTGCAGCAATGAAATGAAGCGTCGCAGCTACACCGATGACTGAACCCCAGGCGTGCGGCGTGCACTCGACCCCGTGTGCTGTTGCAAGGGCGGCAATCTTGCGGCATTCGCTAAAGCCACCGGCTGCGCAAACATCAGGCTGGATGATATCCATGGCCTTGCGCGCGACGATGTCGCGGAAGCCCCACCGCGTGTACTCGTTCTCGCCCCCTGCGACCGCCATGTCCAGCGCGCGGGTCACTTCCACGTAACCATCCAGGTCTTCAGGTGAAATCGGTTCTTCGAACCATTCCACGTTCAGTGCTTCGAGTTCTCGGCCAAGACGTATCGCCGCCGGGACAGTAAAGCAGTGGTTCGCGTCCACCATGAGGCGGATATCGTCTCCGATGGCCTTGCGCACCGCTTCTACACGGGCGATATCGAGCTTGGGCGAGCCCAGACCGATTTTCATCTTGATGGCGGTGAAGCCGTCTTCGACGTATTCGGTCGCCTCTTCCACCGCTTCTTCGATGAGCCGGTCCATATCGATGAAATACAGACCGGTCGCATAAGCCTGGACCTTGTCGCGGAAGGCGCCGCCAATCAACTTGTGAACCGGCTTGTTGCAGACCTTGCCGATGATGTCCCACAGCGCAATATCGATACCGCTGATGGCGGCGATCGCCATGCCCTTAGAGCCGTAATCCTTGATGCGGTTGTACAGGTCTTCCCAGATGACTTCCACATCGAAGGCGTCGCGGCCGATGATGCGAGGCGCAAACTGAGTTTCTATGAAGCTGCGCGATACATGCGCGGGGCCATAGCACTCGCCCCAGCCTACGACGCCGTCCTGAGTTTCAATTTCGACGATGCAAGAACCCCGTGTCTTGTACAGCCAGCCTCGCGAGGAGGTGAAGGGGCGCTCGATCGGTGCGCTGACAACGTGGCATGTAACTTTCTTGATGGTGGACATCAATTCTTCTTCCCTTCCGAAGTGGTGAACACTTGCGCAGCCACACTGTTGAGGGTGTTCTGCACATCGTTAATCTCTTTGGTGAGGTCATCGCCGACCAGAGGGCTGATGACGACGCCGTTTTGCGCGGCAAAGCTCTTGAATTCTTCACTTTCAATGGCATTCGAGAAGAGCTTGATCAGGGTGTCGCGCTTGTCATCGGGTAAGCCGGCCGGTCCCACAACATAGGCCATCTGAACCAGTGGACCATAAGGGAATACGTCGTAGCCCAATTCCTTGAAGGTCGGGATGTCGGGCATGACATCCAGTCGTTCGTTGGCGAATACACCCAGCGGCCGGACGTTGCCAGCGTCGATCTGGCCCTTGCTTTCAGAGGGCTTCAGCACCGCAGCACGAATCTGTTTGCCAGCCAGGTCGATGATGACCTTTGCTCCACCCGTGTAGGGCACGTTGATATAGCTGGCGTCCGCCACCCGCGCTGTCATCTCCGCGAAGATGTGATTGAGGTTGTTATTGCCCGGCGTACCGATGGTTGTGCCGGGGTTGGCCTTCATATCTGCAAGGAACGACTTTAGATCCTTGGCGGGGTCGTCCTTGTGGACGAGAAGAATGAGAGGGTCGACCGAGACACGCGCGATGGGTGTGAACTGATCGTTCTGAAGCGGTGTGAGCTTCTGGGCGATCTGGGCCAGCGTGGAGCTGGTTCCCATACCCACGGTGTAACCATCTGGCTGGGCCCGCGCGACACGAGTCATACCGATGGAGCCGGTGGCACCTGGAACGTTTTCAACGATGAGCCCGACGCCGGACTGCTTCTGCATGATGTTTTGCAGCTGGCGGGCGGCAATATCGTTTGAACCGCCTGCGTTCCAAGGAATGACGAACTGGATATCTTTTTCCGGGAACTGTGCGGCGGCAGGCGCGGAAATGAAGGGAAGGACGGCGGCAATGGCCGTGGCGACAATGCGAGAGTATTTCATGCTGTCTCCTGGTTTAAATGTCTGAGCGACTGTTATGGAAAAGGATTCTATCAATGTTTGTTATAACAAACAACGAATAACGAAGATTGAGGCAGAAGGTGACTTCAGCTAACATTGGTCACTTTCCTGCACCTTGAATCATGCTTAGTCTTTCCACCCCTCTGGAGAAGAGCAATCTTTCCGACATGGCGTACGCCGCCCTGAAACAGGCCCTGCTTTCAGGGAGGTTTGCGCCAGGCGAGCGCATTGTCTTACGCGAGCTTGCCGCCGGGATGGGTATCAGTCTCACGCCCGTGCGTGATGCCATTAATCACCTGATTGCCGAGCGCGTTCTGGAGCGAGGCCCGGGTGGCCAGAAGGGCGGGGCCACCATTCCCTGGCTGGACTCTGCGCATTTTCACCAGTTAATGGTGTTGAGAGCGGACCTGGAATCCCGCCTTGCTGTTGCAGCGGCGGCGAATATTGCGCCCGAAGCGGTTCTTGAACTCGAGACCATTGTCGATCAGATGCGGCAATCCATTGATCACGACAACAAGAGCACGTATCTTGATTTGCACCGGCAGTTCCATTTCAGCCTGTACCGGCACGCGCACATGGACGTGGTTTATGAGATCACTGAAATACTATGGCTACGTTGCGGGCCGGCTTTGAACGCAGTGCTCAGAGACTACGTTCCCAATCTCAAGCGCCGCGATTACCACCGTGACGCGTTGATCGAACTGAAAAAGGGCAACATTGATAATGTCGGCCGGTGCATCCGGTCCGATATCGAGGAAGCCGGCGCGTATATTTGCGCTCAGCTTGATCAGGAAGAAGGCTACCTATCCATGCATAGAGCCCCGGACAAGAAAGTACTTGCCGGGGTGTGAGGCCTATTTTCCGATACAGAAGCTCGAAAAGATTTCGCCAAGCAGGTCATCGCTGGTGAACTGACCCGTGATGGCACCCAATTCTTCGTGTGCAAGGCGCAATTCCTCGGCGAACAAGTCCAGGACTTGGTCATCCAGTTCCGCATGAGCCCGGGCGGCGGCAAGGTGTTCTTCCGCAGCCTCTAACGCTCGCACATGGCGCTCACGCGCCAACCAGGGTGATTCTGCGCCGGGTGACCACCCGGCAATATCCAGCAACCTTCGCCGCAGTGTGTCCAGGTTCTGACCGGTCTTGGCGGAAATAAAGAGTTTTTCCACGGAGTGGCCATCGAGCTGCTCGGACACAGATTGCGCCTCGCCGTTGCCCGCATTGGCATTCGCGTCAGAACCAGGATGAGCGGTCAGGTCCACCTTGTTGAAAACCTTAAGCACTGGCGTGCGTGTGGGGATGCGTCGGGCAATTTCCTCTTCCAGCTCATCATTGGGCTCTCGGGCATCCTGCAGGTGAATGACGGCGTCTGCCCGCTCAATCTCGGCCCACGTGCGGGAAATGCCGATGCTCTCGACTTCATCGGTGGTTTCACGTAAACCGGCTGTATCTACTATGTGTATCGGGACCCCATCCAGGTGAATCTGCTGAATGACCCGGTCGCGCGTCGTGCCGGCAATGGGCGTGACGATAGCGACTTCATCCCCTGCCAAGGCGTTCAGCAGGCTGGACTTACCCACATTGGGACGCCCCGCCAGCACAACATGAAGGCCTTCGCGCAAAATCATGCCCTGACCGGCGCGCATACGTATGGCCTGTAAGTCAGCGATGATGGCTTCCAATGTGGGGCGGGCCTGGTACTTTTCCAGGAAGTCGATTTCCTCTTCGGGGAAATCCAGCGTGGCTTCCACCAGCATGCGCAGATGAATGATGCGGTCGTTCAAGGCAGTGACTTCACGTGAGAACGCACCGCTCAGTGAAGCCATGGCACTGCGCGCCGCCGCTTCGGAAGACGCATCGATGAGATCTGCCACAGCCTCTGCCTGGGCAAGGTCCAAGCGGTCATTCAGGAAGGCACGTTGAGTGAACTCGCCCGGCTCAGCGTGACGTATTCCCCATTCCTTGCCAGCTTCCATGCAGCGGGCCAGAATGCGCTTCAACACGGCAGGGCCGCCATGGCCCTGAAGCTCAAGTACATCTTCCCCGGTATAGGAATGCGGCGCCTTGAAGTAAAGTACGATGCCGGCGTCGATGGCACGACCCTGGGCATCGTCAAACGATAGATAGTGAGCGTGCCGAGGCTTCAGTTCCTGCTTGAACAGCTTGGCCGCCATGGCTTCGAGATTCGGCCCGGAAATACGGACTACACCGATGCCGCCTTTTCCGGGCGCAGTGGCGATGGCTGCAATAGGGTCGTTGGAACGCGCAATCATGGTTTCACGTCGGTGAAGTCAAACTTGGATACCGGCCAGTGTATCGTTTTCAAAACATCGAGGAGCAAACATGCCGTACATGATCGAGACATTCGACAAACCTGATTCTGCTGACCTGCGCCAAGAACTACGGCCCATACACCTGCAATATCTGGAAGAGCAGAAGAAGCTGTTGCTGGCCTGCGGGGCCAAGTTGCAAGACGACGGCAGCACTGGAAACGGCAGCTTCTACATTGTGGATGTCGACACTCGCGAAGAGGCCCAGGCCTTCATCGACGGCGACCCATTCACGGCTGGCGGGCTTTTTGAGCGCATCGTGATTCAGCGTTGGCGCAAGGCGTATCTGGACGGCAAAAGCTATCTTTGAGCGGTGTTTCCATGACGCTTGCGACGGCTTACGTTTACTTGGCGGTGGCCATTGTTTCTGAAGTCATCGCCACGACCGCGCTAAAGGCGTCGGACGGTTTCACGCAGTTCTGGCCCAGTGTGCTTACCGTGCTGGGCTACGGTGTGGCCTTCTATTGCCTGGCTCTTACCCTGCGCGTCATACCGACCGGGGTGGCTTATGCTATCTGGTCCGGCGCGGGCATTGTGCTGATTTCCGTCGTGGGCTGGCTGGCGTTCAAGCAGAGCCTGGATCTAGCGGCCCTGACAGGAATGGGGCTGATCTTGGCCGGGGTGGTGGTCATCAATGTGTTCTCCACAACCGTACGCCACTGAATTGAAATAGCCCGCGATTGCGGGCTATTCACTTTGGCACATAGGACGGTTCATCTGGCGGGCGCCGGCCATACGCTCCCCAGGTCTGGCTATCCGTAGAAGTTATGCTTCCGTGACTGCCTCCAAGCGGCCTTCCAAGGCTGCGATGGCCGCTGCCACGCCCGCGCCATAAGCGGGATCGGCTTGGGTGCAGTGGAAAATATGGCGTTCCTGTACGTCGCGTGATACTCCGGCAATGGCCCGGGCAGTGTTCTCGAAGAGGCGTTGCCGTTCTTCGGCCGACATCAGACGGAACAGATTCCCAGGTTGGCTGAAGTAATCCTCATCCACTCGGTGATTCCAGTGGTCGGCCGCGCCTTCGATCGAGAGCGGCGGCTCGCGG
>JAJUJD010000055.1 GCA_029267315.1 Alcaligenaceae bacterium
CAGCAGGCAGCGGGCCACGCGCGCTTCTGGGTCCAGCAGGCGGTCAGATTCCGCCTTCCCCACGAACTGGCCCACGCGTTCGTTCAATTGATGCAGCAGATAGCGGTTGAATGGGATGCTACGGTCAAGAAGCCAGTTAAAGGTGGGCTCCGGCATGCGCAATATGGTGCAGGCACGCAGGGCCACAACATCGTACTTGCGCTTTTCCCGCTTGAGCAACGAGCCTTCACCGAACCAGCCACCGGCGGGGACGCCCATGAGCGACGCCAGTTTGCCATCAGAGTTGCCGACCGACACTTTGACCAGACCGCTCAATACACCCAGCCAGGCTGTCGCGGGTTCACCCTTGCGTTCAATCAGTGCGCCGTCGGGGTAATCGGTACTGGAAATGTCTCTCAGCACACGCTCGCGTTCCTCGGGAGTCAGCACTGGAAACCAGGCTGTTCCATGCTGAAGTGATTCTTGCAGGCTCATGAGGATTTACCCCTAAGCCAGGTTTGAATGTCGCAGTCGCGACAGTTATGGACAATGTGAGACGATACTTTATTCATCATTATGCATGTCTGCTTGTAGCATCCCAAATAAATACAGAGCCCACTAAACGGGCCAGGCTTATCAAGCCAAGGAGACAAGGTGGTACATACAGCATCGACCCCCTCGTCGGGTTGGCCGGCGACATTCCCGGCATGGGTGGAACATCACGCCAAGCATCGTGGGCAGCGACCCGCAATGCGCGAAAAAGATCTCGGCATCTGGCAGACCATCACCTGGAAGGAGGTGGCAGAACGGGCGGAGGAGCTGGCCAACGGGCTGGCGGCCCTGGGTGTGCGCAAGGGCGAACACGTAGCTGTGGTGGGCGAGAACCGTCCTCGCCTGTATCTGGCGATGATAGCAAGCCAATACCTTGGCGCGATACCCGTTCCTTTGTATCAAGACGCCATCGCGGCGGAAATGCTCTACGTCCTGCAGGACGCTGCCGTGCGCGTAGCCATAGTTGAAGACCAGGAACAGGTCGACAAAATGCTCGAGGCTCGCGAAACTTGCCCGGCCCTGCAGACCACTGTCTATGACGACCCGCGCGGCCTGCGCAATTACGTTGAAGATGGCCTGCTTAGCTTCGAGGCACTGCTTGAGCTGGGGAAGAAATTCAAGCAAGAACACCCCGAACATGTCGCTAAGGCCAAGGCATCGGTCAAGCCGGACGAACCCGCCGCCATGTTCTACACCTCGGGCACCACCGGCAAGCCCAAGGGGGTGGTGCTCACTCATCATGCCCTCATCGACCGCGCTCTGGTCATTCAGGATCTCGAACGCCTGACAGATCGGGAAGACGTTCTTGCCTATTTGCCTCCGGCATGGATAGGGCAGAACATGTTTTCCTACACCCAGTTCCTGGTAACCGGCTTCACCGTGAACCACCCGGAATCACCCGACACCGTGTCCATCGACATGCACGACATCGGGCCCACGTATTACTTTGCTCCACCTCGGGTGCTGGAAGGCTTGCTAACCCAAGTAATGATACGCATGGAAGATGCCAGCGCCCTCAAGCGCAAGTTGTTCCACGCCTGCATGGCGCTGGCCAGACGGGTGGGCACGCGCATACTCGATAAAGATCCGACTGTCGGTGCATGGGATCGCCTCAAGTATTCTCTGGGCGACCTCCTCATCTATGGCCCATTGCGCAACGCCTTGGGCATGAGCCGGGTGAGGGTGGCTTACACGGCCGGCGAGGCCATTGGCCCCGACCTCTTTGAGTTCTACCGCTCCATCGGCATCAACCTTAAGCAGCTGTATGGTTCGACCGAAACCTCGGTATTCGTGTGCGTGCAATACGACGGACAGGTCAGGGCAGATACGGTGGGCCCGCCTGTGGCGGGAGTCGAGATCCGGGTGGCCGAAAACGGTGAAATTCAGGTCAAGAGCCCCGGGCTGTTCAAGGAATACTATAAAAATCCGGAAGCAACGGCAGAATCCTTCACGCCAGATGGCTGGTATCACACAGGTGATGCGGGCTACCTCGATACCGATGGCCAGCTGAAGATCATCGATCGCGCCAAGGACGTCGGCAAGCTGGCTGACGGCAGCTTGTTCGCACCCAAATACATCGAAAACAAGCTCAAATTCTTCCCCTTCATCAAGGAGGCCGTGGCCTTCGGTAATGGTCGCGATGAAGCTTGCGCCTTTATCAATATCGATCTCGAAGCTGTCGGCAACTGGGCCGAGCGTCGGGGCCTGCCTTACGCGGGTTACACCGATCTGGCCGGCAAGCAGGAAGTGCTGGAACTCATCCGCGATTGCGTCGAGAAGGTCAACGCCGACCTGGCAGAAGACCCGAAACTGCGCGCATCACAGGTCGCTCGTTTCCTGGTTCTGCACAAAGAGCTTGACCCGGACGACGACGAACTCACCCGTACGCGCAAAGTCCGGCGTGGCTTCATTGCGCAAAAGTACGGCGTGCTGGTGGAAGCTCTCTACGCAGGGCGTGAACATCAATTCATCGAGACGGAGGTCAAGTTCGAGGATGGCCGCATCGGCAAGATTTCCGCCGATCTGCGCATTCTGCCCGCCAAGGTCTTTCCCGGTGACATGAAGAAGGTGGCGTGAGTCATGATGCCTAATCGTGAGCAGAGAATCGGGGAAGTCATCCTCGACCTGAGCAATATTTCGCTCGCTTTCGGCGGGGTCAAGGCCCTGACCAATATCTCGTTCGACGTGCGCGAACATGAGATCCGGGCCATCATCGGGCCCAATGGCGCAGGCAAGAGCTCGATGTTGAACGTGATCAACGGGGTTTATACGCCGCAGGAAGGCGCCATCACGCTCGATGGCACGCGCTTCACGCGCATGAACCCGCGTCGCGCTGCCGAGATGGGCGTAGCACGCACCTTCCAGAATCTTGCCCTCTTCAAGGGTATGAGCGTGCTGGACAACATCATGACCGGTCGCAACCTGCGCATGAAGAGCGGCGTGCTGGCGCAGGCCTTCCGGCTGGGTTCGGCCGAACGGGAAGAGATCCGTCATCGCGAATTCGTCGAAAACATCATCGACTTCCTGGAAATCCAGGCGTATCGCAAGGTGCCGGTCGGTCGGCTGCCTTATGGCTTGCAGAAGCGGGTCGACCTTGGCCGGGCACTCGCCATGGAGCCGCGCATCCTGTTGCTGGACGAACCCATGGCGGGCATGAACATCGAGGAAAAGCAGGACATGAGCCGCTTCATCCTGGACGTGAACGACGAATACGGCACAACCATTGTCCTCATCGAACACGATATGGGGGTGGTGATGGATATCTCCGACCGCGTTGTGGTGCTGGATTACGGCAAAAAAATCGGAGACGGCACCCCCGACGAGGTTCGCAACAACCCCGAAGTTATACGCGCCTATTTGGGCGCTGGCGAGTGAGGGCAGAGACATGGGCTTTTTTCTGGAAACAATATTCGGCGGCCTGATGTCGGGCATGCTTTACGCCCTGGTCGCCCTTGGTTTTGTATTGATCTTCAAGGCGTCGGGGGTCTTTAACTTTGCACAAGGGGCCATGGTGCTGGTTGCGGCACTCGCCATGGCGCGATTTTCGGAATGGATTCCCCAATGGCTGGGACTGGAAAGCAAGCTGCTCGCCAATGCGCTGGCCTTCATTGTGTGCGCCGTCTTCATGTGGCTGACAGCCCTTCTCATCGAGCGCTTCGTGCTGCGTTACCTGGTTAATCAGGAAGGCACCACGCTGCTCATGGCGACAATCGGCATCAGCTACTTCCTCGACGGCATGGGCCAGAGCCTGTTCGGCAGCAGCGTGTATTCCATTGATGTCGGCATGCCAAAAGACCCTGCTTTCCTCTTCGAACAGACTTTTGAAGGGGGCGTGCTGGTCAATATGGAAGACCTAACTGCTGCGGTGGTTGCGGCGGTATTGGTGGCAGCGCTGGCCTTCTTCTTCCAGTACACCGCAGTCGGTCGTGCATTGCGTGCCGTCGCAGACGACCACCAAGCCGCCCAGTCTATTGGCATTCCCCTCAACCGAATATGGGTGGTGGTCTGGACGGTGGCCGGCCTGGTCGCGTTGGTGGCCGGCATTGTGTGGGGTTCGAAGTACGGCGTGCAGTTCACGCTTTCCACGGCGGCGCTGCGCGCCCTGCCAGTTGTGATTCTGGGCGGGCTGACCTCCGTGCCGGGGGCCATCATTGGCGGCCTCATCATCGGCGTGGGGGAAAAACTCTCGGAAGTGTATCTGGGCCCCTTTGTTGGCGGAGGAATTGAAATCTGGTTTGCCTATGTGCTGGCGCTGGTCTTCCTTCTGTTCCGTCCTCAGGGCCTGTTCGGTGAAAAGATCATCGACCGGGTATGACAAGAACCACGCTGGATAGGTAGATACTATGTATTATCGTGAGAACGGTCAGTTCAAGAGTTCATACCGGGCGGATCAGCAAATATTTCCCATCCGTCAGGACCGCGTCTTCATTCTGGCACTGGTGGCGGTGGCCTTTCTGGTCATTCCCTTCGTAGCCTCGAACTATTTTCTGCAGGCCATCCTGATCCCATTCCTGATTCTTTCGCTTGCGGCGATCGGGTTGAATATTCTGGTGGGCTACTGCGGGCAGATTTCCATTGGTTCAGGTGCCTTCATGGCAGTGGGTGCCTATGCGGCCTGGAACTTCGGGGTGCGCATTCCGGAAATGCCACTGGTGTTCCAAATTCTGTTGGGCGGGGTGTTTGCCACTCTGGTTGGTGTGGTGTTCGGCATTCCCAGCCTGCGGATTCGCGGGCTTTACCTGGCGGTCACCACGCTGGCTGCCCAGTTCTTCATTGATTGGGCATTCCTGCGCATTCCCTACTTCACCAACTACTCATCCTCGGGCAACGTGTCAGTGCCAGCATTGGATTTCTTCGGCCTGCCTGTGCAAACGCCAACTCAGCGTTACGTATTCGTGCTGAGCTTCGTAGTGGTGTTCGCGCTGCTGGCAAAGAATCTGGTGCGCGGGGCTATCGGCCGCCAATGGATGGCGATACGGGATATGGACGTCGCGGCGGAGGTGATCGGCATTCGGCCGGTTTACGCCAAGCTGACGGCCTTTGCGGTCAGCTCGTTCATGATCGGGGTTGCGGGTGCTCTATGGGCCTACATTCACCTGGGTTCATGGGAACCGCTCGCCTTCGACCTCAACCGCTCCCTGCAGTTGCTGTTCATTGTCATTATCGGCGGCTTGGGTTCCATTGTTGGAAGCTTTTTTGGTGCGGCCTTCATGGTGCTGTTGCCAGTGCTGCTGACCAACATCCCGCACATGTTGGGCCTCTCCCTTGGCGTGGATACAGCCTCCCACATTGAACACATGGTGTTTGGCGCGCTCATTGTGTATTTCCTCATTGTCGAGCCGCACGGCCTGGCGCGTCTGTGGAGCATAGGAAAGGAAAAAATGCGGATCTGGCCCTTCCCGCACTAGCGCTGCTGCACGGGCCCGGGCCAAGAGATTGGCAAACGCGACGCCGGCCATCCGGCCGGCTCGCCATACAAACGGTGCATAGACACCAGGAGGACTAGGAGATGAAGCGTACATTCAAACTGGCGGCGACCCTGGCGGCAGGTGTCACGGTAGCCATGGCAGGTGCCACTGGCGCGGCGTATGCAGCAGAAGAGCAGTTCATTCCGCTGCTGACTTACCGCACGGGCTCGTTCGCGCCACTGGGCATTCCCTGGGCAGATGGTAAACAAGACTACCTCAAGCTGGTCAACGAGCGCGATGGCGGCATCAATGGCGTGAAGATCGTCTACGAGGAATGCGAAACTGCCTATGCCACCGACCGGGGTGTGGAGTGCTACGAGCGCCTGAAGGCCACACGCGGCGGGGCGTCAGGCTTCGATACCCAGTCAACGGGCATTACCTTCGCCCTGTCCGACCGCGCCATTGTTGACGGCATATCCATCGAAACCGTGGGTTACGGCTTGTCGCAATCTGCCAATGGCGCCGTGTTCAAGTGGAACTTCCCCCTGCTTGGCAACTACTGGACGGCTGCCGACGTCATGATTCAAGACATCGCCAAGGAGCTGGGCGGCGAAGACAAGCTCAAGGGCAAGAAGATCGCGCTTGTCTATCACGATTCGCCGTATGGGAAGGAGCCAATTCCCTTGCTGCAGTCGCGTTCCAAGGCTAATGGGTTCGAACTGCAGCTGTATCCGGTTACCGCGCCCGGCGTTGAGCAAAAATCCACCTGGCTGCAGATTCGCCAGCGTCGCCCGGATTACATCCTGCTTTGGAGCGCAGGCATCATGACTCCCACCGCCATTCGCGAGGCACAGGCAGTCGGTTACCCGCGCGAGAAAATCTACGGTATCTGGTGGGCGGCTTCCGAGACCGACGTACAAGACCTGGGCGCCACTGCCAAGGGCTACAAGGGCATCACGATTCATAACAGCGCTGACGAAGGCCGTGTTCACGAAGATCTCAAAAAACACGTGTACGACAAGGGTCAGGGTACCAGCCCCAACGGCGCCACCGTGGGCTCCATCGCCCATACACGCGGCATGATCATTTCCATGCTGCAGGTAGAGGCCATCCGTACCGCCCAGGAGAAGTTCGGCAAGGGTAAGCACATGACGCCTGAACAAGTGCGCTGGGGCTTTGAGAACCTCAACCTCACGCAGGAACGTCTTGAAGAACTGGGTTTTGCAAACATTCTGCGCCCGGTGCGTACATCCTGCCAGGATCACATGGGTGATGACTGGGCTCGCATCATTCAGTGGGACGGCTCCAAGTTCGAGATCGTTTCGGATTGGTATCAGTCCAATCGCGAGTTCGTTGATCCGCTCGTGAAGGAATACGGCGAACGCTACGCCTCTGAGAAGAAGATTGAACCGCGCGACTGCTCCAAAGAGAGCTGATCAGCATGCTGGCCGGGCCCTTCTGGGCTCGGCCCATCCAGGCAGGTGAATCAATGAATACCAATGTCCAGACGCGCCAGGACGCCAACATACTGTTGAACGTCAACGGCATCGAGGTTATCTATAACCACGTGATCCTCGTGCTGAAGGGGGTATCGCTGAGCGTGCCCGAGGGCCATATCGTCGCTCTGCTGGGCGCCAACGGCGCGGGGAAGACCACCACCCTCCGGGCGGTGTCCAATTTGCTCAGGGCGGAACGCGGGGATGTCACCAAGGGGTCTATCGACTACCGGGGGGAGCGCATCGATCGCCTCACACCGGCCGACCTGGTGAAGCGTGGGGTGGTGCAGGTCATGGAGGGCAGGCATTGCTTCGCTCACCTCACGGTGGAAGAGAACCTACTCACGGGGGCCTACACACGCAATCTGGGCCGTGGTGACATGCATGCAGCCCTGGACCGCGTTTATCAGTATTTCCCGCGGCTCAAACAACGGCGCAGCAGTCAGGCGGGCTATACCTCGGGCGGTGAACAGCAGATGACTGCCATCGGTCGCGCATTGATGGCCAACCCCAACATGATTCTGCTGGACGAACCTTCCATGGGCTTGGCGCCGCAGATTGTTGAGGAAATCTTCGAGATCGTGCGCGATCTGAATCAGCGGGAACGCGTGAGCTTCCTACTCGCCGAGCAAAACACCAATATCGCACTGCGCTATGCCGACTATGGCTACATCCTTGAAAACGGCCGCGTGATGATGGACGGAGAAGCGTCCGAACTGGCCGAAAACGAAGACGTCAAGGAGTTTTATCTAGGCGTATCCAGTGGGGAACGCAAGAGTTTCCGGGACACCAAGTTCTACAGGCGGCGCAAGCGCTGGCTGGCATAGAGATCACACCATGACAACATATTATGAGGAGCGCGAGGCGGCTGGCGTCGCCGAGCGTGAGGCAGAGCTATTTTCCCGGCTTCCCGATGCCTTGCGAAGAGCGCAGCAGAGGGCTCCCGCCATCGCCCGTCAACTCCAGGGCGTGGAGCCCGACACAATCCGCAGCCGCGAGCACCTGGCCACCATACCGGTGCTGCGCAAAAGCGAATTGCTGCATGCGCAGATGGAAAGCCGCAAGTCCCGTACTGCCGGCATGTCCGTACAGGAAAGCGTGTTCGGAGGCTTCTCCAGCATTGGTTGGGGCGAGGCAGCCCGCGTCTTTGCGTCCCCTGGCCCCATCTATGAGCCGGAAAGCCGGCGCAAGGACTACTGGGGGTTTGCACGTGCCCTTCATGCTGCCGGTTTTCGCAGCGGTGACCTCGTCTACAACTGTTTTTCCTACCATTTCACACCGGCCGGGTCCATGATGGAAACGGCTGCTCACGCCTTGGGCTGCACCGTCTTCCCGGGGGGAGTCGGCCAGACTGAGCAACAGCTGCAGGCCATGGTGGACCTGCAGCCCGACGGTTACACCGGCACGCCCAGTTTTTTGCGCATCATTCTGGAAAAGGCTGAGGAGCAGGGGCTTAGACTGCGCGGCCTGAAGCGGGCAATGTTCTCAGGTGAAGCCTTCCCGCCTTCGCTGCGTGAGTGGTTTCTGGAACGCGGAATTGAAGGCTATCAGGCTTATGGCACGGCCGACTTGGGCATGATCGCTTACGAAACACCATCGCGGGCAGGCATGGTGGTGAACGAAGACCTCCTGCTCGAGATCGTCCGGCCCGGTACCTCTCAGCCGGTACCCATGGGCGAGGTTGGTGAGGTCGTCGTGACGACGCTGAACCCGGACTACCCACTCTTGCGCTTCGGCACGGGGGACCTGTCCGCCATCCTTCCCGGGGAATCCCCGTGTGGGCGTCGCAATCTGCGCATCCGCGGATGGCTTGGCCGCGCCGACCAAACCACCAAGATCCGTGGCATGTTCGTGCATCCCGCTCAGGTGGCTCAAGTGCTGGCGCGGCATCCCGAGGTGGCACGCGGACGGCTGGTCGTGTCCGGTTCGGTGGGGCGTGACGCCATGACCCTGCAGGTGGAAGTGGAGCAGGCGTCGGAAGGCCTGGCGGAGCGCTTGGCCAACACAGTGCGCGAAATCACCAAACTGCGCGCAGAAATCGAATGCGTCGAGCCGGGCACTCTGCCCAATGACGGCAAAGTGATCGACGACGTGCGTGATTATTCCTGAGCTGGAATGGAAAAGCGCCCTGCCGTGCAGGGCGCTTCAAAGGGTTCGTCTAAACCGAAGAGCCAGGACGCTCCCAGAAAGCCGTATCTTGGAAAAAGTCCGCGGCTTCGTGGCCTTTTAAATTCCTCAAAAGGCCGAACAATGTCCGCCACTGGGTGCCTGGCCCGACCCGGCCGCAAACAGAGCGGGTTCCAGGCGATGGTTCACCGGCTTGGAGTGCAGCCAATCCCAACTGAAGAACAAGGCCAATCCGAGCCAGAACAAGATCAGCGTAAAGTTGCGCGCGCGCATGATGATGCTCCTTAGAAACCGTAGCGGCGACGCAGGCGCACACCGATGAGAGAACCGCAGAAAGCAAGTGCGACCCAGATCCACCCGTGCAAGCTGCCGGTTGATATACCACTGACCATGGCACCAACATTGCAGCCGAAGGCAAGACGGGAGCTGTAGCCCAGGAGGAAGCCGGCCAGCAGGCCGATGGCCCATTGGCGCCCCGTCATGCGGGTGGCAGACGGCGACTTGCGGGCGGCGAACCAGAGTGCTCCCGCCAGAATTCCCAGGTTCGTGATGGTGGTCACATCCATGAATACAGTCTGGCTCAGCGCATTGAAATTGCCCGGCTGGCTCCAGAATGCGTTGGCGGTGGGGTCGAAAACCCCGGCAGCCGTGGCGAGCTTGGCGCCCCACAGGCCAAAGCCATAGACCACACCCCATGGTTGGCCGGCCAGCAACAGATTCAGCCCCGCCAGTAGTGCTAGGCCGACGCCGGCAATGAGCATGCGCCGGTCAATCCAGGAAGGAGTTTGCGCGCCGCCACGGCGAGCCCAGGTGAGCGCGAGGCCGCCCACGACGACCAGGCCAAGCAGGGTAATGCCAAAGGCACCCAGCGGACCGGCTTCGTTCACCAGACCCACGGGGGCCGTCGCGCCCAAGGACAGCCAGCGGTCCAGGTGGGCGGAACCCAGGAAGCTACCCAGGACAAACATCGGCAAGATCGCCATGTTGAGGGGGATGCCCATGCCGGCTTTGTACAAGGTGCCGGAGCCACAGCCGTCGGCGATCTGCATGGCGGCGCCAAATACAAAAGCACCCACCAGCAGGCTGATGCTGGGTGGCCCCAATGCGGCCATCAAATCATTGGGAAAGGCGGCCAACAAAGGCATTGAAATCGCCGCAGCGACGGCCAGCAGGCCCAGTTGGGCGATGACGCCGGAGGCGTCGCGTTGTTCGATCAGGCGACGCCAACCGGTAGTGAAGCCGAAGCGTGCCCCGGCCAGAATGCCGCCCATGCCGACGCCCACCAGAAAGAGGGCGGACTGACGCAAAGAAACGAACCAGGCCAGGGCAATGAGCGCCGCTACGATGGCCAGGGTGAGTGGCAGCCGCGAGGAGGTGCCATGAGCCGGTTCTGCCGCAGTAGCGGCCTGCGGCATGCTCATGCCGGAAGGGTGACGATCAATTGAGGACATTCTTCAGTCTTTCCAGCAGTTGGGTGCCGCGGCCCGGCGTGTTGTCCATGGGCAAGGCATCAGCAGTATTGGTCCATTCAGCAAGAGATTCCGGGTACATGCGGACATTCGGCAGCCCGGCCAGCTCAGACAGGGCAAACCAGTCAGTGGCCGCCCAATGCCCCGTGTTGCAGAATGCAATGGTGTCGTCCACGAGTTCGGGGAATCGTGTGGCCGCAATTTTCTTGGCTTCCTCGGGGGACACCACTTCATTGGTACCGGGCTTGAACCACACGCTGTGCTCAATATTCACAGCGTTGCGTATGGTGCCCGGTGTGGATGCGGTGGGAGCTTTCGTCTTGCCTTCAAAGAAAGCGGTGGGGCGTGCGTCGACCAGCCGTGCATTGGGGTTGTCGATTTGCTGCAAGACATCATTGCGGCTGGCAAGGATGTTCTCATTCAGCACCGGCTCGTAATTGGAGGCTGCCACCTGCACCACATCCTGCGATTGAGGCAGGCCGGCACCGGCCCAGGACTGCATACCGCCGTTCAGAACGGAAAGCTGTGGCAGGCCAAGATATTTGAGTGTCCAGTAGACGCGTGCGGCGGCACCGAAATCGGTCGTGGTGTCCCCTGAGGAAACCACCACAGCGTGCGTGTTCTCGTCGACCCCAAGCTTTTGCACCAGCTTCGCCAACTCAGTGATCGGTGGCAATTGACCTGGGCTGTGGGCGGGGCCGCGCCAGGCCGCGTAGGGCGCAGAAACGGCGCCAGGAATATGATTCTTGGCGTAGTCAGCTTCTGGGCGGATATCGATGACGCGCACGTGTTCGCCAGTACGGATCGCTTCGAGATCCTGCGGCGCGAGAATGGGAGTGACGCCCGCCAACGACGGGCCAGCCATGGTGCCCATAGCGATGGCACTGGCAATAAGAAAGCGTTTCATGGAAGCAAGGACCTGAACGGTGTAGCCACCGGTCTATATATAGAGCTTGAAATTTTACGCTCGTGCAAATTTCCTGGAGTAATAAGAATATACGGAAGGGGTAAGCGACTCGGCGATGCAATCAGGCCACGCTACGGTAACATCGCAGAAACGAGTGCTTTCATCCCGCTTTCGCTCATCGAGGAGACCCTCATGCTCAAACCGAAGACCTTAATCGCTGGCCTGCTGACGCTGGCTGGCAGCTTGTCCGCCGCCCATGCCGACACCTTGCAAATCGTGCGCGACCGCGGCGTCGTCCATTGCGGGGTAACGACCGGGTTCACCGGCTTTTCGGCGCCTGACAGCAAGGGCGAATGGCGCGGTCTCGATATCGACGTCTGCCGTGCCGTTGCAGCGGCCGTGCTGGGCGACGCAAGCAAGTACAAAGCCGTCTCGCTGAATGCACAGCAGCGCTTCACGGCCCTCCAGTCGGGGGAAATCGACCTTCTGGCTCGCAACACGACCGTGACCCAGACGCGTGATACCTCCCTGGGTGTCATTCATGCCGGCATCAATTTCTACGATGGCCAGGGCTTCCTGGTTTCCAAGGACTTGGGCGTGAAGAGCGCCAAGGAGCTTAATGACGCCTCCATCTGCATGCAGCAGGGCACGACCAACGAAAATACGATGGCTGACTGGGCGCGCGCCAATGGTGTTAACTACAAACCAGTGGTGTTCGACCAGTTCAATGAAGTGGTGAGCGCGTTTGCCGCCGGCCGCTGCGATGTCTTCTCGACCGACGCCTCCGGCTTGGCTTCCATTCGTATCTCCCGTCTGGAGAACCCCGACAACTACGTGGTGCTTCCGGAAATTATTTCCAAAGAACCATTGGGCCCGTTCGTACGCCAAGGGGACGATGCTTGGCTGAACGTGGTGAAGTGGACACTGCACGCCATGGTGGCGGCGGAAGAACTGGGTGTGACGTCCGCCAACGTTGAAGAAATGCGCAAGAGTCAGAACCCGGACATCCGCCGCCTGCTGGGCGTGACCGAAGGTTCTGGCAAGAACCTGGGCCTGGATGAAACCTGGGCCTATAACATCGTCAAGCAGGTCGGTAATTACGGCGAAAGCTTTGAACGCAATGTCGGCCAGGACAGCCCACTGAAGATCCAACGGGGCCTGAACGCCTTGTGGACAGACGGCGGGTTGATGTACGCCTTGCCGATTCGCTAACCAACTCCCTGAGACGTCCGCTCGGGCTTGGTGTCCGAGCGGCCGTGGTGTTCACCGGCGCTTGTACACGAGTGCAATCCGCGCGAAAGCGATTTCCAATTCCCGGCTGCCTGCCTGAAATGTGACGGGGCGGCCGCGAGACGTAAAGCAAATCAGTCGCTTGGAAGCGATCAGCGGTACAAACTTCACGAAGGAAATGTCGTTCCAGGTGATTTCCTTACGCCCCAGCCAGGATTGCTCAATACCGTTTTCGGTGATGCGGGTCACGGAAGTATGCATGGTGCGGGCCAGTACGCCGAGGCCCAGCACACAAGCGAGCACGCTTATTTTCACGGCCGTGGCCACCGCTTCCCCTGCCGGGCTGGCGGCGGTTTGAACCAGCCTGAAAACCACCAGGGCCAGAACCAACCACGCCAACCATTTCACTCGGGTGGGCCAGGCTGGCCCTTCCAGTGGGAGGGGGCCGATCTCTTCCAACAGTTGCTGCTGCTCTTGGGGCGAAGGTCTTTGCATGACAGGTGCGGCCTAAACAGCGGGCTTCACGCCGCCTTGCGGGCAGCGATGGCGTTGCCGGCACGGCTGGACGCCTTGCGCCCCAAGTGGCCGGAAATCCACTGACCGATTTCTATGACCGCGTCCAGGTCAACGCCGGTTTCAATCCCCATACCGTGCAGCATGTAGAGCACGTCTTCAGTGGCAACGTTGCCCGTAGCGCCCTTGGCATAAGGGCAGCCGCCCAGGCCGGCCACGGAGGTATGGAAAATGGAAATGCCCGCCTGCATGGAAGCAAGAATATTGGCCAGTGATTGCCCGTAGGTGTCGTGGAAATGCCCGGCAATACGCGCAGGGTCCACGACTTCAGTAACCGCCTTCATGACCCGCTCCACGCGCAGGGGTGTACCCACGCCAATGGTGTCGGCAACGTCAATTTCGTCGCAGCCCAGTTCCAGGTAGCGGCGCGCAACATCTACCACAGCTGCCGGGTCCACCTCACCCTGATAGGGGCAACCCAGGGCGCAGCTGATGCTGCCGCGCAGGCGTAGCCCCGCTGCCTTCACTGCCTCGGCGACGGGCTCGAATCGGGCAATCGATTCTGCAATGCTGCAGTTGATGTTGGCCTGGGAGAAGGCCTCGCTTGCAGCCCCGAAAATCACTACTTCGTCGGCGCCGGCCGCCAGCGCACCGTCAAAGCCCCGCATATTCGGGGCGAGCACCGAGTAGATGGTGCCCGCACGCCGCTCTATGGCCGCCATGACCTCGGCTGCATCGGACATTTGCGGAACCCACTTGGGAGAGACAAAGGAGGTGGTCTCGACGTTTCGGAACCCCGCCTGGGATAGGCGGTTAATCAGTTCCACCTTGGTGGCTGTGTCGATGAACTGTTTCTCATTCTGCAGACCGTCGCGGGGCGACACTTCCACAATTTTGACTTTGCTTGGTAAGGCCATGTTCTCTCCTGTCTCCTGTGCAGATCAACCCACCATCATAGCGTGACAGCTGACCCCTGGTGCAGCGTTTCGCGATTCAAAGCAGCTCAGCCTGGCGCCGTTGGAAGCGACCATCTTCCAACCTGCAAACGATGTCATTCAGCTCCAGTTCTGTCAGGATGGCGGCCACCTTTGGAAATGCCAGCCCGCTGCGCTGACATAATTGGTCAATGTCAGACGGGTCGTACCCTAGGGCCTGGAGCACCCGTCCCACGGTCGGATCCTTCAGCATCCGATTCTTGGGCCGGGGCCCGGCTTGAGCGGCTTCGCTGTTTCGCCGGCCTGACTCTCCTGAGACGCGGGCCGGCCCGAACAAGGTGGCGGCGGTCTGATTCGTGGAGGAGCGTCCGGCCATAGCACCCGGTGTCGTAGCGGCCGGCAGCGGTGCCGACCCCGACCGCTGCAGCTCTTCTTCGATGTCACTGCCTTGTTCAACAAGCTTGGCGCCTTGTCGGATGAGGGCATGGCAGCCCCGGGAAAGCGGGGCGTGAATTGAGCCGGGAATGGCAAAGACCTCGCGGCCGCATTCCAGCGCCAGGCGTGCAGTCACCAGCGAGCCGCTCTGGACGGCAGCCTCCACAACCAGTACGCCCCGGGCCAGGGCCGCCACAATGCGATTGCGCTCCGGGAAGCGGAAAGGTTGGGCCGGGGTGCCCGGCGCATACTCGCTGACCACTGCTCCGGTGGCTGCAATTTGGTCCATGAGCGCTGCATGTTGGCGGGGATACGCAATGTCCAGCCCACAGGCCAGCACCGCCATCGTCGCTCCAGGCCCGCCCGACTGAAGCGCACCCTCGTGAGCGGCCGCGTCGATGCCACGAGCCAGGCCGCTGACGACTGCCCAGCCGCGTCCAGCCAGATGCCGTGCGAAAGCACGCGCATTGTCCTTGCCGCCTTCCGTGGCACTGCGGGCACCAACGATGGCCACTGACGGCTGCTGCAGACACTGGGGGTTGCCGCGTACATACAGCAGCAGGGGAGGATCGTTGCTGTCCAGCAACTGACTGGGATAAGCTGAATCCGCCAGTGTAAGCAGGTGGAATCCAGGCTGCGCCAGCAGCTGTTGGGCCGCGTCCATGGCGCGCTGCACCTCGGGCGGAGGCGGGGCCTGAAGACCGGCCACCACGTCGCGCGGCAAATGCCGAGCCAGAGCGGAAGAGGAGGCGTCAAAAATATGCTGCGGCAGACCAAATTCCGCTAGCAGGCTGCGAGCGGCGGCGCGGTTCAGGCCCGGTTGCAGGCTGAGGCGCAACCACGCCAGTAGTTCGGTACGCGAGGGGTTTTCCATCATGCGCGTAGTGTGCCATGCGATTGCCCGCCCGCGCTGCCGAAACGGGCGGCTTTATCCACCCTTAGGGAAATAAGGGTTTTATAATAGGAACTTAACTGATTTCTGGAATCTTCAATGGCTTTATTACCCATCCTTCGATATCCGGACCCACGCCTGTTCAAGGTGGCCGAACCCGTCCGCGAGGTCGATGACCGCATCCGCCAGCTGGTTCGTGACATGGCCGAGACCATGTATGACGCGCCGGGTGTGGGGTTGGCTGCCACTCAGGTTGATGTCCATGAACGCGTTATCGTTATCGATGTCTCCGAAGAGGGCGATGACCTGCGCGTGCTCATCAACCCGGAGATCATCTGGAAAAGCGACGACCTTCAAGTTTACGAGGAAGGCTGTTTGTCTGTCCCGGGCGTCTACGACAAAGTTGAACGTGCCGCCAGCATCCGCGTACGTGCGCTGAATGAAAACGGCGAAACCTACGAATTCGACGCCGACGGGCTTTTGGCGGTCTGCGTCCAGCACGAAATGGACCACCTCATGGGCAAGGTGTTTGTCGAATACCTGTCGCCGCTGAAACAGAACCGAATTCGCACCAAGCTGCGCAAGCAGGAACGCGAAGCCGTCCGCGCCTGACATGCGCATCGTTTTCGCGGGTACGCCCGAGTTCGCTCGAACGGCGCTGGAATCCCTGCTGGCAGCAGGACACGAAATTCCCCTGGTTCTCACCCAGCCTGACCGGCCTTCCGGGCGGGGCATGAAGTTGCGCCCCAGCCCGGTGAAGGCTTTGGCGCTGCAGCATAATATTCCTGTGGCCCAGCCACGCAGCCTGCGCCTCGATGGAAAATATCCGGAGGACGCCCAATCTGCGCGCGATGCCCTGTTAAGGGCCGCGCCGGAACTCATGGTAGTCGCGGCGTATGGTCTGATTCTGCCTCAGTGGGCGCTCGATCTTCCCACCCATGGCTGCTTCAATATTCACGCCAGTCTGCTGCCACGCTGGCGGGGTGCGGCACCCATTCAGCGGGCCATTGAGGCGGGCGATGCCCGTACCGGCATCACCATCATGCAGATGGATGCCGGGCTGGATACGGGCGACATGCTGCTCGAAAAAGCTCTGCCCATCACAGCGGAGCACAACGCCGCCCGCCTGCATGACGAGCTCGCCGTGCTGGGGGGAGAAGCCATTCTCGAAGCCGTACAGTTGCTTGAGTCGGGCGCTCTGCAGCCTGTGCCCCAACCGGCCGAAGGCATCACTTATGCCGCCAAGCTTGACAAGGCTGAAGCGCCACTCGATTTTTCCCGCCCAGCAAGTGAATTGGCGCGCCGTGTGCGGGCGTTTGATCCCGTGCCCGGTGCTACCGTTTCTTTGCCCGGCCTGGAGCAGCCCATCAAGGTATGGGAGGCCGTGGCTCTTCCTCGCGACGCTGACGCGGCCCCCGGGACACTGCTTTCTGCCACGGCTCAAGGGCTGGACTTCGCTACAGGTGAGGGCGTTCTGCGCGTGCTCACCGTGCAGAAGGCAGGCGGGAAGCGGCAGCCAGTCAGCGCCTTTGTTCAGGGTTGGGCGCCTGCATAAATAAAGCTGGGCGGCATGGCTGCGACGGCCATGGGCCCGCCCGGTGTGCTACGATCATTCGCCGCAATATTGCGCAACGAGAACCATAAATTTCAGGACAGTCGAAGCGTTATGACCCGTTATCGTCTGGGAGACAAAACCCCCGTTATTGATGACAGCGCCTATGTGGCCGTTGAGGCCACGGTGATCGGCGACGTGCACCTGGCAGCCAATACCAGTGTCTGGGCCGGGGCCGTACTGCGCGGCGATAACGAACCCATCGTCGTGGGGGAAAACAGCAACATCCAGGAAGGGTCTGTGCTTCATACCGACCCGGGCTGCCCACTGACTCTGGGTTCAGGCGTCACGGTGG